>NZ_CBDDRA010000015.1:0-140848 GCF_965232925.1 Tumidithrix helvetica PCC 7403
GTTTTGATGCTTTGACGGAGGCAATTAGCCATTTAAGCCATAATATCAAGCAAATACTCTCATTTTGCCTTTAGGTTTACTTCTTTTCTCCTATTTACTCAAGAATGAAACAGCCCTGCCTGCCCTATCGGGCATCCCCCTTGCAAAAGAATCTCCCCCCTTTTGTAAGGGGGGCTGGGGGGGATCCTATGGGATATATAGCGTTTCAGGTTTTTTATCCCGAACTGATGTTCAATGAGTTGAATGTTTTCTAAAAGCATCTCTATTTGTAAAGCGCACAAAAAACTCTACCTCTCACGTTAAATGAGAAGCAGAATTTTAAAACAACTAAAAATTACTGATGACCAATGAAATAGAATGACGGCAGTAGAGAATTACTGGGGTTTATCGAAGAGTGTGGTGGTTCCGCCCTCTCTTTTAGCAGCTTTCCGATTCTTTTTCTCTTCTTTTGTAGCTTTAGGCTTTTTAGATTCTTTATTGCCCTTTTTTTCCTTTGACATAACGATATCTCCAATCAAAATTTTTATAATTTGGCTCAATTCTGTAGGGTTAGAAGCCTCGGTAGCCTAGAGTGACTCAAAGCTTCATAGCGATATTAGATACCTCGCACCTTGTAGCGATGTCGCTGGTATATGGTCATTATAGCTTGTAATCAACGATTCCGATCGCTTATAGAATCCGATGCGCGAACCCATACCCCCATGCTAGTGAGGGTTAAGAGCCCAAATTGAGTTGCTAAAGCTACATCTGCCGCATCTCGACCATAGGCGATCGCGACACGGTTCCCGCGAGGTTTGGGTTGCGTGGCGTCAAAGGTATACCAGCGATCGCCCACAAAGGCTTCAAACCAAGCATGGAGATCCATGGGTTTGAGTTCGTAAAGATAGCCAACTACCATACGTGCTGGAATCGTCAGACTACGGCATAGTGCAATTCCTAAATGAACAAAATCACGACATACACCCACGCGGGTTTCTACGGTTTCCATCGCTGATGTGGAGGCGTTGCTGGTTTCATAACGATACTCAATGTGGGTGTAAATCCAATTTCTAATCGCTTCCACCTGCTCGTAGGCAGACTCAATACCCGCAGTAATCTCATTGGCTAACCCACCGAGTAAATCCGATTGACAGTAGCGACTGGGTAGGAGAAATTGGAGGGTGTAATCTGGTAATTCCTGCACGAGAACGAAAGTTGCACAAGGATCGACATCAATTTCATCCGCTGTTTCCACCGTTGCCGAGGTGTCTACTTGAAATATGCCTTCAGGAACTAACAGTCGTTGACAGAGGTTGCCATAGCTATCGATATACTCAACTACAGGAACGTTGGGTTCAAACCGATATTCTTCGGACACTACTCGCTGCCCCAATCCACTAAGGGGTCGGAGCATGAGAATGAGAGGAGAAGGCGCGATCGCTTCAAATAAAAGTCGGCATCCTACATTCAACCGCATAAGTTCTCCACACTTGCAAAAGCAGAATATACCATTCTAGCGAATGCCTTGTCGAAACACTGCTGCTTCAATTTGAGAGTCGGGCAATTTATTGAGAATTCGGCAATTCGTGAATTGCTCCTACTCGCTTGATAAATATTCTATGAACATCTGGAAGTCGCCACCAAGGAATATAGGGACATGCATGATGTTCGTGATGATAGCCAAAATGATAACAAGCAATCAATGACCACAAAACAGGCAATGCATTTGTCTGCGATCGGTGTGAATTTTGATAGCCTGACTCTGGTTCTCGATGGGGTAAGAAAGTACCAAAGTAAAAGAGTTGCATTGAACTCAAAATCGGTGGAACTGTCCAAAAGAGAAGCAAATTGAGATAGGACACCTTCACAATCAAGCAAAGCATAACAAAGACAGCAGCAACCTTCATCAACTGAGTCCAGTTCCAATAATGGCTCATGAAGTGCAAGTACCAAGCTAGGAGACGCTTATGCTGACCATCGTGAAAATCTGGGTCGCGATCGCTGGCGGGATAAAGGTGATGCAGTTGGTGTTTTCGCAAAAGTTCTTGATAGGAAAAAAAACTATAGCAAAAGGCAGCCAATGAGCCAATCCAATCATTGAGTTGAGGATGCTGCGGACACACCGAACCATGCATGGCATCATGGATGGTAATAAATAATCCTGTATATAGAAAAGTTTGCCAAAGTAAGGCACTCAGGACGAACCATATGCCCAAATCAAAAAAATTAAGCCTTAGAAGAATCCCAAGACTGATTCCCCAGAGGCTAATAATAAGGCAGGCAACGAGAGTGCTATAAACGCTATCCTGTGGCTTTGTTAATTGCTTAATTTCTAAAAAGTTAAGGGTAGTGGTAGATAATTCAGCCAATACAGTTCTCCTTTAACTTCTATGAGACATTATATTTTTTACTCCGTTACACCTGGATTGTCGTCGCAGGGGCAATTCATGAATTGCCCCTGCGAGATCGAGAATGATGTCAAGAGAACGATTATTCCTCTGAATCGAAAGATTCTTCTTCATCTTCCAGATTATAAATTTCTGGCTCTAAAATACCATCTAGCTCTTCCATCATTTTTCGCTCTTGAAACTCATCCGTTTCATCGGTCTTGAATCTACCAGTTTTCTCCAGTCAGAAAAAGAGAGATTCTCTTCCTATAGAAGACGGAATCTTGTTAGATAAGCTCCGTCGAGGTTCCTGAGAAACCGCAGGATTATATAGTGTAGGCATTTTTATTCATTTTTAGAACAAATATGGATTAAGGAGATTTCCAACAAGTAAATTACCCGATGTAGGAGTAGCACCCCTTCGCTCACCCCGTGGTATCTAGGGCAACCACAGTGGGATTGCCCCTACAGTATTTGGTATGGATTTTCTTAGATATCACCTAATAACTCAAACGATTGAGTCCGTAAGCAGTTATGGGCGTATTAGGTTCAATAGTTCCTTGGGTGATGCCAAGAGATCGATCGCTACAAAGAAAATTTTGCCTTCAGGATCGAGCAAAAAACGCCATGCAATGTTCATGCCCACGCTACTACCAAACCAAGGGGTTTGAACTTTACCTGTCACTTTAATCGGGGTATAGCCTTCTTCCAATTTCTCAATCACACCTTGCTCTGGCATCATCTTCAACCCTTGGCATTCTGCTCGCATGTAGGCAAGGATTAATTCATGTCCAACAATTGGTTTTTGAAAAGGAGGTTGCAGAGAACCATTAGATGCGAACAGATTCACAGCCGCCTCAAAGTCATTTGCATTCATGCGATCGATATAGCCGAGAATTGTCGTATTCGTCACACCTTCGATTTTGGCTTGGGTTCGAGTTGCCATATCAGTCGGAACGACGACAGGGTCGGCAACATTTTCGGGGTGGGATAGATCCTTCGAGTCAAACCCCATGTTAACCACGGTGTTACGAAGAATGGTAATCTGTTGTCCTGGCTCGGCATTTTCGATGGATTGTAAAACAGTAGTTGCCTTAGGAGAAAGCTGATAGCCTTTAGGAATAGGAGCGACAATCCCCTGTTCCATCCATTCTCCGAGCTGATTCCAGAAACCAAGCTTAACATTCATGCTAAAGAAGCCATAGGAACGGCAGATTGGTGTATCCGCATGGTTTGCTAGATCGCACATCACCTGCGTTTGCTCAACGGGAGACATTTTCTTGATTTGGTCTAGCATTCCTTGGGCGAAAACCATACTGGCTGCACCTGGAGCAGCAATCGTAATCGTTTTGCCCATTTCAGTAAAGATAAACCAGATTAATGCTAGTTGATCTTCCGCTTTGAGTTGGTTAAATTGTTCGATCGTTTTAGGAACGACAGCAGCAGACTGAACCTCAGGAAAGATAGACTGTGCAGATTCGATGGTAAAAGGCATGGGATAAAAGCTCCAAAACTTGAATAAGGGTAAATTAGTCAGACGATATGGGTCGATACGAATGCTCTAGAAAAGGTGATACAGTCGTTATGTTTGTGAATGGATCTGATTCTAGAAGCTTGATGTTGGGATAAGCTGAGAACCTTATCAAGCGATCGCATTCAACATTTATACTTAGTTGACAGAAAATGTGATTTGTAGAAGTATGACAACAAGTAGAGCAACTCCTATGATTAGAAAGGAATGGTGCTATTGTTGTCTTGCTGAGGATATAGATGTCAGGCTCAATTGCGTAGTTATTGATGAGACCTATGGTTTAGGGTATAGTCAGAAGGTTCGCAAATATTTGCTCGAACTGCGGCGGGAATGAGTTCATTACCATCACATTGAGGGTTTTCCCTCCCATCTGAGTGTAGCTTATGGGTAACCTCTTATAAATCCTATAATTCCATCATAGTCTATATAAATCAGAAATGTATTGACCAATAAAACAGTTAATTACTCAAAGCCATACACTCTAAAATTTGTAGCTATTAGAAATATAAATATTCGATCTATATTCTATTTGCTCAATCGTTACTATATTTCTGCATCCAGTCGGGCAGAGATCGCTACCCTTTCGCTTCATTAACCCCTGCCATTGCAACAACAATTCTACGAACGGCAGCATCCTCTTCTCAGGATTTTACTCCTAGCTTCCGATCGGAGTCTAGTTAGGAACTTTAGCAAAAGATTTAGCAAGATCATTCACTTCATTCACATGCAACAGCCTACAGTCAACTCTGCTTAGTCTGATCCCATCGATTAGGGGTGAATGGATTTCTAAATATGATTCTGGTAATGCTGTAAATAAAATGCTTTCTCTTGAGAAAACCACGCGATCGAAAAGGCACTTTGCCTCACTGATTACTCGAACAATTTGAATATTCATAGCGTTATTGATGTAATAGCATAGGAAGTGCTTCGATCTGTCAATAGATGATTCAGTTCCTATGAGAGAAAGTAAATAAGTCATATTTTTAAGTCCAAATCAAATCAGATGAGTGATGAAATGTTTTGAATTTAAAGACTGTGGCACAGGGATGTTTGAGATCGTGTTTATACAAATGTTTGAAGTGCATAACTTGTATCAAAATGCATTCAAACTTTACAAGATTCCAGATAGGAGGTTGCTTGACTAACAGTCGAGCCGATTATGATAGGTACAATCAGATTGTTGGTTTTCTGTTCTCATTTACTCGATCGCATCACATACCCAACGCCGCGAATGGTTTGAATCAACCGCTTGGGATTATGCTCTTCGAGTTTGAGTCGCAGGGTGCGAACATAGACCTCAATGACATTGGAATCACCGCCAAAGTCATACCCCCAGACCTTCTCTAAAATGCGATCGCGGGTTAAGACCTGTTGGGGATTCGCCATCAAATATTCTAAGAGTTCAAATTCTCTCACGGTAAGCTCGATGAATTGTCCTGTCCGCTTGACTTCGCGTGTGAGACGATTTAAGCTCAGATCTTCAAACTGTAACGTATCTGTATTCTCTTCCTTAGTGCGGCGCAGGTGAGAACGAATTCTCGCTAGCAGTTCCTCAATGCTAAAAGGCTTGATGATATAGTCATCTGCACCAGCATCAAGCCCCATCACGCGATCGCTAATTTCATCCTTTGCCGTTACCAAAAGAATCGGTACTTTAATCCCCGTCGATCGCAATCGTCGGCAAATTTCAATCCCCGACAATCCTGGCATCATCCAGTCTAAAATCACCAAATCGGGAGAAATTTGTCGCGCTAGGGTTAAGCCAGTCAATCCGTCATTCGCCATGCTGACTTGGTAACCTTCGCAACTCAATTCCATTTCTACAAATTGAGCAAGTTTTATTTCATCTTCGATTAATAAAATTTGAGTTGCCATCGTTTTATCCTGACTATATCTAACAATTGAATTTAAAAACTGGACTTAAAAATTGAATTCAAACATTGACTTGCCCAGAAAAAGCGGTGTTTATGAAGCGGACGAGATCGGAAACATAACCGTGAACGTGCTGCCTTTACCCTGTTGTGACTGTAAGCCAATCGTACCGCCCATGGCTTCGGTTAACTCCTTAGCGATCGCTAAGCCGATGCCCGCACCACCCGTTGTTCGAGCGCGGGAGCGATCGACGCGATAAAACAGCTCAAAAATTTGACTATGTTCCTCATCAGGAATACCACAGCCTTGGTCGCAAATACCAATCGCCATGCGATCGGCAATTTTATTTAACTTTATGACAATCGGCGTATCTGGCGGGGAATATCGAATCGCATTTTCCATCAGCTCAATTAATATCTGCTGTAATTGATAGCGATCGGCCGCGATCGCCTCGAATTCCAGCAGCGATTCTGGTTGAATTTGGATGGTGCGTGTATGCTGTGTCTGAATTGTTTTTATGGCTTTATCCACTTCTGCTTTTACCAATAAAGCTTCCATATGAGGTGGCTCGATTCCATCACTGGCACGAGCGGCATCCAGCATTTTCTTGAGTAGCCCGATGGTTTGCTCCATTTCCGCGATCGCAATTTTTAAGGCTTCTTGCTGTTGAGCGGTCAAGTTATCTCCCCGCCGCAGCACGCTTTGCATATAGCCATAGATTAACGTCAGCGGCGTGCGTAACTCGTGAGAGATGTTACTAATTAGGTGCTTTTGCTGTAATTCCATCTCTTTGGCTTGTGCTATGGGCGGTTCTAAAGGAATAGATATTCTGGTTTTTGTGGTTTGAAGAAATGGCAACAGTTTTTAGATTTAGTAAGGTTCTAGTCAAGCGGAAATCGTAGTTATATCTATATTAACGATCTTTGCGGGTTTAACATGATTTAACTTTAAGCATTTCCCTAAGGAAATCTTAATTCTCGCTAAAGAAATTCTTAGGGTATATTCAGCGAATCTTCATATAAGGTAACCTGAGTTCAGGATAATAAGACCTATGTCTACGTGAGTTTGATTTTCCTAGAATTTGACCTCTCCCCAACCCCTCTCCTCGTAGGAGAGGGGCTTGAAAGCCTTATTTTCTTGCTCCTCCCTCGCCTTTTAGGAGAGGGAGGCTGGGAGGGAGAGGTTCATCAAACTTAGCTATGTCTGTATAAGTTAGCTGGCAAAGGGAAAATCGGAAATCCAGTTCGCGTTAAGATCGTAACGGCGTGCTTTGTAACCTCAAAAAATCTAATGATTTCGCATCTAGACTTTACACAAGCAGGTAAAATTCAACGCACGATGGAAGTGCTCTCTGCACTCAGTTATCGTGCGGGTGAGTTAAGTGCTTACTTGGAATCAACCGCCAAGAGTGTCAGCGAGCTTGTCGGGCTAGATTGGTCGGTGGTAACACTATGCCAAGACGGTCTCGAACGCGTACTTGCCAGTTCTATCGACATTGGCGAAGCCGCGAACGCAGTTTATGAGCTGCATGGCACATTGACAGGGCAGGTTGTTGAGAGCGGACATTGTCTGGCGGTAGAGAATACTGACCTAAACAAGGAATATGGAGAACCACCGGAGGGCTATCAATCCTATCTCGGTGTGCCTTTGCGTTTACCAACAGGAAGCGTAATCGGTACAATTTGTTCCTTTCATCAACAACCCAGAAAATTCACTCTAGAAGAAATTCGTCTAGTTGAGGTTTTTGCCGAAAGAGCGGCAACGGCGATCGATAACTATAATCTTTATCAACAGCAGCAGGAACTCAATCAGAAACTGCAACAGGAAATTGAGGAACGCAAGGCAGTAGAACAAGCGCTGCGGGAGAGAGAAGAGCAACTGCGCCAGATTGCGGAAAATTTGGAACCCGTCGTGTGGATGTATTCCCATGATGGCATCCCTCTCTATATTAGTCCGCCCTTTGAAAAGATATTTGGGATATCTAGCGAACTTTGGTATCGCGATCGCCATGCTTGGAAAAATACGATCCATTCTGAAGACCGAGAACAGGTATACGCTGCTTTCGATCGCTTTGATACCCAAAAATTCGATCTTGAATATCGAATTATCCGACCCGATGGTCAAGTGAGGATAATTCGCGATCGCTCGTTTCCGATTGTAGATAATTTAGGTCAAGTCTACCGAATTGCAGGGATTGCGGAGGATATTACGGAGCGCAAGCAGGAACAAGAAAAAACGCTACAGGCAATGCAACGGCTGTCAGAATTAGGTGGGTTGGCGGCAACAATCGTGCATGAAGTTCGCAATCCGCTAACAACTGTGTTGATGGGTTTGACTTATTTTCAGCGATTAGAATTATCTGATGGTGCGCGTAAACGTTTGGATTTATCTTTGGAGGAAGCAGAACGGCTGAAACGTTTATTAAATGAAATTTTGCTGTTTGCGAAACGTGAGGTTTTGCTTTCTGAGTCCGTAGAGTTAAATGATGAAATCGCAGAGATAGTTAAGAATATCGCTAGTAGCCCGATCGTTGCCGAAAGACAGATTGAATTTTATCCACTATCCGTTCCTATCTACGTGTCTGTGGATCGCGACAAGTTTAAGCAGGTTTTGATTAATTTATTGCAAAATGCCTGTGAAGCTGTTGCGGTAGGGGACTCTGTTTTCATGCATGTCCGTTGTGACGATATCCGCAGCGAAGTCTTGATTCAAATTTGTAATGGGGGCGATCGCATTCACCCTGAAATTCTAGCAAAACTGACGGAACCATTTTTTACGACGAAACCCTCGGGCAATGGTTTGGGTCTGGCGATTGTCAAAAAGATTGTAGAGGCTCACGGGGGGAGTTTTAAGCTAGAGCCGGGGACCACAGGCGGCGCGATCGTTGATGTGCGCTTGCCGATAAATTATGAGAGAACGCTGAGTGCAAAATAATTATTCTTTCATGGATATATTGGGAGATTCTTAAATCAACTTCATATCCACCTTAGCGAGGCTGGCGATTATTAAGTTTAGACGATTTCTCATTTAGAATTTACCCCACCCTAGCCCTCCCCTTGTANNAGATACGAATTGACTTCCCCCTAGAACAAGATTTCTAGTTTTCGCCCTTAAAGGGGGTAAGTCCGAGTTACTGGATTAAAGTAGTTTCTTTGCTAGAAACATCCTTAACCTAAACTCACTTTAGCTAGGACTTCCAACATCAAACAACAACCCAATTGAGAGAACGAATGACTATTTCCGATCGCAGAACGAGCGCAGTACGTTTGAGTAGTGGGCAATCTCGCCTGAGTCTAAAGCACTTAATCGCTCCGAAAGACATTCATCATGATTCAGGTATAGATGTTGTAAAAGGATTGAGGGAATCGCCTAAATCTATCCCTTCCAAATATTTTTACGATCAATTGGGTTCGGAATTATTCGAGCAGATCTGCGATCTCGACGAATACTATCCTACGCGGACTGAAGCGGCGATTTTGCAAAGCTATGCTGCTGAAATTGTGGCAATTACTGGGGAATGCGAGTTAATAGAACTAGGCAGTGGGAGTTCGACAAAAACTCGAATTTTGCTAGATGCTTATCGCGATCGCGGCGATCGTTTAAAGTACGTTCCCATCGATATTAGCAGTAGCATTCTCTCGAACAGCGCGATCGCTTTATTGTCTGATTATCCTACGTTGGCGATCGATGGCTTTGTGGGAACTTACGAATTAGGACTTCAGCATTTACCGCAACCTCACCTACCCACCAGATTGTTGTGCTTTTTGGGCAGTACGTTGGGTAATTTTAGTCCTGATGAATGCGATGTTTTCTGCGATCGCCTTGCTGGGGTGCTACAAGCAGGGGAATATTTGTTGTTGGGTGTCGATCTGCAAAAGCCAAAGTCAGTATTAGAGGCTGCATACAACGATAGTCTGGGTGTAACTGCTGCGTTTAATCTCAATCTTTTACGCCATCTCAATGACAAGTTTGAAGGTGATTTCGACCTCGATCGGTTTGAGCATGTGGCATTTTACAATCAGGAGCAGCATCAAATTGAAATGCATCTTCGCAGTCTTGGGCAGCAGAGGGTGGACTTGCGATCGCTCGATTTATCGATTGATCTAGAGGCAGATGAGACCATGCTCACGGAGATTTCGCGCAAGTTTAATCTAAAGCATCTCGCTCGCGATTTGGAAAGCAAAGGCTTCCGTCATATTAGGTCTTGGACTGACCCAAACCATTGGTATGGCTTGGTACTTTGTCAGATATTACCCTTACGATAGAATGAGGGTGCTATAATTAAGGGATTCGATAACGCGATCAATGGTCATGGTTGTAGAAATCTCCAAACTAACTGCGACAAAAGGATATCGCCCCCAAGCGATCGATACAACCATAGAGACAGACCTCCTATGTTTCGCGCTGCTCCGACAAAAGACCGTGCAGGAACATTTACAAATGGGAGCGCAACTAAACCGTAGTGCTCGTAAGTTCGCGATCGCAGGTTTCCGCCGCCAATTTGCCCATTTATCTTTTACTCAATTTAGCCGCAAACTAGCAGAGGCATGGCTGCCAAACTGTCCATCTACATATATTCCCCAAGGTTCGGAAATGACTTGGATTCAGGACTCGATTCAATTGGCAGGGCAGCTAGACTCCATTTTTAAACAGCTATCTATCCCTTACTATGTTACGGGTGGTGTTGCCGCGATCGCCTATGGAGAAATTCGTACTACCCAAGATTTAGACATTGTCATTGAGATTTCAACAGAGCAGATCGTTCGCCTATCAGACCTACTGGAACAACAAGGATTTTATGTGGCTGGGCTAGAGCAAGTGATTACAGAGCAAATGAAGACCTTACAAATCACTCATATTGAATCGATCTCTCGTGCCGATTTGATTGTTGCGGTAAGGAATGACTACGAGCAGTTGAAATTTACGCGGCGGCAATCTTATCCTCTAGAAAGTGGTATTGAAATCGATCTGGCTTCTCCTGAAGATTTAATCGTTAGTAAACTAAGCTGGCAGCAGTCTGAAAAGCAGTTACGTGATGTTTTAGGCATTTTGAAAATTCAAGCGGATAACCTCGATTTTGCTTATATTTACCATTGGGCAAAGGTATTTGGCTTGACTGAAGTTGTCGATCGCCTTTGTGTTGAAGCTGGATTGAAAGCGATCGCGGATTCCCGTCAGGATTTGAATTAATCGGTTTAGAGCGATCGTTAAAGATATTTAAGTAACTTCTTAGCGAATCTTCATTTTCCAACTCAGCCAATATGGAAAGATGCTATGGAAAGACCTCACTGGTCTGAAAGCATAAACATCTGAAACGAGCGCGAGGCAAAAGTGTTGGTAGCAATCAAAAATCCATTACTCAGAACTGTTACAGCCGCATTTACAGCACTTTCTATTGTTACGATCGGTGGCACTATAGCGATCGCTGTCACCAAATCAAATCACGAAACAGGCTACAAAACCGTTCTATATTCATCTCTAGCCGCTGCGATCGTGGGAGGTGCGCTAGGCTTAAGCCTCAAATATAAAGAGGTGAAAAAGTCCACTGAAACAGAACTTAATGCAGAAACGACTTGGAAAGATTGGCAGAATCTCAAAGTAGTCAGAAAAGTCAAAGAAAGCGAAGAAATTACTTCTTTTTACCTGAAACCAGAAGATCGTGGCGAACTTCCCAATTATCAACCAGGGCAGTTTTTGACGATTAAGCTAGATATTCCAGAACAAAAAAGACCGATCGTTCGCACCTATTCTCTCTCTGACTACAACCATGAATACTATCGCTTATCGATTAAGCGCGAAGGTGCTCCCAAGGATCGAGATCTCCCTCCGGGTGTTGCCTCTAACTTTATGCACGATCGCATTGAGGTAGGCTCGATTATTCCCGCGAAACCGCCTAGTGGTAAGTTTGTCCTAGATCCGAAAAAGTCTCTCCCTGCTGTCCTGATTAGTAATGGCGTCGGCATTACCCCCATGATTGCGATGGCTAAGGCTGTTACCCTTTTAAACCGCGATCGGCAAGTTTGGTTTCTGCATGGCGCAAGGTCAGGCAAATTTCACGCCTTCCGCGATGAGATGTTGGCAGTTGCCCAGAAAAATCCCAATTTGCATTTGCATTATTGCTACAGTCAACCTAGCCCCGAAGATGAAGGTCACTATCAAAGTACGGGCTATACGGATGCTGCCTTGGTGGAGCAACTCGTGCAACAAGAAGCCGAATATTTTCTCTGTGGTTCTCCTGCGTTTATGAAATCTTTAAGAGAAGGATTTATGGCAAGAGGCATCCCTGAGAGCCGAGTCTTCTTTGAGTCCTTCAGCAAAGAGCGTAAAGAGACTGTGCAAGCCGATAAGGTTATTGAGTCGGCGAAAGCAGACATAACTGGAGAATCTAAAGTCGAGTTTGCTAAGTCCGAAAAAAGTGTTACATGGAACCCTAACAGTGTTTCCCTTCTCGATTTTGCCGAAGAGAACGATCTAAACCCTGACTACAGTTGTCGCGCAGGAGTCTGCGGTACTTGCATGTGCAAATTACTGGAAGGGGAAGTAACCTATCTGGAGACCCCAACTGCAACTATAGACGAGGGTTCCGTGCTCATTTGCATCTCAAAACCCAAAACGGCAAAGATTGTTCTCGATCTCTAAAAATATTGAGAATTGCCATAATCGCCCTCCCAGACAACTTTTTATTTGGGAGAAATTTAGACAGACTAGTCTCGGTCTTGTGGCTTTGGCAGAAACACGAACAATTTTCGATCGCATCTATACTTTTAGAGAATGGTGAAGACATCAACTAACTTGCAACACGCTTTGCTTGCTTTGTGGGTTAATTAACAAGCGATCATACTCACCCACAGGTAGAGATTGGTTATAAACCACCTCCTCATTTCTAGAAATCTTGAGTTTCAGATTTTTGGGATGGCGACCATCTGCTTGATAGGAAAGCTTTGCCTGCACGTTTCCCGATCGCAGCGAGATTGTTTCGGAGATCGCTTGCTGGACTCCAGACAAGCACAGAACCATCAATCCTACACTCAACCCTAAAAGCGATCGTTTTTTTCCCATAGCCAATCACCAAAGACACAATACTTAAATTTATAGGATACGCATGAAAAACATAATAGTGCGTGAAGAAGCGAGGCTCAAGCAGCAAATGGAGGACTTTACCCCAGCATCCCCAACTCTAGATTAAATGTGTAACGCCTATTGAAAAATTAAAAAACCGCATGTTAATATATCGATTGTTCGATATAAATCATTTGGATGGCTTGGCTTAAATGCCCAAAATTATCGATCGCGAGCAATATCGCAAACAGCTTTTGCATAAAAGCTTCGATCTGCTTGCCGAGAAAAGCTATAGCGAAATTACCATGCGAGAAATTGCCAAAGGTTTGGCTGTATCTACTGGAACCCTCTATCATTATTTTCCCAGTAAAGAATCTCTGTTTTTGCAGTTGGTTGAAGAAATCACCCAGCGAGATATTTCACTCTTTTTCGCAGAAGTCCCTCCAGATCTAACCCTCAAGCAACGCATTGGAGCATTGATTGATCATGTGGAGAAATACCAAGACTATTTCTTTAAGCAAAATCTATTGTTTATGGACTTCTATCAACATCAGCGACTGAATGGAGTCCTAGATATGCAAATTTTGCAAGATGTATGGGAAAAAAACCGACAGGCGATCGCTGAATATCTAGAGATCTCTGACATGGCAATGATTGATTTCATGCTGACATTTTTTGATGGATTATTATTCGGAAAGCTCTATGAAGGGAAATGCGCTTCATTTAGCGAACGGACCTCTTTGCTAAAGCGTTGGATGACTTGTGAATTGGCATCGATAAATTGAGACAACAAAGATGAACTTTCAAATATTCTCAAAATATAAGTTTCTCAACCGTTGGACGATCGCCGCGATCGGATTGGGCATTTTGATGACAGGAGGGATTGTTACTTATGTTTTGTCTCAATTTGGGCAGGTTGGCGCTAGAAACTTATCTCAGCCAGATAACACAACAGTTACGACAAAGAAAGTTACGGCTTTAGGAAGACTCGAACCTGAAACCGAAATCGTTAAACTTGGAGTGCCAGTCATTTTAGATGGCGATCGCATCGCCGAACTGCAAGTAAAACAGGGCGACCGACTGGAAAAGGGGCAAATCATTGCCGTTTTAGATAGTCGCGATCGCCTGCAAGCGACTTTTGAGGAAGCACAGAAAAGAGTGTCGATCGCAGAGGCACGTTTAGCACAGGTGCAAGCAGGCGCAAAGTCTGGCGAGATTCAAGCGCAGTCGGCTACCATTCGGCGCATTCAAGCCGAATTACAGGGAGAGATGTCAACCCAAACTGCCGCGATCGCAAGGGTCGAAGCAGAGTTTAATAACGCTCAGACTGAGTTAAATCGATACCAGCAACTCTATCGCGAAGGTGGAATTTCCCAATCACTCCTTGATAGCAAACGTTTAACGATGGAAACCGCAGAGGCAAGACTGCGCGAGACGCGATCGTCTAGAACCAGAACCTCTGACACCTTGCGATCGCAGATCGACGAAGCTGAAGCCAATCTTTCTCGTATTGCGGAAGTTCGTCCTGTGGACATTCAGGTTGCTCAAGCCGAAATTGACAATGCGATCGCTGCGGTTAAACGGACAAAAACCGAACTCCAACAGGCTTATATTCGCGCTCCATTTGCGGGTCAGATCCTCAAAATTTATACTCGCGTTGGCGAGAAGGTGAGTTCGCAGGGAATCGCAGATTTTGGTCAAACGGCTCAAATGGTTGCGATCGCGGAGGTATATCAAACCGATGTCAACAAAATCCAAGTTGGACAAACTGCCAAGATTTCCAGTCAGGCATTTGTGGACGAAGTCAAGGGAACTGTGGTTCAAGTGGGCTTACAGGTTCTGCGCCAAAACGTGTTTAGCAATCAACCTGGCGAGAATCTCGATCGCCGCGTGGTGGAGGTCAAAATTCGCTTAACAGCCAAAGATAGCAAACGGGTAGAAAAATTTACCAATCTCCAAGTTCAAGTTGCCATCGATCTAGAAAAATGATGAAAAGCTCTATATTGTTCAATTCGGAAATGCTCATGGCGATCTCTTGGGCTTGGAGCTGTGGCGAAGATATCGAATATTTCATTGCCTACGATCCTGATGTAATTAACGTGCTATTTACAATTGCGATGTTTAAACCCATTGAAATTCTAGTTGAATACCTGTCTCAAAAAAGAGGGAAAGATGCTGCGTAAACTCTTAAAACGAACTCCTCTAGCATGGATGCAGGTCAAAAGAGAGAAAACTCGCCTACTTGTAGCGATCGCAGGTATTACGTTTGCAACCCTGCTCATATTTATTCAAATGGGATTTGAAGGAGCGCTCTATGACGCAGCGATTAAACCCCATCGCAATCTGCAAGCTGATATCGTTTTGATTAATCCTCAGTTTCAAACGCTGTTTTCCGTGAAAAGTTTCTCACGCGATCGCCTCTACCAAACCTTAAGCTATGAAGGTGTCGAGTCGGTAAGTCCTGTATATATTAATACTGGTCAATGGCAAAATCCCGAGACAAGGCTGAGTCGAGCCATTTTGATTTGGGGAATCGATCCAACTAAACCTGCGTTCAAGTTTGAAGAAGTCAATCAAAATCTCAATGAACTGAAACAGCTAAATCATGTTCTCTTCGATCGCGCCAGCCGTCCTGAATACGGAGAGATCGGGACAATATTCGATCGAAAGGGCGGTCTAGAGACAGAACTCAATAACAAGGTCATCACTGTTAAGGGTTTATTTACCAATGGGGCTTCCTTTGCAGCCGATGGCAATGTAATTGCCAGCGACTCTACTTTTTTGCAGTTATTTCCAACTCGCCAACCTGACCAGATCGAGGTGGGCTTAATCAGGCTCAAAAGTGGTGTGGATCCCGAAAAAATGCGATCGCAATTAATTAAAGGACTTCCCTCAGACATCAAAGTTCTGACCCTTGAAGGATTTGCTCAAATCGAAAAAGAATACTGGTCAAATGGAACGGGAATCGGCTTTATTTTTGGTTTAGGGGTAATCGTAGGTTTTATCGTGGGTATTGTGATCGTCTATCAAATCCTCTATGCCGATGTATCGGATCACTTGCCTGAATATGCCACCTTAAAAGCGATGGGCTACAGCGATCGCTATTTACTCGCTGTCCTCATGCAAGAAGCTTTACTCCTTGCTGTATTGGGCTACATCCCGGGCTTCATTCTCTCGTTCGGGCTCTATCAGGTTGCCTATTTTGCTACGCTCTTGCCAATTTCGATGACCAGCGAACGGGCGATTACAGTGTTGGTTATGACAATTTTGATGTGCAGTATTTCAGGCGTAATTTCAATGCGAAAACTTCGATCTGCCGATCCTGCAGATGTTTTCTAACCCTTCCTTTGAACCCTGTTGAGATTTCATATCTAATTCTTATTTATGTTTCAAGACTCCCAGATTCAATCTTTTTCGCACAACTCAGACACCGAACTGATTTCTGGCGACTCAATAATTTCCATTCGCAATCTCAATCACTATTTTGGGCAGTTAGAGCATTTGGAGCTTCGCAAACAAGTTCTGTTTGATATTAATCTGGATATTGCTAAAGGCGAAATTGTGATTATGACTGGGCCCTCTGGTTCTGGCAAAACTACGTTACTGAGTTTAATGGGTGGTTTACGAACGGTACAGGAAGGTAGTCTCAAAATCTTAGGTTGGGAAATGTGTAACGCTTCAAAACAAAAACTTGTGGAGGTGCGTCGCCAAATTGGTTTTATTTTTCAGTCCCACAATTTGATGACCTTTTTGACCGCAAAACAAAATGTGCGAATGGCGATCGAATTACACGATCGCATGCTCGATCTCGATATGGATGCCCTTGCAGTCCAAATTTTAGAGTATGTGGGCTTGAAAGATCGCGTTGACTACTATTCAGATAGTCTGTCTGGGGGACAAAAGCAGCGGGTCGCGATCGCAAGGGCTTTAGTCATGCAACCCCAAATAGTTTTAGCCGATGAGCCGACTGCGGCACTCGATAAAAAGTCTGGACGTGATGTGGTTGAGATCGTGCAAAAACTCGCAAAAGAACAGGGCTGTGCAATTCTATTAGTTACCCATGACAATCGCATTCTTGATATTGCCGATCGGATTATCTATATGGAAGATGGAAAGTTGCAAGAGAACTGATTTTTCATGGTATGGGGGCAGTTCCATTCAGACGAGCGATTATGAGTATTTCCTGAGTCACAAATTAAAGAAGATTTATAAATCTATCAGGATACTTCAGCTAACTCCTTAGGAAGCTATAACCTCTATTTCCGTTTCTCGAACCACAATTCTCTCAAGTTAGCTCGATCGCATGACGACTGACCCTAAAACAATTCTTGAGGAAAAGGTCATGAAACTGGAAGGAAAAGTAGCACTGGTAACGGGTAGTAGCGGTGGTATCGGTCAGGGTATCGCAATTCGCCTTGCCAAAGAAGGGGCTAGTGTCGTGGTTAATTATCGTTCAAACCCAGAAGGTGCTGAAGAGACCTTATCGAAAGTCAAAGCAGAAGGCGGCAATTGTCACATGGCAGAGGGCTTTTGCGATAACGATCGCGGTTACAGCATTGGAGCCGATTTGGGCATGTTAGACGATGTACGTCACCTGATCTCGCAAAGCATCGAGCATTTCGGTCGGCTGGACATTCTCGTGAACAATGCGGGCATTGAGAAACATGCGGACTTTTGGGACGTAACGGAAGCAGATTATGAAGCGGTGATGAATGTGAACTTCAAAGGTGTCTTTTTTGCTACCCAAGCCTTTGTGAAGTATTTACTTCAAGAAAAAAAGCAAGGACGGATTATTAACATTAGTTCCGTCCATGAAGAATTGCCTTTCCCTCACTTCACCGCCTACTGCGCTAGTAAAGGCGCATTGAAGATGATGACGCGGAACCTTGCGGTTGAACTTGGATCCTATGGGATTACGATTAACAACGTTGCTCCTGGAGCGATCGAGACGCCGATCAACAAAAAGCTGCTCAACGATCCAGAGAAACTTCTGCCCTTATTAAAGAATATTCCCTTAGGTCGTCTAGGACAGCCCGATGATGTGGCTTCGATGGTAGCTTTCTTGGCTTCCGAAGATGCTGGCTATATTACAGGCTCCACCTTTGTGGTGGATGGCGGTCTACTGTGGAACTATCAGGAGCAGTAATGAAAGCGCAACCTCTCCATTGGCAAGAATATCTGATTGAAGCAGCTAGTTTAGGCTTATTTATGATTTCAGCGTCATCGGTGGTTGCTTTTGTGGAACTGCCGAGTTCTCCTTTACGGCAAGCGATCGCCGATCCACTCTTACGTCGCTTTTTGATTGGCATCGCCATGGGACTGACCGCGATCGCGCTGATCTATTCTCCTTGGGGCAAGCGATCTGGAGCGCATATCAACCCATCCGTAACCCTGACATTTTGGCGACTCAAAAAAATCACCACTTGGGATGCTGGCTGTTATGTTCTGGCACAGTTCATGGGTGGCATAACGGGCATATGGCTAGCTGGCATTTTGATTGGGAAAGCGATCGCCGATCCAGCGATTAACTATGTGGTGACAACGCCGGGATCGGCAGGGGATTTGGTGGCATTCTTAGCGGAATTTGTCATATCCTTCTGTCTGATGACGATGGTATTGCAGGTATCCAATCGCGCGAATCTGTCTCAATTCACAGGATTGTTTGCTGGGATTCTAGTTGCGACCTATATTACGCTCGAAGCACCAATCTCAGGCATGAGTATGAATCCCGCACGCACGCTAGGTTCTGCTTTTTCTGCACAGATTTGGCAGAGCATTTGGATTTATTTCACCGCCCCACCCTTGGGAATGTTGCTTGCTGCCGAGGCTTATCTACGCTTGGGTAAAAAGAAGCGCAATTCTGAGCTGTGTTGCAAACTCTGCCCCAATGGTTCCACGCCCTGTATTAGTCCCCTTTGCTGTCAGCAGTGCAAACTCTGAGCCTGAGTTTTTGCTGAGCGGGATCTGAGTAAATATTCTTGGCAAAATCAGCATACTTCACAGACTACTCAGAGCGAATTCACTCTCGCTCTACAGTCCAGATTCATAATGCTCTTAGTTCAAGTTAAACGCATCAAACATTTCAAGTTCGCTTAATTCGAGGAAAAAGCTATGAAACCGACTCAATTCTTTGCACTTTCTTTGACATCTCTACTGGCTGTTGGCGCGATCGCAGCCTGCTCTACACCTCAGCCTCCAGTTGCCGTTCAGCAGGAACCTAGTGTTGCTGCTTCTCCAAAATCACAACCATCGAATATTTTAAGTACTGGTTCTTTTGTCAAAGCCGAACAACCCACCCAAGGAGGCGTTCGCATAATTACTGAAAATGGCAAAAACTATTTAGAGGTCGCCGAGAATTTTAAAACCTCCGACCAGGGGCCCGATCTGCAAGTCATTCTTTATCGCACTGCCAACCCGCCAGAATCTGGGATTAAAGAGAGCGATTACGTGATTTTGGGCAAACTGCAAAAGTTCAGCGGCGCACAACGCTACGAAATAGCCAGTAACGTCAATGTCAAGGATTTTGGCTCCGCTGCTATTTGGTGTCGCAAATTTAATGCCACCTTTGGTTACGCCAAACTTGGTTGATTTTGATTCACGGCTCAATAAGGAGAACTTCCAGATTCTCCGCTGCCGCGTACACACATGTCGTCAAACCTAACTAAATTAACAGCTTTTTGCCTCCTAGCCCCCAATTCTGCAGGGACAAGAAAATTCGAATCTTTCAAAGTCCCCCAGAATTGGGGGATTTAGGGGGCTAGATCTATCAAGGAAATCTACTTATATCCTGTAGCCAATAAAACCTATGACTTTTTGTTTGAGTTCTTGTGAAGCGATCGCCGATCCAGATCGGTTGGAAGCCGTAAGTGTCAGGTCTGAAAAGGCGGAAGGCAACCAGCATCGCATTATTGCTACGATTCAAGTTCCCTATCCAATCGAACAGGTTTGGCATGTTCTCACCGATTATGAAGCTATGCCCGAATTTATCCCAAATTTGGTTGCAAGCAGACGGTTGGAAGAATCAAATTCCACAAATCGGATCGAGCAAATCGGTGCGGCATCGCTCTTAAATATTCGTCTCACGATCCGAGTCGTTTTAGAAATGATGGAAAAATTTCCCCATCAGATTGATTTCCAGATGATTGAAGGCGATTTTAAAGCATTTTCTGGGAGATGCGAACTCGATGCTAGTCCCTATAAATGCGGCACAAAGACCGACCTCTATTATGCCGTACAGGTACAACCCAAACTCACGATGCCGATCGCGATTTTAGAAAAACAACTGCGCCACGATCTTCCCTTAAATCTGTTAGCGATCGAGCGCAGGCTAGATACGCTATTTGGCAGAAAAGCCTGCTGAATTCCATTCCCTAACCTCTAATTACCCCTTTTCCTGTGAGGTCATCTATGAATCAGGCAAATCAACCTACAGTAATCCTTGGCGGAGGTTTTGTTGGACTCTTTACAGCCCTTCATCTCAGCCGCCAAAACTATCCCCATCCGATTATTCTGATCGATCGCCATCGAAATTTCAACTTTAAACCCCTACTATACGAGTTACTCAGCGGCGAAATGCCCGTCGATCGCATCTGTCCCCACTATACCGAACTTTTGGCAGGGAGTGAGGTCGTTTTCATCCAAGGAAATATCCAGACGATCGATCTGCATAAACGTCATGTGACCTTAGAATCTGGCAAAACCTTTTTTTATGCAAATCTCGTCCTCGCTCTCGGTGGAAAGACCACCTATTTTCATACCCCCGGAGCGCAGGAAAATGCTTTTCCTTTCACCTCGGAAGAAGAAGTATTTTCGCTCAGCCATCGCATCAAAGAGAATATCAATCGTGCCGCACAATCCAAAGATGCAATCGAACGACGACAGCTTTTGACCGTAGTTGCGATCGGAGCGGGCCCAGCAGGTGTGGAACTCGCCTGTACTTTAGGCGATCTCATGCCAATCTGGTGTGCCGAAGCTGGCGCAAATCCTAAAGAGGCGCGTATTGTCCTAATCAATCGCAGCGATGAGATTCTCAAAGGGGATGTTAACAGTCGCCTGCGCGATACCGCCAAAGCTGCTCTAAAAGAATGTGCAATTCCAGTGGATTCGATCTTGGGTGCAGCAGTAACGGCAATTACACCCGAAGGCGTGGAATACAAGCAGCAAGAGCAAGTCAAGTTTTTGCCAGCCAAAACGATCGCTTGGACGGCGGGAAGCGAACCCAATCCACTGCTCAAAGATTTGCCAATTCCACCCGAACAGCGAGATCGACGCGGACGACTGCAAGTGAGATCTTCGCTTCAGCTTATGGGGTTTCCAAATGTATTTGTGGGTGGTGATTGTGCCTTTGTCAAGGACGATCCGCAACCCGCAACAGCTCAGGTTGCCTATCAGCAGGGAACAGCGATCGCATCAAATCTCATGGCTCTAGCAAAAGGTGGAATGCCCAAACCTGCCCATATTGCCATGCGCGGTACATTGATGAAATTGGGCTTGGGCAAAAGCGTTGCCAATCTTTTCGATCGCGTGGAAATCAAAGGCAAATCTGGTCACCTAGTTCGCGAAGCTACCTATTTGGAACTCCTACCCACACCCGTTCATAACCTGAAAGTTACAACAGAATGGTTGACTGATGAAATTTTCCAGCGCCATCAGCCACAGGTTTCGATCGAGGGCGAACCTGAAATTGAAATCGACGATAAGCCAATCAGCACAGATGCAATTTTCCCAGGCATTGCCGCGATCGCCGCAGGGTTAATTCTTGCCCTACCGCTAACATTACGCGCCGCCAATCCCCAACAGTTTCATCAAAACTTCCACTGGTCGGGCATTCCCACATTACTCGATCGGCTTGCTCCACCTAACAATTCCAACTCTTAATTCGCTTAATCAACCAATTTGAACCCATACTTCAAAAGGAGAACGCAGTCATGTTAAGCAAACTGATCCCATTTCACAAACTTTCGCTCAAGCAAGCGATCGTGGCTAATCGCATTATCTTAGGCATATTCTTCTTACTTTCTGGAATCGCCAATTACCTAAACTTTAGCGTTCCCAATGGATTTTATCAGACGGTGACTACAGTAAAGCTGCAACTATGGGGTCCATTTCCCGCAGGCTGGCAAGGTATAGGCCCATTACCAGAATTTATCGCCATTCCCTATGCATGGCTGCTCCCAGGAGCCGAGATCGTCTTAGGACTGTTATTCGCCTTTGGCTTCTGGATCAGATGGACGGGATTGCTCCTGATCTTGATGACAGCCAGTATCGTCTTGGCATTTGGCATTATCCCCGCTGGGAGTCTCTTCCCCAATGGAGCTGAGAGCTTTAATAAAAACATTCTATTTATGACATTGGTTTGGCTCTGTGTTGCCTATGATGTCGAAACTAAAAAAGCTCAGGCACGCAAAATCGCAGAAAAACAAAGACAGCTATCGGCAATTAATTAAACAGGGAAATCGATAATCGGTATCCAGATGGACAGCTAAAATCTACCAGCCACTTAACCAACCACTGACAACTGACAACTAAAAAACTATGTCTACCGAACACTACGATGCGATCATTATTGGAACGGGTGCGGGTGGTGGAACGCTCGCATATCGTTTGGCACCAACAGGTAAGAAAATCCTGATTCTAGAACGAGGTGCGTTTTTACCCCAAGAAAAAGCGAACTGGGATACTGTCGAGGTCTATCACAAAGATCGCTACCATACCCCTGAAGTTTGGCATGACGACAGCGATCGCAGCAAATTTCACCCAGGTACGGGCTACTGGGTGGGCGGCAACACCAAAGTCTATGGCGGGGCGTTGTTCCGCCTCAGAGAGCGAGACTTCGATCGCGTCGTGCATAAAGGTGGTATTTCTCCATCTTGGCCGTTGAAGTATCAAGACTTCGAGCCTTACTATACGGAAGCTGAAAAGCTTTATGAAGTTCACGGACAGAGAGGACAAGACCCCACCGAGCCACCCACAAACGATCCCTATCCATTCGCACCCGTCTCCCACGAGCCTCGGATTCAGGAAATACACGACGATCTGCAAAAAAAAGGATTGCACCCTTTTAACCTGCCTTTAGCGATTAAGCTGAATGAGGTCGATCGCCGACTCGGAGCTTGCATTCGCTGCAATACCTGCGATGGATTTCCCTGTTTGGTGAATGGCAAGGGAGACTCGGATATTAACTGCGTGCGTCCTGCGATCGCCAAAGAAAATGTCACACTACTTGCTGAAGCAGAGGTGCTGCGCCTGCACACTAGTCCATCGGGTCGAGAAGTTACCAGTGTGGAAGTGCGGCACAAGGGCGAAATCATGAGTTTCTCTAGCGATATCGTGGTGGTCTCCTGTGGCGCAATTAATTCTGCCGTGCTGCTGCTGCGTTCTGCCAACGAGAAGCATCCCAATGGTCTAGCGAATAGCTCCGATCAGGTGGGAAGGAATTTCATGAAGCATCAGCATGGTGCGGTGATTGGGCTGACACCGAAGCCGAATCCAACGGAATTTCAAAAAACCTTGGCGATTAACGATTTTTACTGGGGCGAACCCGGCTTTGACTATCCGATGGGATTGATACAGCTATTGGGTAAGGTGAATAAGGATATCGTTGCGACCGATGCACCAAAATTTGCGCCCGGCATGGCATTGGATGAGATTGCCAAACATTCCGTAGACTGGTTTGTGACAGCGGAGGATTTGCCCGATCCCAACAATCGCGTCACATTTAAGAATGGTGCCGTACATCTCAGCTATACCGAAAATAATACGGAGGCTTTCGATCGCTTGTTAGCCCGTTGGACAAAGGTACTGAAATCGATCAACTGTGGCGATGCGATCTTGCCCTGTTCGCTCTATTTTCGTAAAAAGCTAGCGATTCAAGCGGTAGCGCATCAGAATGGTACTTGCCGCTTTGGCGAAGACCCAGCCAATTCCGTTTTGGATCTTGACTGTCGCACCCACGATGTTGATAACCTCTATGTGGTTGATGGGGCTTTCTTCCCTTCTAGCGCTGCTGTGAATCCCACCTTGACGATTATTGCTAATGCTCTACGGGTAGGCGATCGCTTAATCGACCGCATGGGATAAATTCTCTCAGCAAGTTCTCATGTTCGCATCAGGTTTTTTGGCGAGAGTTTAATCATCTCTCGCTTTTGCTTCAGAGGGTTCTCAGGATGGCGAGCGATACTTAACTCAAGTCAGAAAACACATTCCAATTTGGAGACGAAGATAATGAAAAAATTACTTTTAGGTTGCTTGCCCGTTCTATTTCTTTCCACTGCTGCTGTAGTTCTTCCCGCCAAAGCTGAAGTCACAACCGTGGGTATGGCAGCGATCGCTCAAACTCAGTCACAACCCAGTGTTTCTCCTTTTAATCTTGCCTACTTGGCATATCAGGGATACTTTGAAGATCGAGGCATTTCTAGCTATGCCACTCTCATCGAAGATATACGCAGCAGAAAAGTCACCCCCACCCAGCTCGTACAAGCCGCTGTTGATTCCCAGAGACTTGCACCCTCAGTCCTTAACGATTCTAGCTATATCAGTGCTGTGGAATCTCAGTTAACTTCACTTGTGATGAATCAGTAAATTTTGACATTCAAGGGAAGAACGATGTTCTTCCCTTGTCCATTTCTCTTAAGAATTACTTTAGAAGGAGAAATCCTATGGCTATCCAAATCGAAAAAGCCTTGCTTGCTGTTATTTTCTCGCTTGCAGTAGGAGTCTTTGCCCAAGAACCGATTACGGTTTTAGCAGGACAGCGATCGCCCAATCTCTCCTATTTTTCTGCTCAAGCAGAATCCCTTGCGGTCACAACAGTTGACTCAGTGGGCATCACCGTGTCAGACATGGATAAAGCCATAGAGTTTTATTCGCAGGTTCTATCTTTTCAGAAAATATCGGATGTCGAGGTATTAGGAAGCGAGTACGAACGCTTGCAAGGCATATTTGGCATAAGGATGCGGGTAGTCAGGATGCGTCTTGGCGATGAAATTCTCGAACTCACCGAATACCTGACGCCGAAAGGAAGACCAATCCCAGTTGAGTCGCGCAGCAACGATCGCTGGTTTCAACATATTGCGATCGCAGTCAGCGATATGGACAAAGCCTACGCACAACTACGTCGCTTTAAAGTCCAACATGCCTCGACTGCGCCGCAAAGAATTCCCGACTCCAATCTTGCCGCAGCAGGGATTCGCGCCTTTTACTTTAAAGACCCTGATGGACACAATCTAGAGATCATCTATTTCCCGCAAGGTAAGGGCGATCCAAAATGGCAAAAGTCAGCCGATCGCATCTTTTTAGGCATCGACCATACGGCGATCGCAGTCGGCAATACGGAGACAAGTCTAAAATTCTATCGCGATCTTTTGGGAATGCGCCTTGCAGGCACGAGTGAAAACTTCGGGACGGAGCAAGAGCATCTCAATAACGTTTTTGGCGCAAAACTCCATATCAGTGGCTTGAGAGCGCCTACGGGTTTGGGCGTAGAATTTCTGGAATACCTCGCGCCCAGCGATGGCAAGCCTTATCCAGCCGATGCTCGTCCAAATGACTTGCTGCACTGGCAAACCACGCTGGTTGTAAATGATGCAAATGCGATCGCGCAAAAGTTACGGGCTTACCGCACGATTTTCATCTCTTCTGATGCAGTTGATTTTCCTTCGCGATCGCTTGGCTTTAAACGCGGTTTCCTAGTCCGAGACCCCGACGGTCACGCCATCAGAATTATCGAGCGCTAGTACATTAGGATACGCTCTTGCGATCGCCGTAACCCGTCAGAATTACAAAATTTGTAATTCTGGGATTGTTGCATTTTTAAATCGTAATCCCCTTACATTACAGCTATGAGCTGAACAGTATAACCAGAGCTACAAACAGGGTATTTTAGAGGTTACGATAGACCAAGAAACATACGAGCGCGTTTTTAAACCGCTTGAGAGGACTTATCAGGGTGGTTCAAATATAACGATCTCCGAAATCGAAAAAAAATTAGAGGATGTCAAAATCTTGATGAATCCAGAACAGATATTCAAAACTTTAGAACATATTTTCGCTTTAGCCCCTATGTCTATTTATTGAGTGGGAAGGGAGTAGGTGTTGTTTGGGGATGGTAGCAAGGTCACGCTTGCTGAGATTAACGAGTGGCAGCTCAAACGCAGGGGTGATGCGATCGCAAAAATTCTACAAAAACACATCATCCATAGAGGTGCGCACGAGAAATACACAGCCATGGGTAGAACTTGGGGCATGTACGGAGTCTTGAGTGGAGTAGAGAAAGTCACCCACGGTATAGGTAACGCTATTGTCAACCAGATCGCCTTCGAGCATAAAAATTTCTTCGCCAATCGCGTGCCGATGCGGGGGATAGATCGCCCCAGGTTCGCAGCGTACTAGGGCAGACACAAGGCGTTTAACAGGATCGGTGTGGAGCATTGCGATCGAGACCCCTTGCACGGAGTGAGACTGCCATTTTACCTCAGCGGCGCGAACTGCCCAAAATGCTGGGCTGGCAGGAACTTCCTTAGAGGTTTCTTTGGGGGGCTGAATGCGCTCAAACAGGTGTTGTTTAAGGCTGGCTGGCACTGGCAACCTCGGCTCAGCATAGGCTAAGGCATTGCCAGCCATTTGTAGCGATCGCAACTCTAGCTCTAGCTCTGGGTCAGCAGCAGCCAAATCTTCGACAACTTGCCAATCGCGATCGTCGATCGCATCCAGCGCCGCCAGTGCGAATAAATCGCTAATATCCTTTTGGATTTCTTCTGTTTCTATGTCTCTCATTTTTCTCTGTTAGCCCCGTTATTCATATATTAAATTAATTTTGAGTCTGGGAGTCGCTAAAAGCCGCACCATTCCTCTCCCAGTGCTTCTCGTAATTTTTTAAGCCCCAACCGAATGCGCGTTTTGATCGTACCCAGAGAGATTCCTGTTTCTACAGCGATTTGCGTATGAGAAAGCCCCTTAAAGTACGCCAGTTCTAACACAAGGCGTTGCTCGTTGGGGAGTTTCTCTAAGGCAGCTTTGACATAGTCGCTACGTTCTCGCACCAATACATCCTCTTCGGGGCTATCTGCGTGCGAGTGCAATAGCAACGCATTTTCAGAAGCAGCGATCGCTTTATAGCTGCGGGTACGACTGCGGATGCGATCTAAAGCGCGGCTGCGCGTAATCATAAACAGCCATGTATCGACCCTACCTTTTTGGGGCGTATAGTTTTTGGCAATTCGCCACACTTGAGTAAATACGTCTAAAACGATCTCTTCGGATTCCTCTGCAGAGCCAATGATTCGATAGGCGATCGTATAGATAACGCGGGAATAGCGATCGTAAAGCAAGGACAGCGCTGCTTGATCTTGGCTAGCAATCCTCGCCATCACTGAGATCTCGTCAATTAGTGGATTAGTTAACATTAAACGCAAACAACGACTTACAGCCTAAATCTATTGGCATTATGCTACACCGCACGCAGCAGGAATTTCACAAGTTTTTGTAGCTCTACTTTTGAATTTATTTTTGAATTGAGAGATCCAATCCCTAGAAACAAGCGTAATTCCTATCAAAGCGCGATGGTTGTAGAGCAACTGATTTCTGCCTACTCTGCACGCTCAACTATAAATTCTATAGAACTTTTAGCGATACGTTCGCGAAGGTAATTGTCGCATCCTATTTCCCAAGAACTGCTATATAGCTCTTGGGGAAACCTTGCCCTGCAAGGAATTCATATTCCGATCTGTCACAAATTTACGAAGTTTGGTCTCACTAGCAATCTTTAAGAGGATAAAACCCATGTACAGAACAAAGTCTTCCCAAGCTGCATCTCGCCGTCAACTGATTAAGGCTGGAATTTTTGGAGCAGTTGGCATTGCAGGGGTATCTGTAGCATCCACAGCGATCGCGATGCCAAGCAACAAAGCTAATGCCAAGGACGATATTAAAATTCTCAACAACGCGCTATTTTACGAGCATCAGGCAATCTGGGCTTACAGCCTCGCCGCAGGCAAACTCACGGGCAGCAATGTTGGTAAGGCAGTCTTAGCGATCGCGCTGGCAAATCAAGCCGATCACAAACAACACCGTGACACCTTGTCGATGGTGATTCGGCAACTGGGTGGCAACCCCGTCATGGCAAAGTCCGATTATCTAGAAACTGTGAAACCCTATCTGGAAAAGGGTGAAGGCAATCTCGACTCAGATGTGAATATTGCCAAATTGGCTTTAGCTTTAGAAACTGACGCAGCGATCGCCTACACCACTGAAATCGCTCAACTCAAAACTCCTGCTCTGATTACCGCTGGCGCAAGCATTGGCTCCACTGAAGCTTCTCATGCCACCGTGATTCGTGCTGCCTTTCAGTCGTTGGGTGTCGATCTTAAAGTGGTTCCCGCTTCTTTTGTGAGCGCTGATACGCGCGAAGCGTGGATTATCAGAGTCTAATCCCTCAAATTCCAGATATAAATTTATCCCACATTCAAAAAACCTGCGATGCAGGTTTTTTGAATGTGCTGAGTATCTTTTACGACCATTAGGGTTGCGTGTAAAACTTGCTGTAGTGATAGAGCAAAGCTTCTGCTCGTCCCTGTTGTGTCTTGGTGTTGTAGGACTCTAGATAGGCATTTAAGCTTTCGGGTCTGGCTCCATCTGCATAAATGGATACCTTATAATCTTCGCTCTGCCATGCAACTGGCTGGCTGTTAGGTCGATCTTCTGCGATTAGTTTTCTGACTTTACCGTTCTTTAGCGCTTTCTGAATCCAGTACTTCTTTAAGTCGTTTGTATCATCTCGACAGATCATGACTAAAAAGTGAGTGCTTTGGGCAAATTCCTCTAGGTGAGATTTGGCAGGGCAGCGATCGAACAAACTTTTTAGGGGTAGGGCTTCAAGGGGCTTGCGAATGGTCACTTTTCCTGTTTGCGGCAGTGGTGTTGAGAAGTCGTAGTCTCGTTTGAATTCATCGGCGATCGCGCTGGGTTGATAGCCTGCAATCAGGGCAATGCCAAAAAGGAATCGAAAGCAATGCTGGATCTTCATGTTTTCTAAAATTTTTTTGTAAATTCCTGAGAATTTGCGATCTAAAGGTTTAACGTCAATTGTAATTGTTTGCTGCTCTTCCCTCCACTGGGCACGGGTTCGGGATCGGTTTGCTTGGCGGGGCAATATTTGACGTAGGTACAGCGATCGCAGTGTTTTCCAACCGAGGGTTCCCATTCTTCATCGCTGCGAAGCTTGATCGCGAGTTCGCTAATCATCTGATAGACTCTCTGGCTCTGCTCTGGGGTGGCGCGAAAGCTGACTTTCTCACCCGTGCGTAAAAAGATCAAACTGAGTTGCTTGAGGCTTTGCTGATATCGTTGCTCTAGTGCCAGATAATACAGTCCCATCTGTAAATCTAGTTCCGTTGGCTCTGGAAGTTTGGTTTCTTTGGTGCTTTTGTAGTCAATCAGTTCCAAGCCGTCTTCGTACCAATCTAAGCGGTCAAAGCGTCCAATCAGCGAAAATTCTAAATTGCTAACACGCAAACTTCCCTGTACTTTACCTTCGACGGCGACGGGTTTGGCGATCGCGGGTTGATTGGCAATAAAACTCTCGTAGTATCCCTGTAAAATCTGCTGTCCTTCTTGGGCTTGGGCGTCGCTGAGTCCTTTGCTGTTGTCTGACCAGCAGGCGTTAATCCATGTCAGGTCGGGAAGGGGTGTTTGGTAATGCCAGTCTCGATAAATCTGTGCGAGGGCTTGATGGAGGGATGTGCCCAAGGCTGCCGAACCAAAGAAGGCGGCACTCTTGATGCCCTGCTCGTAACGAAAGTGATAGGACTTAGCGCAACGATGATAGGTTTGCAGTTTGGAGGCTGAGAGAGAATAGGTCATGACTAGCGTTTGGGGCGAATTTGAGCGTAAGCATTTGCTGCTCTTGTCTAAAAGCCTATGGGACAGGCTTTAGAGGCGATCGCATTGTCAAGATTAGGTAACTGACTCATCCAAAAGATAGTTACACTATGATGATGGTATGTCCTTATTGTAAGGGGGTAAACAGCGATCGAACAAACTGTAGGTATATTGCCCCGGTATGCGGATTGAGTCAGAAATGGAGCTAAAAAATGCAAATAGCCTTAAAACAGGAACAAGAAAATTTTATTCTTGAAAAGTTACAGCAAGGTAAGTATCAAAGTGTTGATGAGTTGTTGGCTGTGGCATTTCGACTTTTAGAGGAACATGAATCTAAAGAACGAAAGCTGATAGAGCTAAGGGAAAAGATTGCTGCGGGAACCCAACAAATTCGTCAAGGAAAAGTTGTCGATGGCGAAATTGTCTTTCAACAGTTGCAAGACAAGCTAAATCAAATAGAACATGGCTAAATATGGGCAGCTACACTTTCTCAGAACTGGCAGTCCGAGATCTGAATGCGATCTGTGACTTTATCGCACAAAGCAATGTAAAAGCTGCCAGTAAATTATTTGATGCCATTCGACAAAATGTAAGTTAGTTGCTAGCTTTCCTGATATGGGAAAAGAATACGCATGGATCGCTGTCGATCTGCGGGGATTCATCGTTGATGACTATGTTGTATTTTACTATTCGCGATTAGAAGGAATTGATATTGTCCGTGTGGCTTATGGAGGTAGAGATTTAAAAGCTTTGTTTGATGAATTTGAAGATGAATCATAAGGAGATCGCAATAAGGGATAGGAAGAAACCGCCATAGGAGAGTGTCAAGTAAATTGTGTAAACTCTGAAATCTAGATATGGAGGCGATAGCCAAATAAAATATCAAAGTGATTCAGGGCAGGTTTCCAATCCTTAATCGGCATCGTCCACTTCTTGGAGATATTCCGCATCGCCAAATAGACCAATTTAAAAGCAGCCTCATCGGCCGGAAAAATCTGTTGATTTTTAATCACCTTGCGCAAACTGCTATTCATCGACTCAATCGCATTCGTAGTGTAAATCACCTTACGGATCTCAGTGGGGAAGGCAAAGAAAGGAATGATATGGGGCAAGTGAGCGCGTCAAGATTTACTGATGGATGGATATTGCTCATCCCATTTTTCGGCAAATAATTCCAAGTTAAACTCAGCCTCAGCCTCGGTTGCTGCACCGTAGATGGTCTTGAGGTCAGCACAAACTTGCTTGCGTTGCTGCGATCCCACAAAAGCCACTGAGTTACGCACCATGTGGACAATGCATAACTGTACAGTCGTTTTGGGAAACACAGTCTCAATCGCATTGGGAAATCCCGTATTACAGGATCTAGAAATGTATAAGCCTGACCTTGTTTGAGCTGAATCGAATATGCTTTAGCAGCATCGTAGAGAATTCGTTTCTCAAATCCTTCGATATTTAATACCTGCATTTCGATAATCACAGTTGAACGATTATCGAGCGTGGCTTTAATATCTAGGTAGGTATCTTTAACGCCTCTTAATCCTAGGTGCGAGATAAGGATTTAGAATTTCTAAGATCTCGATCGTAGATTGACCATTGTAGAGAATTGCATTCAGAAAACTAATTAAAATATCATGGCTTTGTTCTGAGCCAAAAATTTTCTTGAAAGCATAATCTGTTTTAGGATTAATAAATCGCATTTAATTTATACCAATTTCAATTGAAATCGCAACAGATTGGGATTTGAGTTCCTCACTACGCAAGGTCTTTCAAAGAAACGACCACGCATTTTATTGAAAATTATATTAGCTAAACTATCCGTTACTAAATATTGTAGCTATTTTTTTAGATACTTTCGAGATAGATTCCTGTGCTCAACTCATAAAAAAGAATAGACTCAGGGATATCTCCCCAAGCCTATTCTTATACCAATTTCTCTTGAATTTGTGGCAGATCGGGTTTTGTGTTTCGCGCAGAGCGCGGTCTTTTCAAAAAGATGCGTTGCATCACTTTTTGAAAATGGTATTATACCGATTTTAATTGAAACAAATCGGGATTTGAGTTCTGCACTATGCACGAGTTTTCAAAAAGCTGCGACGCAGCTTTTTGAAAGTTTTAATTGCAGTCGGTTAAGCAACGGGCAAAAGGGTATTGTAATTACCTGGAGGCAATTACATCATGCCGCCCATACCGCCCATGCCACCCATACCGCCCATGCCGCCCATATCAGGAGCAGCACCTTTCTTTTCAGGCTTATCGACAACGAGGACTTCGGTCGTTAGAACCATGCCAGCGATCGACGCCGCATTTTGAATTGCAGAGCGCACAACCTTAGCAGGGTCGATGATACCCGTAGCAATCATATCGACATACTCAGATTTCAAGGCATCAAAGCCCATGGTGAAGCCCATACCCTTCAACTTCTCAACAATCACAGTTCCTTCTAGACCAGCATTGTCACTGATCTGACGCAGAGGTGCTTCTAGAGACTTGGCGACAATTTCTACACCGATCGCTTCCTCGCCCTTGAGCGTTGCTTTTAACTCAGTGAGGTGCTTGATCAGATGAATTAGCGTCGCGCCACCACCAGGAACAATACCTTCTTCAACCGCAGCACGGGTTGCATTCAGCGCATCTTCGATGCGTAGTTTGCGATCTTTCAGTTCGGTTTCTGTAGCAGCACCAACTTTGATCACGGCAACGCCACCAGCCAACTTAGCAATGCGCTCTTGCAGCTTCTCGCGATCGTAGTCAGAGTCACTGTCTTCAAGTTCTTTACGAATTTGAGCGACGCGCTTATCGACATCTGGTTTGGTATCTGTACCAGCGACGATGGTGGTCTTGTCCTTGCTGATCGTGACCTTACGCGCCGTACCCAACATATCGAGGGTAGCAGCATCGAGGTTGAGCCCTAGATCCTCAGAAATCACACTTCCGCCTGTAAGCACGGCAATGTCTTGAAGAACAGCTTTGCGGCGATCGCCAAATGCTGGAGCTTTAATCGCGGCTACATTCAAAGCGCCTCTGAGCTTGTTGACAACCAAGGTTGCTAGGGCTTCGCCTTCGACATCTTCGGAAATAATCAGCAGGGGAGAACCACTACGTGCTGCCTTTTCGAGAATGGGAACGAGGTCTTGGATAATATTGATCTTCTTGTCTGTGATCAAGATCTTGGCGTTCTCAAACTCAGCGATCATGCGCTCGGTATCAGTAACGAAGTAAGGAGAGACGTAACCGCGATCGAGTTGCATCCCTTCGACAACTTCCAATTCTGTGTTTAAGGACTTGGATTCTTCGACAGTGATGACGCCATCTTTGCCGACCTTATCCATGGCGTGGGCAATCATGTCGCCGACTTCGCTATCATTACCTGCTGAGATTGTGGCGACTTGAGCGATCGCTGTCCCCACATCAACGGGCTTAGCATTGGCTGCAATCACTTCCACCAATTTTGCAACAGCCTTTTCAATGCCAAGGCGCAAGCCAATAGGGTTAGAACCTGCGGCAACGTTCCGCAAACCTTCACGAATCATCTCCTGTGCCAAGACGGTTGCACTGGTTGTGCCATCGCCTGCAACATCATTGGTCTTTGAAGCAACTTCGCGAATCAGTTGTGCGCCTGTATTCTCAAGGGGATCTTCGAGTTCGATTTCTTTGGCGATCGTCACACCGTCATTGATGATTTGAGGTGCGCCATACTTCTTTTCTAGGACAACATTACGTCCCTTAGGTCCGAGGGTAACGCGAACTGCATCTGCCAGTGCATTTACGCCTCTTTCAAGAGAACGTCTGGCTTCTTCATCAAATACTACTTTCTTTGCCATGATTTTTCGTTAGTTATTAAGGTTGTCAGTTATGAGTTGTCGGTTATTTCAAGGCTGTTAGCTTTTAGCAGTTATCGGTTGGCTATTTCTAGGAAGCTAAGAGCTAATCACTAAGAGCTAATCACTAAGAGCTAATCGCTGTTATTCCACGATCGCTAAGATATCTTTCTCAGTTAGCAAGAGATAGTCAACACCATCTGCTTTCAGTTCTGTACCCGCATATTTGGAGTACAACACTTTGTCCCCAATCTTGACTTCAGGTACTACACGCTCTCCTTTGTCATTGCGTGCGCCAGGACCAACAGCTGCCACTTCACCTACTTGAGATTTTTCTTTGGCGGTGTCAGGTAAGAAAATGCCACCAGCAGTTTTTTCTTCCTTGACCACCATTTTTACTAAAACGCGATCGCCTAGTGGTTTTAAGGCACTTCCTTGCAGTGTCAATGATGCCACAATTACAAACCTCCCTATCTAAAAGCTAATATGTAGTACTAATTTGTAGAGCGCGTTTTGCTTTAGCACTCTACCCATACCGACTGCTAATATAACTGCAAATGGCAACGACCATGGATCGGTTTACCGTATCAAATTTCCGATCTTGGTGGGAATTTAAGCATTCTGTGGCAATTTTAATCGCAAGGTTGGCTTGCTTTGAAAACTACAACATGTTTCAACCATTAGCCATGCTTAGACTTGCTAAGTCACCTCAAAAATCCCCAACTCTGTACAAATTGCTTGCATGGGTACATCCCAAGCTTCATGGGGCAGTTGCGCCAAAAGATAGTCGGAAAAAATAATTCCCACCTTGTAACCTCTTTGCTGGGGCAACCAGCGATCGTAAAAGCCCCCGCCATAACCAAGTCGATAACCCGTGCGATCGCAAGCAACCGCTGGCATGAGAATCAGATCTACGCTTTCTTCCTCCATGATAGGTAAGTGAGGGCATGGCTCTGGGATGCCAAATTTTCCCACTTCTATGCAGGTGTCTTTAGCCGTTTGTAGTTCGAGAATATCGATCTGATGCCAGATAAGATCTTGCCCCACACAACGGGAAAAGCCCCAAGTCTTATCGGGGAACTGTTGCCATAGGTCGCTGAGATCTGGCTCTTGGCGAAAACTCTGGTATGCCAAGATCGTCTGCGCTTCTTGAAAGGTCTGCCACTGGGCAAGTTGCTGGCAAATTTTCTGGTTATGTTGTTGCCAAAGATAATGGGGGATTGCCTGTCTTGCTGCGATCGCATCCCGTCTTAAAGATTTTTTTTGTGAGGCAGATTGCATAGATTTCGGCAGAAGGTTTTTCAAGGAGCGATACTCCAGATTTACGTGCCTATTTCTTGGAGAGCTTCTGAAACTGCTTCAAGGGATATATGTCCACAAGATCCATGCACAAAACTATTCATGCCTTTGGCAGTAGTTTAGTCAAAAAGAGCCAGACCACTTTTGGCTGGAGAAATCAAGTGATTAATCCAGAAATTTCTTAATTGATAGATTTCAGGAGTATATACTCACCTTCTATTCTTGGTAACAAGATAAATAACTAGAAGCTACCCAGCCCCTACCTGTTCTTCCGTCAACTCTCAAGTACTCAATGCGAGCCCATTCACCATTAGAACTCATGCCTGTAACTCTGACAATGTTACCATAGGGAAGGGTGGTAATGATTCTACTTCCAGCATTGACATAAACATATAGTCCTCGACTGCGAGTTACTTTGTAGGACTGGCAAAGTCTTTGAGCGATCGCCGAATCAGTGGACTTCATTTCAATCGCGACAAGGTTTAAAGAGAGTCCGACTGCAAGAACGAGAAGATTACTAATTATTCTTTTCATGATTAAGTACTGTATTAAGTACTGTAATGTTTTGGCTTCATGCTTTCAATGGATATCTAATAGAGAGAATAATGGAATATCCAGCCATAAATCTTTCAATCAAAGATTTATGGCTGGATACATTCGCCTTCTATTCTTGGTAACAAGATAAATAACTAGAAGCTACCCAGCCCTCACCCGTTTGTCCGTCAACTCTCAAGTACTCAATGCGAGCCCATTCTCCATCAGAACTCATGCCTGTAACCCTGACGATATTACCGTAGGGAAGTGTGGTAATGATTTCGCTACCAGCATTGATATAAACATATAGTCCCCCGTCGCGAGTTACTCTGTAGGACTGGCAAAGTCTCTGAGCCATCGCTGATTCAATGGATGTCGCTTCAACTGCAACAACGCTCAAACTGACCCCAATTGCAAGAACGAGAAGCTTACTGATTATTCTTTTCATAGCTACACTATGCACCTTTTGATAATTACGAACTTTATTGCTTTGACTTCATGTTTCCTAGCGACTTCGGTCTCATATTCCCCAACAATGCAGTTTTCCAGCAGGCAGGAAAATGGATTTTTTAAAATTTTAACATAAACAATAAATTTTTTTCCTGTCGATCGCGTCCCTAGAAATCATAAATTTAACGCTATACGGTTGTTTTAGCGTCCTTTAGTTGAGCTTAGTCGCAATAAGCCCTCGTTAGATCCCCTAGGAATGGGAAAAAATAAAACAGGCAAATTTAGAATAATGAGAGCTAAAGCCAACAATACCTATATATGGCAAACCTATATGATTCGTAGGGTAAGCTTCTTGCTTGCATAGACTAGAAGTCTGCCCTACGTTCACAAATAACTTAGGATTGCGATATGAAGAGCTTGCACGTTTAAAAATCATCTAGCATCGCTTCTGATTCTGACTGGATTTGCTGTAAGTGTTATGATTTATGCGATCGCCTGTTTGACGATTGTAATATATTCCCGTACGTTACGTTCTATTTATGACTACAACTGCCCCTGCTAAGACAAAATTTGAAGCTGTAATTGGATTGGAAGTCCACTGTCAACTGAGCACGACCACAAAAATCTTCTGCGGTTGCTCGACTCAATTTGGTTCGCAGCCTAACAGTAATGTCTGCCCCATTTGTTTGGGAATGCCGGGAGTTCTGCCTGTTTTAAATGAGAAGGTTCTAGAATACGCGGTCAAAACGGGTTTAGCCTTAAATTGCCAAATCGCTCCCCATAGTAAATTCGATCGCAAGCAATATTTCTATCCCGATCTTCCTAAAAACTACCAAATCTCTCAATTCGATCTTCCCATTGCCGAGCATGGTTGGTTAGAAATTGAAACCGAAGATGGCAAAACCAAGCGGATTGGAATTACGCGCCTGCATATGGAAGAAGATGCTGGCAAATTGGTTCATGCTGGTTCCGATCGCCTCTCTGGTTCCAGTCACTCCCTCGTGGATTACAACCGCACGGGGGTCGCTCTCTGTGAGATTGTTTCCGAACCTGATATTCGCACCGGAGCAGAAGCTGCTGCCTATGCCCAAGAGCTGCGCCGCACCCTACGCTATCTAGGTGTCTGTGATGGCAACATGCAAGAAGGTTCGCTGCGCTGCGATGTGAATATCTCCGTGCGTCCTGTGGGCAGAGAGGAGTTTGGCACAAAGGTAGAAATCAAGAATATGAACTCCTTTAATGCCATTCAACGAGCGATCGACTATGAAATCGAACGGCAAGTGAATGCGATTGAGGCAGATGAAAAAATCTATCAAGAAACACGTTTGTGGGAAGAAAATACCCAACGCACGATTAGTATGCGTTTAAAAGAAGGTTCAAGCGACTATCGCTATTTCCCCGAGCCTGACTTGGTGGCGATCGAAGTTCCTGCTGCCACCTTGGAAAAATACAAATCAGAGTTACCCGAATTGCCCTCTGCCAAACGCAATCGATACAAAAGCGAATTCGGTCTGAGTGCCTATGATGCTAACTTAATTGCTGACGATCGCGCTGTATCTGAATATTTTGATGCGGTTGTGAAATTAGGGATCGATCCGAAACAAGCCTTTAACTGGATTATGGGCGATATTACGGCATATCTCAACGAGAACAAGCTCAAAATTGCCGATCTACCTCTTACCCCAATAGTCTTAGCGGAATTAATTACCTCGATCGCCGATGGAACTATTAGTAGCAAAATCGCTAAAGATATCTTGCCTGAATTATTGACCAAGGGGGGCTCTGTGAAAGCGATCGTGCAAGAGAAAGGATTAACGGTCTTAGCGGGTGCAGATTTAGAGAAAATCATCGATCGAATTCTGATCGAGAACCCCAAGGAAGTCGAGCAATATCGTGCGGGCAAGACAAAATTGCTAGGCTTTTTTGTCGGTCAAACCATGAAAAAAACCCAAGGACGGGCTGAGCCTCAAGCAACCAATCAACTAATAACCGATAAGTTGAATCAAGCCCTATAGGTGAGATATCGCAATTCTATTTGATTTGTATGTAAGGGCAATTGATGAATTGCCCTTACAATTCTAGGCAGAGAAAATTGCTTACTCATTCATCTCACTATAGATTGCCGCAGTCGATGGTGAAGATTGGTTCAAATATTGGAAGATCCAGAACTTAAATAAACCATCAAGAAATACGGGAACGGTGGAAATAAAGGCCATGGTTAAGATTTTATTCTCAGGCAAACCAAAGTGATCGAAAAGGACTATAAGTAAGGCGTCCCAACCTTCACTTGAGTGGAAGCCGACAAACGTATCTGTTGAAACAATAATTAGAAAAGCCTTAGCATTGTCATTGAGACTATACATGGTTTCATCAAAGAAGTCTTTGATTACCCTTAGCTGCCTTCTGCCAGAAATTACGATAAAATAAAACACAAAGCCAGCAGTAGAGTCAGCTAAAAGATTCTTAATTCCTTCCCAGCTAGAACGGTTAAATTCCTTGAGGATTTTTAGGGATTCCTGTTGCAGGCGTTTTTCAAATTCTTCTTCCGCATTCACCGATTCTTTACCCTTTTCATTCCCTTGCTCCTTTTGGGCAGTGGAAGTAGTAGAGGGCTTCTCTTTTTCGTTATTTGTCCCAGAGTTAATCGTGGGATTCTCTTTCTCACTGGGAGAATTATTTGCAGGAGGCTTCTCAAGCTCTTTGGGAGGGGAACTGAGCGCCACCGCTTTAGAGATTAATAGTTCAAACTCTAGCCTTTCTTTTACTGCTTTAAAGCTATTAAAGGCTCTTTCTTGCATGCTGGCACTAAATTTAATTTCAGTCCCTTGATTCCCGACCCAATAGTCAAGCAAGGGGCTATAAACCAGTGATTTCGATAAAAATTGAACAGCTAGAACCGTGATCACTAAAAATGCCAGATATTTGAGAGCAGCATTGATGCGTCTTCTTGACTGGCGAAGCTCATCAACAATATTTTGCTCGTAGTTGCTATAGGAAGAACTGACATTACGCTTAATGCGATCGAAGGCTTTAAAGAAAGACCCAGGTAAAATACTATTTTCAATTGGAACTACAGCATCATCTTTTTTGGGTGGTTTTCCATTGGTTTGACTATTGTTGGGATAAAGTGAAAATTTACCCTTTTTCTTCGACTTTGAATCAAGCTCATCTTTAATATCTAAGAGTTGGATCGAACTTGAGTTTCCAATGGCAATATCATTCGTTTCTGTTGGTAGGCGATATCTTGACAGCATGAAGTCAATAAATGCCAATTGCTGCGTAAGAGAAGGTGCGTTGTCATCAAGATTTGGATTCCCGAGCGGTTTTGATATTTGACTGACATCACTAACAGGTAAGCAGTAGGGCATTTTCGCGCTAACCTTATAGGCTGCCAGACTAACATCAATCGTACTGAGATATTTGTTGAGTTGAATCTGAAATAAGCTGAATGTATTTTCACTATAGCCAGCTAAATTTGAGATTTCACTTCCATTAAAGTATTCGTCCTCGATTTTCTTGATATTAACGGCAGCTTGGTAGGCTTCGGCAACAGATCGCTCTGGTGTTTTTTGTACCCACTGCAGAGCTTGTTTAAGATTTCCGAATAAATTAAGGGTCATAATGGCAGAGAAGCACTATGTAAACACGATGAGAAAATAAGAACAGCTGAGATACAAAGAATTAGGGAAAATTGAATGCATTAGCAGATTACACATTAGAACAAAGCAATTGATGAGATCGAAATTTTCGCTACGAAATCATAATTTCTGGCTAAATCACTAGATTAACCCAAGATTCATTGGGCGTATCTTTAAAAAATAACGAACAACTACAAAACTAGCAAAAAACAAATCATGAAATTTGGTGTTTTAGTGTTTCCTGGTTCTAACTGCGATCGCGATATCGTCACAGTTACAAGTGGCATTATGCGGCAGCCGACGCGCATGATCTGGCATGAAGAAACCGATATCAGCGATATTGACGCGATCGTTGTCCCAGGGGGCTTTAGTTACGGGGATTATCTACGCTGCGGTGCGATCGCCCGCTTTGCCCCTGTGATGCAAGCAGTCAAACAGCATGCCGCTCAAGGCAAGTATGTTCTGGGAATCTGCAACGGATTTCAAATTCTTACTGAGTCAGGGTTGCTACCTGGGGCATTAGTGAGAAACCGAGATTTGCATTTCATTTGCGATCGCGTACCTTTGCGGGTAGAGCGTAACGATCTGGCTTGGACAAATGCCTATCAGCCCGATCAAGTCATTAGCCTTCCGATCGCGCATGGTGAGGGTTGCTACTATGCCGACCCAGACACGCTGAAATCTTTAGAAGCCAATAACCAAATTGTCTGGCGATATTGTGATGCCCAAGGCAAGGTCAATGGATCGGGTAATCCTAACGGCTCTTTGAACAATATTGCAGGCATCTGCAATCGCGAAGGCAATGTTTTAGGTATGATGCCTCACCCCGAACGCGCAGCGGATACCGTGCTCGGCAATACTGATGGTAAAGGACTTTTTGATAGCCTTCTAGCGAAACTACCTGTTTCTGTATATAGAGGGCAAAGCATTTAGGAGAGAGGCTTATCTGGATTTATAGAGATTGATGCCCGAATGCTTCGCCCCTACCAGATGCCTCTTTGACAACTGACAACTGACAACTGACAACTGACAACTGATAACCAAACCGTATGACCAGTCTTTATTTAATTCGCCATGGGATTGCCGAAGAACGGGGCACATATCCTAATGACGACGATCGCCCTTTAACAGACGAAGGCAAAAAGAAATCGCGGCAAGTTGCCAAACGCCTCCATAGTTTGGGATTGCATTTCGATCTAATGCAAACAAGTCCTCTGGTGAGAGCGCGACAAACGGCTGATATTTTTGGCGACGTGTTTAACACCGATCCGCTAACTTCGGAACTACTTGCGCCCAGTGGCGATTTTGAGCAATGGCTGAGCTGGTTTCAAACTTGGTGCCAGCAGCATGGTTCTCCACGCTCCTCTTTGGGGCTCATTGGTCACGAACCCGATCTGAGTGCTTGGGCAGAGTTATTAATCTGGGGCGAGGCAAAAGGTACCTTAGTGCTCAAAAAAGCTGGCGTTATTGGTCTAGCCGTCCCCGAACAAGAAGCGATCGCGGCGAATTGTCTGCTATTTTTACTGATCCCACCCAAACTCTTGATTTAGTTTTTCTCGCAAGCTTGACTGCAAGCTCTGTTACGATCTCATAGTTAAAACGTTCGATCCTCTGACTTTAGTCCAACGAATTTAGGACTGACTCATGCATATGCTCAATATCTTGCCTCTTGCCTTTGAGTTCACTTCACCTGGACCAGTTCTACTTAACCTTGGACCTCTGACAATTCGCTGGTATGGCGTACTCATTGCCTCTGCTGTAATTCTTGGTACGCTCCTAGCCCAAAAACTCGCCGAAAAGCGAGGCATTGACCCCAATATTATGGGAGATTTGGTGATTTGGTTGGTAATTGGCGCAATCCCTGGTGCAAGACTTTATTACGTCTTATTTGCTTGGTTTGAGCGCTTTCAATACCAGCCTTGGTATAAGGTTTTTGCGATCTGGGAAGGTGGTATCGCCATTCACGGTGCAATCATTGGTGGTGTGATTGCTGCCATAATTTTTGCCAAGCGCAATCGTCTGTCGGTATGGAAACTAGCGGACTTGGTGATGCCATCCCTGATCTTAGGACAGGCGATCGGACGTTGGGGGAATTTCTTTAACTCCGAAGCCTTTGGTACGCCCACAGATTTACCTTGGAAACTCCTGATCCCTCCCGATCGCCGCCCACCTGCAACTTTTACCGAAGCCTATTATCACCCTACTTTTTTGTATGAGTCGGTGTGGAACCTCATGGTCTTTTCATTATTAGCTGTGGTGTTTACCCGCTTTCCCAAGGCAAAACCAGGCACGATGGTGATGGTTTACTTGATTGCCTATAGCGCAGGTAGATTGTGGATTGAGGGACTGCGTACCGATAGTTTGATGCTGGGCCCTTTACGAATCGCGCAGGTGATTAGTTTAGCGTCGATCGCTTTTGGCATATTTGGTCTATGGTGGCTCTACGGTTCGCGCCGAGAATTTTTGGACACGATCCGAAACCCCATGCCACGCGATCGCACCACACCAGAATCCACGGACTCCTAGATCCCTCAAAGATCGATCAGACCCACCCTATGCCCAAGCCCAACCCTCCGAGTTCTCTGGTCATGGTAGAAACGGCATTTCTTGCCAGTACAACTGCCATGCTGTTTTTGATCAATTTCTACTTTCCCTTAGGTCCGTTCTTGCGGATGTTTTTTCCAATCCCGATCGCCTTGGCATATTTGCGGTGGGGCAAACGTGCCGCTTGGATGTCCACGATCGTAACAGCGCTTTTACTATCCGTTTTGATGGGACCCATTCGCAGCATTCAGTATATTTTCCCTCATGGACTTGTAGGAGTCTTGTTGGGGTATCTGTGGCGTCACAAAGTGCCTTGGGGGATCTCGCTATCGTTTGCTACCATAGTTGGGGCATTGGGTACGGCGTTTCAGATTTTATTTTTGTCTTTATTGGTAAGCGAAAATCTTTGGAACTATGCCACCGTACAAATGACTGGTTTTGTCAGTTGGCTGATGCAGCTATTTGGTTCGCTCGACCAACCAGAACTCTCTGTAATCCAGGCTTTAGCGGTGGGGGGGATTGTTTTTAGCAATCTGATGTATCAATTACTGGTACATCTTGTGGCATGGATTTTGCTCGATCGCTTGGGAAATCCCATCCCATCTCCACCCAAATGGTTAGAAAGCCTTTTAGCCTAGAAATATCACGATCCCAACGCATTGACATCCTTAGAGATAAGAAATTATACTCATTACAAGATCCCAATGAAATCTTTAACGGCGGTCAATCATGACCGTATTTTCAGTTCTGATAATTTTGAGAAAAATCTGACTCAAGCTTTAAGGGGGCAGATACTTTTGCAGTTAGACCTGTTTTTGTCCGATAGCAAAAGTTTTATAGGACAAGTCCTATAACTTATTTTCATCAATTGTCAGAATTTAATGGATAATACTTAACAGTTAGTTACGGAAAACCTAGTCTTTAATAGTCGCTACCATGACCAACACTATCGAACTCCATCAGCCACAAAGTAATAGCCCGATCGCCCTATCTGAGCGCGAACTTCAGGTGATTGAGTTGGTAGCCGCAGGGATGTCAAACCAAGATATTGCCGTCGAATTGGCAATTAGCAAACGCACGGTAGACAACCATATCAGCAATATTTTAAATAAAACCCAAACAGATAACCGCGTGGCACTGGTACGCTGGGCTTTGCAATGGGGAAAGGTTTGCCTTGATGAAGTAAATTGTTGTAGCATTTCCAGACCTCAAAATATAAAAGCTCAACCAGCGAAGTCCCAAGTTGCCGTACCTTCTGTGACTTCATCTTTGATCATGGAAGGATTAGAGAGTGCCTGATATCGATCAGAAATGTAAAGTCATTTACAGTCCCGATATTTCGTTAGCGATGTATCGGGAGCTAGCCGCACATCTAGCGCAGGTCGATCCCATATCTGTCGAGCTGATTTGGCAAGATAGTCCGACTTTTGACTATGCTGCTAGTCAGATTTCGGGGATGTGGTTACATTATCCAAGAGCGGTATCTCAAAGTTTGTATCATCTTGTACAGGAAATTTTGAGCCATTACGGTAGATGGACTGCCGAACCCAAACTTTTCGAGCCTACGCTGTCTGAATTATTGGTTAGTAAGTTCCAAGAAAGTAATTTGTAAAGATTCAGAATCGTAGGGGCAATTCATGAATTGCCCCTACATACTAAAAAATACGCTTCATCTCGTTTATGTCTTCCATTCAAGCTTCACGCGGTACGCGCGATATTTTGGCTCCAGAAATTTATGACTGGCAGCACCTTGAAGCCGTAGCACGGCGCATTCTTGCCCAAGCTGCCTATACCGAAATTCGCACGCCAAGTTTTGAGGCAACGGAGTTATTTGCCCGCGGCATTGGGGAAACGACAGATATTGTGGGCAAAGAAATGTACACCTTTGTCGATAAAGGCGATCGCTCTTTAACGCTCCGCCCCGAAGGCACGGCGGGTGCGGTACGAGCCTTTATCGAGCATAAATTATTTGCTCAAGGCGGCGTACAACGACTGTGGTACACAGGGGCAATGTTTCGCTACGAAAGACCTCAAGCAGGTAGGCAGCGCCAGTTTCACCAGTTAGGGGTGGAGGTTTTAGGTAGCAAAGATCCCCGTGCTGATGCTGAGGTGATTACGATCGCCAGCGATTTCTTAACGGAGTTAGGACTTACCGATCTGGTCGTGGATTTAAATTCTGTGGGAAATGCTGAGGATCGGCTTGCTTATCGTGGCGCTCTGGTGGACTATTTCACTCCCTACGAAGCAGAACTCGATGCCGATTCTCGCGATCGCTTGACACGTAACCCCTTAAGAATTCTCGATAGCAAGGACAAACGTACCCAAGAAATCGTACAGTCGGCGCCTAGCATTCTCGATTATTTGGGTGCTGAATCGCAAAAGCATTTCGAGCGCGTGCGATCGCTCTTACAGGATTTAGGCATTGCTTTTCGGCTCAATCCCCGTCTAGTCCGAGGGCTAGACTACTATACCCACACAGCTTTTGAAATTCAATCGACCCTGTTAGGGGCGCAGTCCGCTGTCTGTGGCGGTGGTCGATACGATCGCCTTGTGGCGGAGTTAGGTGGGGCAGATACGCCTGCGGTAGGTTGGGCGATCGGCTTGGAACGCTTGGTATTATTGCTGCAAAAGCTATCCCAAAGGTCTGCTCCTGGGGCTGATTTTTATCTCGTATCTAGGGGTGAGCTTGCTGAGGCAAAGGCATTATTTGTGGCGCAAAGCTTGCGTCGTGCGGGGTTTATTACCGAACTCGATCTGAGTGGGGCAAAATTTGATAAGCAGCTCAAACGCGCCAGCAGTGCGGGGGCAAAAGCAGCACTGATCCTTGGGGAATCTGAGGTAGTATCAGGTCAGCTACAACTGAAGTGGTTGGCAACGGGTGAGCAGCAAGCGATCGCCCTTACAGATATCACAGCCAATCCTGAAACATTTCGTCAATCCTTTAGTCAAAGATTATCGTCGTAGATTTAATTTTCATTCGATCTTCGGCAGGGACAAATACTCCGCTTTGATTGGGTGTTGCGCTCGAATCCTAATTATCAAGGAAGCGAGACTTTTGCTTTGATTACAATAGTGAAATCGATCGTGAGAATATAAAACGATGGGACCGATCTTGACTGATATTTCAGAGGCATTAGATAAGCATAGTGGTTGGATCGCTTGGAATCTATTTCTAGCATTTATTCCCCTCGCACTCAGCTTTTGGCTCTTTCGTTATAGAAATGTGCGGGAGCGATCGTGGTTGTGGTGGTTGGGTAGTCTCATTTTTATTGCCTTCCTTCCCAATGCTCCCTATTTACTGACGGATGTTATCCATCTGATTAAAGCCATTCAGGATGGTTATTCTGTTTGGATCGTCACAATCATTCTCATTCCCTTGCATTTGTTCGCAATCTTGAGTGGGTTTGAGGCTTATGTGATTTCGTTAATCAATTTGGGGAGTTATCTCAAGCGGCAAGGCGCAAGTAAGCTGCATATTCTCTATGCTGAACTTTCCATCCATGCGATCTGCACGATGGGGGTCTATATGGGGCGATTTATGCGCTTTAATAGCTGGGATTTAGTCACCAAACCCAAAACTCTACTGATCGAATCATTTAATTCGCTGACCTCAAAGCTTCCCTTGCTGATTATGGCGATCGCTTTCGTCCTGATCTCTGTGTTTTATTGGATTATGAAGCAGGTCACGCTAGGAATTAGCTTGCGGATTCGTCAACTACGGCAAGGACAAGATGAAGTTGACTCAATATAAAGCTCCTGATTACAGTAGGGGCAATCTCCCCGTGGTAGCCCTAGTCCCACGGGTTTGGTACTGGAAATCTCCTAAGATCCTCACCCAACTAAAGTAATGACTGAGCCTGATTCGGTTTTGGTGACTTCGATCAGGGTATTAAACGCCTCTTTTAGTTGCGGCATATGGGTGATTACGAGAATGCACTCAAAATCTGGAGCGATCGCATTAATCGCTGCTACGAGGCGATCGCAGCCATCTCGATCTTGGCTACCAAACCCTTCGTCGATAATTAATGTTTGCAGCGAACTTCCTTTACGTTGTGCTAAGACCCGCGAGAGTGCAAGCCGAATTGAAAAATTAATCCGAAAGGATTCCCCGCCCGAATAGGTTTCATAGGGGCGCGTACCTCGACTATCGGCGATTTCAATTTCTAGGGTTTCAATTACCTTATCTGCTTTTTTCCCTGCCTTCTGGGTAATAAACCGCACGTTCAATTGATGGTCGCTTAGTTGTGCCAAAATCTGATTTGCTTCCGCTTCAATCTGAGGCAATACCGTTTCGAGCATCAAAGCCTGAATTCCATTTTTACCAAAGGCAAGTTGCAGTTCTTGGTGCAGTCGTTGGCGATAGCGAATTTTTTCGAGTTTGGCGATCGTTTCCTTTTCTTGTTCGATTAGTTGAATCACTTGCTGCTGCGCCTGTTGGAGACTACCAATCTGCCCAATTAGATCGTCCATTTGCGATCGCGCTTGTTGCAGTTTCGCTTTCAGTATTGGGATCTCCATGTCGTAGCGATCGCTAAACTGGCTGAGTTGGTTCTCCAATTCGCCAATTTCCAAGTGAAGATGTTGTAGCTCTTGGCGGCGATCGCTTTCTAACTTAAGGAACTGTTGGAATTGCTGTTGTAAGCTGGGATATTGCTGCTGAGCTTGGGTGAGTTCTTGATACCGCAGCAAAGCGGGGGTGGATTCTTCCTTTTGAGCGCGAATCTGTTGATGGTGGTTGGGATCGTAGGCAATCTGGGCGAGGGCGCGATCGCACTGTTCCAATTGGTGCTGCAATTTCAGATCGATCAGGTTGCGATCTAAGCGATCCTGAAGTTGCTGAATGCTGGTTTGTAATTCTGGAATTTTTTGAGCGAGGTTTTCGGCTTGCCGTCGGGCATTTTTTAACTCTGCCATCTTCACATCTGCCCATCGCCAGCGATCGGCTTCGCCTCTGGCAAGGGCAAGATTCTTTTCATCGTAGTTGAGACGCACTAAACTGTGCTCGACAATCTCTAGTTCCTTTTGACTCTCTCGGCAATAATCGTTCGTCTCCAGTCTCAGCTTGAGTTTGGCGATCTCTTGTTCGAGGTGTAGTCCCTTTTGTTGCGCCTCCAAACCAGCTTGCAATTGAGCTTGTAGCGTTCCCTTTTGTTGCAAAAGCTGTGGCAGAGGACTCAGATCTACATTCAGTTGACGGTATTCTTCGCGCAAGACCTTAATTTCCCAATCTGAGGCTGACTGCTGCTCTTTAATCAACCACATCTCAGCTTGAATCTCTTTGGACTCTTGGCTATGTCGGCGCTGTACCAAGGTCCAGTTGGCTTCATCGAGGGGGCGATCGCACAGAGGACAGGGCGCATTGGGTTCTGCCAATTGCGACATTTTAGAATGCAGTCGCTCAAATTTTTGTTCGCAGTCCGCCAAGCGGGTTTTGAGTCTTTCTAAAAAATCACGCCGTTCCAGCCCCTTATCGTGAACTCTCTGCTGATAGACCTGTTTTTTTTGCAGCGCCACAATCTGCTGCTCTAGCTTTTGGGCAGTCTCGGCAATCTGAAGCGATTGCTGGTGTTGGGTTTGAAACTGTTGACGGCTACGCTTAAATTCTTCGACTCTGGCGGTCAGTTTCGCGGCATCTCGATCGATTTTGCGCTGTAAGACTTGGCGACGTTGTAACAGGGGCGATGATTCCGCCTGTAATTTTTCAATGCGTTGTAGGTTTGTTCTTGCTTCTAACAGTTGGGCATGGGCAGCTTCAATATCTGCGGCTCGGTTGAGAATATTCTGCAACTCCTGCTGCTGTTGCAACAGAGATTCTAATTGCGCTTGGTTGTGGCGTAATTGCCCTTTGAGTTCGCTTTTTTGATTAGTGAGTTGATGATTGAGGGTTGTTTGCTGACTGAGCGCCTTTTGATGTTGCTGTAGTTTTTGATTGAGCAGGGTCTCTTGTTGGCAGAGTTGCTGATAGTTGGCATAGGCTTGGGCGATCGCTTCTTGTCGATCTAGTAGGGCAGTGAGCGTTTTAAGTTGCTGTTGTTGTGTGGCAATTTGTTGTTGTAGTCGCTCGATCTCTGTCTGTATTTGTGCCTTTTGTTGCCGTTTCCAATGGCATTGTTGGGATAAATTTTGCTGCTGTTGCTGCTGTGTTTCAAGCAATTGTAATTGGGCTCGATCTTGTTCGTAAGATAATTGCCAATTTGCCAATTCGATTTTGAGGGTTTCTAACTGCGGCGCGATCGCTTCTCCTGCCAAAATTTGCTGTTTGATGTGTGCTAGATAACTCTCTAAAGCCGTTGCCTCACCTTTGCAAGTACGAGAAATATCTTTTGCGCGTTCGGCTAAGTAATCATATTGCGACAAACACAGCATTTCTGCCAAGATTTGCTTGCGATCGCTCGGGCGTTTCAGCATAAATTCATCGGCTCGCCCCTGTCGTAAATAGGCGGAGTTAATGAAGGTGTCATAGTCCATTTTGAGATGGGACAAAACCACCTGCTGCGTCGCTCTCAGCCCCCTTTCAGTTAAGGATTTAAATTGCCCTTCACTTTTAATTTGAAACTCTAAAACACTGGCACTTCCCCTAGCTCTTGTCCGAATGACGCGATAGGTTTCACCGCTAGAGGTAAACACAAAATCAACCTGTGTCTCTTTTGTCCCAATGTGAATAATGTCGTCTTCAGTTTCGGCGCGACTTTCTCCCCAAATTGCCCATGCGATCGCCTCTAACAACGACGACTTGCCAGAACCGTTAGCACCACATATACAGGCAGTATGCAATCCACTAAAGTCAAGGGTCAGTTGTTGATAGCTCAGGAAATTTTTAATTCTTAATTTCTGAGGAATCATTACAAGTGTTGATCAAAGATTATACTAATAGGATATATCGCATTACTTTGCTATAGAATAACCTACTCCTTAATTAAGGCAAGTTATGGAAATATGGGAGCAAATTAGTCGCCAACGGGTGCAGCATATTATCGAAAGTTACCAGTTATATGGTGATGTTTTTGATGATTTTAGCGACTATTTAGAAGACTTGTTAATCGCCTATCCTCCCCCCTTAATCGAATTAGCTCTGATTGAAATCTTGGTACAGAGTTGGCTTCAAATCCCCTTAATTAAAGGCATTGCCTTTATCGAAAAGGTTCACGAGCAATTAAAATCTTGGGAATATGGTGCGATCGCTCCCAAAATTACACCTTCCCAATTTCGCCAAATTACAGGACTTGATCCCACCCCAGTTTTTGGCAGTAACTACAGCCAACCATCGCTTTATAAATCTACATACTAAAAATATTTATCTTTAGAACGATGTTCGTGTAAATTTGTCTCCACTGTGAAGCAATTCATAAGTTATGCGTATACTCAGTTACAACATACATGGGTGGCGCACCCTTGGCGATCGAATGAACCTAGGGCTGTTGGTTGAGTTACTCAAAAGCACTGAGGCTGACATAATCGGTTTGAATGAGGTGTATCATCCAGTTGCCATGGAAACTAGCACGGCGCTTTCATTTCTTGCCGAGCAACTTGGGATGTATGTTGCCTTTGCTGCAAAACGACCTTGGCAGTCTCCTGGCGATATTGCGATGGGTGCCTCGGGGAATGCTTTGTTGAGTCGCTATCCTTTCTTATCCACCGTCTCTGGGCTTTTCTCATCTATTCCTGGGAAGAAACAAAGGGGCTTTTTAGAGGGGCGTATTGCTTGGAGAAGCGGTCAAACCTATTCCATTGTCGTCACTCATTTCGATCCCACAGACGAGCAAACTCGGCAAGCCCAGTTTGCAGAGCTGCTTGAATGGTTTGAGCAAACTGGCAGTCGCCCAGATATGATTCTTGGAGATTTTAACTGCATCAATCCTCGCGAGTATGAGCACCATCCTAAAGCTTATGCTGCATTGAGTAATCTGCCCGAAGTTGCCAAGCATCTCGTCAACTCACCAGAGGGACCTCAACTTGCACGTAAAATCGAGCAGGCAGGCTACATCGATGTCTTGGCTCAGAACGGGTCGGGGAGATGTGGTACGTTCATTCCAGCACAGATCCCTGTACGGCTCGATTACATCTGGTTGCGCTCCGATCGACTGCCGCATCTTTCTTGGACCACGATTATAGAGGAACCATCTGGTCAGGAAGCGTCAGACCATCGACCAGTTCTTGCTGAACTGACAACGACTGAAGTATCGACGATCGGGTGATTCAATATTTACCTGAGTTAAAAGACCGAGGACTAGATGCATCGATCGTTCGCGATTTGCTGCGGATGTCTTCTGGCGTTCTCTTTGAGGAAAATGGCACCATGTTTCTGCTGGCTGTGCCGTTTAGCGACGATCCGCTTAGTTATACTAGAGGGAGATGCAAAACGTTGCAATCCCCTTGAAGATCGCCTCTTACATTTCTGCACCAAGGTTTTTGCAATCCGCCCGACATTGGAGATTTTAGCGATAAAAACGAACGATCGCCTGTTAGAAGTACAAGGAATAGTGCGATCGCATTCGGGAAGTCACAAAAAATTCCATCGTCGTTCGTCCCTATATTGGCGCTGAAGTAGTTTTGGCTCTTATGCTTCAAGGAAACCCTAGGGTTGAAATATGAGAATTGCGGTAAAAGCTGAAGTCACGAAATTCATCGCATCAAATAGGAGAACATGACACAAACAAATACAACGGAGCGCGATCTCCTCAGCCCCCATGGGTTGTTTTCTCATTGGCGAGGAGACTTAGCAGGCGGACTCACCGCAGCAGTGGTGGCATTGCCTCTGGCATTGGCGTTTGCGGTAGCAAGTGGTGTAGAGCCCAAAGCAGGACTTTATACCGCGATCGTCGCAGGGATTGTTGCAGCAGTATTTGGCGGATCTCCCGTACAAATCACGGGACCGACGGGCGCGATGGCGGTTGTGCTGGTGGGCATCGTTGCCAAGTATGGCATTGAGAAAGTCTGGATCGCAGGCGTAATGGCAGGCATTATCCAAGTGGCTCTGGGCGTTGCCAAACTAGGACGGATGGTGAAGTTTATTCCCTACCCCGTTACCGCAGGATTTACAAACGGGATTGCCGTAATTATCTTTTGCGGTCAGTTAAACAATTTTTTTGGCTTACAGTTGCCGCGTCAAGAGCATTTTCTCCCTGCCTTTTGGGAAACGGTAATACATTTGGAAGGTATCAACTGGGCAGCAGCAGGATTGGCTGTGCTGACGATCGCCACCAAGCTATTCTGGAATCGCATCAATCAATCCATTCCCGGCTCTTTGGTGGGTTTGGTTGTAGCCACATTGGTTGCTTCCTTTTGGCATTTAGATGTGCCAACAATTGGCGTGATTCCACAATCATTACCGATGCCACATTTCATTCCCCATTGGGATAATTTTGGGCTAATTCGAGAATTGATTAATCCCGCGATCGCTCTAGCAGCATTAGGTAGTATCGAATCGTTGCTTTCAGCAGTGGTTGCCGATAGTTTGACTGTCAGCGATCGCCACAACAGCGATCGAGAACTGATCGGACAGGGATTAGCTAATATCGTCGTCCCATTCTTTGGGGGCATTCCTGCTACAGGTGCGATCGCGCGGACAGCCGTTAACGTGCGATCGGGCGGCAAGACCCGTCTTTCGGGCGTGATTCACGGCTTAGCCTTGGGAGTAATTGTTTTAGCACTGGCTCCTCTTGCGTCACAGGTTCCTCTTGCGTCACTCGCTGGCATATTAATGGTGACGAGCGCGCGCATGATGGAATGGAAAGCGATCGGCTTTTTAGTACATACGAACTACGCCGACTTTTCCGTCATGATGTTGACTTGGCTCGTTACGGTTTGCTTTGATTTGGTACTCGCGGTCGAAGTGGGACTGATTGCGGCAGGAATTTTGTTTATCAAGCGCATGAGCGAACTGAGTCTCGTAAAAATGCCAGAAGAGAGCGTGTTTCCCCCTGGTGTACCGCTGGAGTTTAGCAAGCAGATTGCCGTGTATCGGTTAGATGGCCCCATGTTCTTTGGTGCTGCGGCGCAATTTGTCTCGTTTCTACGAGATGCCCCAGATGTGAAATATTTAATTTTGAGAATGCGCTATGTTCCGATTATGGACACCACTGGGCTCGTCGCGCTAGAAGAAATCTATCGCGACCTCAAGCGCCATGGTTGCCAGCTAATATTTAGCGCCCTGCGCCCAGAAGTAGAGCAACTGCTAGAGCGTAGCGGGCTGCTTGCAGAAATCGGTCAAGAAAACTGCTTTGAGTCCACCGAAACAGCGCTGCATGCGATCGTGCCAAGTATTCCCTTTCTCCCCGCACCTCCGCAGAAAACAGATGTAGCCTTGCCAGAAATCATCAACTCATAAGAGCTGTTTTTGAAGCGATCGCCTTTTTAGCCCGAACTGCGAAATTTTTGTAACGATTTGAATGCTTTCATTACAATCTTTAGGACTTATTCGCTATTCCACCATTGCCTCGTCTATGATTTTTAGTAGCAGGACTTTATTTTGATGCAAATTTGCTAGCTTGCGCCAATTTGACAGAGGCAGCGATCTAGCTAATACCATTTTCAAAAAAAGATGCAACGCATCTTTTTGACAAGCCCACGCAGAGTGTGGAACCCAAAAATCGATTTGCCGTAAATTTAAGAGAGATTTGGTATTAATTGACGGGGAAATTCGGAGGAAATAATCCTATGCAAACTGATTACCTCATCGTCGGTAGTGGCTTATCAGCATTAGTATTTGGTTCCCTCATGGCAAATTCTGGAAAGACCGTACGCGTGCTGGAAGCCCACGAACACGCAGGTGGCTTTGGTCATACCTTTACGATGGCTAAGAAATATACCTTCAATGCCCAATTTCACTATGTTTGGGATTGCGGCGAAGGTTATACCGTCAATCGCGTCCTTAAAAAGCTGGGTTTGGAACGGGATGTAACCTTTGAACGTTACGATCCGCAGGGTTTTGACCATATGCGAATGCCTAATTACGCTTTGGACATCCCCTCAAAGCCAGAGGTTCTAATTCCACGCTTATCATCCCTATTTCCTGAATCTGCTGCTCAAATCCGTAAATTTATCAACGAAGTCGAGAAAACTGGCGAGGGGCTCAAAAAGCTGTCTCCACCGATCGCGCCCCTCCAGCTATTACAGAATGCTAGCGAAGTATTCTGTGCGGTTCAATATCTCAATAGCACGCTGCAAGATGTATTCGACAAATTTAAGCTCCCGCAGGCAGCCCAAACCCTATTAGCATTGCAATGGCCAGACTTTTTATTACCTCCCAAACAGCTTTCGTTTTACGCTTGGGTGATTTTGTTTAGAGGCTATCAGGCTGGTGCATTTTATCCCACACAGCACTTTGAGCATGTAATTGATTCTTTAGTGAAGGTGATTGAATCCCATGGCGGGGAAGTGTTGCTCAACCGCGAAGTGACGAAGTTTATGGTTGTCGATCGAGCGGTTACAGGCGTTGAAGCAATGGATTTGGTTACCCATCAAAGCCATGAATTTACAGGCGGCACGGTGATTTGCAATATCGATCCGAAAAAGGCTGCCAAAATGATTGGGGAATCCCGCTTTTCTGCCAAAGTGCGGCGGAAGCTTGACTATGACTATTCACCGTCTAACTACATGGTTTACTGTGTCGTCAAGGATATCGATCTGCGAGATTATGGTTTTGGCAAGTGGAATACTTTTCATACGGAGCATCAAGATTTAAATGCCGCCTTCGCGCAGATGTACGAGCAACAAGATTATTCCCATCCGAGCTTTGCGATTACAACACCGACGCTATTAACAGAAGCGCGTCGCGATTGTCCAGAAGATTGTCAAATTGTAGAGTTTCTCACCGTTGCCAACTATGCTTACTTTAAGCAGTTGAGAGATCGCGATCGCCAAGCCTATCGGCAAAAAAAACAAGAGATTCTCGACGCGATTTTAGATGTGGTAGAAAAGCATTATGTGCCTGATTTTAGAAAACATCTAGTCTTCCATGTTACGGGAAGTCCTACGACCAACGAGCATTTCTGCTGGTGTCCAGAGGGAAATTCCTATGGTTCCAGCCTCACCCCACGCAATATGGGCTTGGGCAGACTCAACCACGAAACTTCGCTCGATCGCTTCTATTTCTGTAACGCGTCCTCTGGCTACCCAGGATTTGCACCGACATTCTGGACAGGAGCGCTATTGTATCAACGCCTATCAGGGGATGTGATTTTGGGCTAACTCTCTAACAATACCAACCATAATGGGGAACTATGAGAATTGCTGTTATTGGTGGCGGAGCGAGTGGGATGACCAGCGCCTACTTGCTCGATCGCATGGGACATCATGTAACTGTGTTTGAGCGGCAATCTAGTTTAGGCGGACATATCAAAACGCTAAATAAAAATGTGACAGCCAACCATGCTGCCTGCGATCGGATTTTAGAGAATGGCGTGCTGGAATTTCCTACCGCATTTCAAAATTTTATCAATCTCATGCAAGCGCTAGGCGTGGAGCTAGAACCCGTTAACATCGGTTCCGCTTTATTTCTCAAGGATGGCAGTCATTATTTGTCTGCAACAGCAATCCAGAAAAACTTTATGGGATTTCAACGCTGGATCGAATATTTGCGACTAGACACCCTTTATGCCCGTTCCGCAGGCTTTTGGCTGCAAATAAAATTCTCAAAAATGCAAGATTTTTACGACCAATCCATGGCGCAACATCTGAAACAGAACTGCATTCGGAATACTTGGTTAAAGCTACTGACCATGTATAGCTATTCCACACCTTTGGCAATGATTGATAACTTTCCAGCGGAGTTGGCAATCCCTACCCTGCGCGATTATGTGTTTGTGGATTGGGTCAGGGTTAAACATGGGGTTTACTCCTATATTGAAAAAATTGTGGAACGTTTTCAGGGAGAGATATGCCTCAATGCTGAAATTACGGGTATTTCGAGAAATTTTGATGGGGTAGTCCTTAAGCGATCGCCTGACGATATCCGCACATTTGATAAGGTGGTATTCGCAACGCCCCCAGACCAAGTTATGAAGTTGTTAGAGGATCCAACCGACAGCGAAATTAAACGCTTCTCGGCATGGCAACCGAACTTTGTCCAGACTGTGCTGCATCGCGATCGCTCCATGTACGATCGCTATGGCATTCAACAGGCATCGGAGTTTGACTTCTTTCAAACCAGTAACAAATGGGGATATAATGCCTATCTCAATCAGCTCTGTGGCATTTCAGCATCAACGCAATATAGCCTCGCGTTTCAATTGGAAGAGCTAATTAATCCAGAAAAGATTATCCACGTTCAAGCGCATCATACGCCTTTATATAACGTCGAATCTTTTCATTATCGCGATGAAATTGTTGACACAAACGGAGAGAATCACACCTATCATGCAGGAGCCTATCTGGGCGATGGATTGCATGAAGGAGCCATTACTTCTGCACTTCGTGTAACCCAATTGATTGGCTAAATCACTTGAAGGCTATTGATTTGCTTGGCCAGCTCAATATCGAGTGTACTAATGCCACCAACATCGTGGGTGGTGAGGTCAAAGGTGACAAGGTTGTAGACATTGTAAATTTCGGGGTGGTGTCCTAATTTTTCGGCAGCGATCGCCACTTTCGTCAGAAATCCAAATGCTTGGATAAAGTCAACAAACTTAAAAGACCTATGCAGTTTGCCATGCAGCACTGACCAACCCGTGATTTGGGGTAAAACATTTTTAATCTCGACATCACTAAGCTTTCTGGGGATCAGATCCCCATTCGTGCTTGCCAGCAAACTGCGGCTTGAACTTTGCTGCGGTTGGGCAAAAGAACTGACACTAGCATTATGGGCAAAGGGCATAAAGGTCGCGATCGCACTTACGCTGAGACTTAGCACCAAGTTTGACATCAAGTTTGAGGTGATTTTCATAGGATTCTAAACGCGCTCTAGCACCAGCATATTAAAGTAGAACTGTACGTGTTAAGTAATTTAGAAACTAAAAATGTCTTCTCCAACTCCTGACCTTCCTTCTAATGACGCTCGTGCCCGTCAAATGCTAGGTATGAAAGGCGCGGATGTCAAAGAAACTTCGATTTGGAAGTTGCGCCTCCAACTGATGAAGCCAATTACTTGGATTCCCCTGATGTGGGGCGTGATTTGTGGGGCTGCTTCGTCAGGTGAGTTTACATGGACTATTGCCAATGTCTTGACCTCGTTGCTGTGTATGTTGATGTCAGGGCCCCTGCTCACAGGCTATACACAGATTATGAATGATTATTACGATCGCGAAATTGATGCGATTAATGAGCCCTATCGCCCGATTCCGTCGGGTGCGATGCCGCTCAACCAAGCGATCGCCCAGATTTGGATTTTATTGATTGCGGGGATTGGGGTGGCGATCTTACTCGATCTAGGTGTAGGGCATACAGATTTCATCATCACCAAACTGGCTGTAGGTGGGGCTTTCTTGTCCTATATCTACTCTGCCCCACCACTCAAACTCAAACAAAATGGTTGGCTGGGTAGCTATGCCCTTGGGTCGAGCTATATTGCCCTGCCTTGGTGGGCTGGTCATGCTTTATTCGGAACGCTCAATTGGACAGTGGTATGGTTGACGCTATTTTATAGTTTGGCTGGTCTGGGAATTGCGATCGTCAATGACTTTAAGAGCGTTGAAGGCGATCGCAGTTTGGGGCTAAAGTCTTTGCCTGTAATGTTTGGCATTGAGAAAGCCGCGTTGATTTCTGCCACCATGATTGATGTGTTTCAAATTGGTATTGCTGTCTACCTCGTCACCGTGGGACAACAACTACTCGCCAGTTTGATCGTGTTGCTGGTGATTCCTCAAATCACATTTCAAGATATGTACTTCCTGCGCGATCCGTTAAAAAATGATGTGAAATATCAGGCAAGCGCTCAACCTTTCTTGGTCTTGGGAATGCTGGTCGCTGGAATTGCCATGGGTCACGCTGGCGTTTAAAAATGTTTTGCTCCTTGTAGCTGTTTAGCAATTACAGGGAGCGAAGCGATTTTAGCCTCGCTCCCTGTTCGCCAAAATCGCTAAGTCATACGTCATTGTCGATCGCACATTAGAAGTTTTGAGTTTGCCAGTAGCGGGGGTAGTCATATTTGGAAAGGGGCTGGCAACCAAGGGAATATGCCGATCGCTGACCGCCAACCCTTGAGTGGGGTCGTAACCACGCCAACCTGCTGCGGGTAAATACACCTCAACCCAAGCATGCAGGTGCTTTTCTGATTCGGGGTCGCCCTCTTGATAGCCACTTACAAATCTTGCCGCTAAACCGAGCGATCGGCAGCATTCCATAAACAGCAGGGCAAAATCTCGACAGGTTCCTGCTTTTTGAGTCCAAGTAATCGATGGGGGAAAGGGATCTCCAGTTTCGCGGAGTATATATTCACAATTTTCGTAAATGCGCTGGTTGAGAGTACCTAGAAAGGAAACAATTTGGCGATCGCAAGTGTAAGCAATTTCTTGAGCTAATTGGGCTGCTACAGGATCGAACCCCGTTCCACCTGCGATCGCACCTAGATATCCGCCGAGATAGGGTTGTAACTGAACCAGCATAGAGGTAGGATAGTCTATGGGGAGTTGGGTTGCCCAAGGTGCAAGTAAAAAATCAAAGGGGTTAGTGCGAAAGGTTTCGACTTCCGAAATGGCTGTGACGATCAGACGATCGGTTGGCGATTGGAACCAAACCTGCGCGATCGCATTGCCATCCAGATCGATCGCTTCGGAAATTCCTGCTGGCGTTGGCTCTACGGTTAAGCGAAAAGAATGTAGCTTTTGGGTGTTATCACTGCGAGGTCTAAGTCGTAATGTATGAGGCTCTAGACCCACTGGCTCCGCATATCTATAGGTAATCTGATGAGTAATCTGATAAAGCACGGGTTGCCCTCTTTTGGCTTGTCAATTTCGCTTGGTAGGATGCAGTCATAATAGCGCACCAATCTTCTTTCTCACACCATACATCTTTTTCTAGTCGTTCCTAAAATACCGATCGTCCTTTCTTGCGAACCTCTTAGGTAGATGTTCTAAATCAGGCGTGTGTGTGGGATTTAGGAACTAAATTCAGAATTTGGGATCGTATTTTTCACGATCGCTACACCCTTCACAATAATTTCAGTTTCTAGGATTGTAGCAACTGTATCTGTAGGCGCAATTTTAATCGTCAGCCTTAATCACGATTTTATTTTGAATTCCCTATACGATCGGGCATCCATGCTGTAGGGGCAATTCATGAATTGCCCCTAATTCAACAAACAAAAAGTCTGAGGACATATTTCTCTGTTAAGATACACATAAGTTAAAGATAGGAAATACCCACAAGAAATATGTCATTTCTTTTGTCTTCGCCGCTTTTGTCTTCGCCACTTTTTAGCCTTGCGCTTTATACTGCGATCGCTGGTGCTTACCTTTTAGTTATTCCCGTAGCTTTGATGTTTTACTTCAAAGCACGCTGGAATAAAACAGGTTCGTTAGAACGGGCATTTCTGTGCTTTACCGTGTTTTTCTTTTTCCCAGGTCTATTACTGATCTCTCCATTTCTGAACTTCCGTCCAGAAGCCAGAAAGATATAAACTTCAGTCTGTAGATCTCAGCATGAATCTCAACCTACGGCAAAGTCAAAAGAGGAGTTTAGAGAGAACCCATGCGTCGAATTGATGCGATCGCCATTACAATTGCTTTCTTTGGACTAGGGGCTTTAGCCTTTTGGGGCTTTTCCGTATTTGGTTTAGATGCCACCAACGCTGGAATTTGGAGTCAAGTTATCTTAGTCGGTGGTTTGTTAGGCTGGATTTCGACCTATGTGTTTCGGGCAGTGACCCAGACCATGACCTATAACCAGCAGTTAGAAGACTATAAAACAGCAGTATTGAGAAAGCGTTTAGAGGAAATGTCTCCCGAAGAGTTGGCTCAACTGCAACAGGAAGTAGCAGCGGAGGTTGAGCAATCTAAAACCAATTAATGATTCAGCGATCGCCGCATTACGATCTATTCCACATAAAACCAGTCACGAGACGAATTGGTTTGTTCGGATTCCCTGCGGATTTAAGCAATCGCCACCAAAAGATTCAGAAATGGCTGACCTTTGCAGCAGAGGCACAGGAGCCAAATCAGCAGACCGATGCCGAATTTTTACATGACATTTTTGTGGATGTTCTCGGCTATACCTCACCGTTTCATGGAGGCAAAGGCGGATGGGAACTTGAGTTTAGTCCAGAGCCCGCTCTTGGCTTTTTTACAGAAACCTCGGCAGAAGTTGTCGTAGAAATCATCTTTTATCGTTCTGGCAACCCTCTAGACAATGATTCGGATAACTGGCTGAACAACCAGCATGACAGTAAGCCCAAACTCAAACATGCCAGCACGGAATGGCTGATTGTTGTAACCTACCAAGCCATTTGTCTCTATCACCGCGATATTTCTGGGTTATTTTGTCAGCAGTTTAATTTAGACTCGCTCACGAGCATCGAAGAGTTAAAGTATTTTTATTTTATTCTCTGTCGCCGCAGATTATTAAAGGGCACAGCTCAAAGTAGCGAGCCTTCACGCACGTTTCAACTATTAGAAGATTCGCAACAACTAGAAATAGAAACTGCCAAGAATTTTTACAGTCAATACAGTAAAATTCGGGCGCAATTGATTAAAGATTTTCGCTATCGACTGCAACAGTCTTATGCACAGCTCAATCCTCAATTACCCCCCCAATCGGAAACCGATCGCAGCATTAGCGAACTGGCGAATACTCAGATTGATGCGGAAGCGATCGCGAAGGCGCAGAAATTACTCAATCGCATTTTATTTATTGCCTTTTGCGAAGACAACCATTTACTGCCCGATGGCTTAATCAATGAAGCCTATGAGTTTTACAACCCCTATCAAGAACAGCCGATCTGGGAAAACTATAAAGCCATTTTTAGCTGGATTTATCAGGGTACAACCAGACATGGAAAACTGATTTCTTGCTATCACATCAGCCTATTTGAGTCAGACAAAATCCTAGACAAATTGCTATTTGTAGGCGACGAACTTTGCCGCCAAATCAAAGAAATTACGCGATTTGACTTTCACGAAGATATTTCTAGAACGGTATTAACACACATCTTAGAAGAAGCCGTAAAAGATTTAGCTTTGCTCAAAAAAGATATGCAAAATTTGAGCAAGCGGCGTAGTACGAGATATCCATCCAAAGCATTAATTCATAGCGAATCTGTGAAGGTGGCATTAAGGGAATATCTACTAAAAAAAGCGACTCCCCCACTTCCAACTTCTGACACAACTTCTGACACGACTTCTGAATCTGTTCGCGCTGAGACGTTAGCCTATTGGCGATCGCATCAACAAAATCTGCTCGATCTCAAGGTGTTAGATCGTCGCTGTGGCTCAGGCATTTTTTTAGTGACAGCATTGAACTTTTTATTGGCAGAACACGAACAAGTCCATCAAAAACTTCGCACTTTACGCAAGCAACCCCACGAACCCGATCGCGAAGCTGAACTCGATGAATTGCCTGAGAAAACAACGGCTGAGCTAGTCTCGCACATCTTGCAACACAATCTCTATGGCTGCGATCGCGCAATCGAATCGGTCGAAATTACGCGACTGCATTTATGGCTGGCAACCATTCAACTCAATCCTGCGCTTGTTTCCCTCGATTTCAATATTCAAGTCGGCGATCCTGCCGCCTGTGATTTTGGCTCAGCCTTTCAGCAAGCGATCGAGCAGGGTGATGCGATTATTTTAGGAAAATAGCGATACTTCTAGTAAAGAAACTCCCAGCCTCTCTTTAGGCTACCTACGGACGTACAAATAAATTCGTAATTGCTCAACCTCGGGAAATTGACAAAAACGACAAAACTGATACAGTAAAAAAATGAAAGAAGTTCCCGACCTAAAACAGCTAACGAATGAAAGAAGTTCCCGACCTAAAACAGCTAACGGAAGAGGCGAAAGATGCCTTGATAGTGGAACTATGGGAAGAAGTACAAAAATTAAGACAGTAGTTAGAGACGTAAATTAGGGGAAGGACGCACCTTGAGTGCAGAGGAGGAAATAAAGATGCAAAGGTTGATGCAGAAGCATTTCCCAGACAAATTGCAAATAGATAGTGCCCTGTGGACGCGACGGGCAGTACAAGCATTGATAGCCCAAGAGTGTGGTGTAAAAATGCCTATCCGCACAGTGGGAGAATATCTGAGACGATGGGGTTATACACCTCAAAAGCCACTCAAGCGAGCCTATGAGCAAGCCCCAAACGCAGTCAAGCAATGGTTAGAGCATGAGTATCCAAGCATTAAGCAACGTGCACAGGAGGAACATGGAGAAATTGCTTGGGGAGATGAATCTGGACTGCGTTCTGACGATCAATCGGGTCGAGGTTATGCCCAAGGTCAAACTCCCGAGATTCACTTGAGTCAAAAGAATCGAGTGCGGGTGAATTTTATTGCCAGTCTCAGCAATTGGGGAAGGATAAGATTCATGCTCTACACCTGCAAACTAACAACCGAAGTGTTCATCGTATTTCTAGAACGGTTAATTCGCAAGGCAGAACGCAAGTTGTTTTGGATTGTCGATAAGCATCTGGTACATCGTTCCCAGACCGTGAAGCAGTGGCTTGCTGAGCACAAGTCACAGATCGAACTATTTCCCCTCCCCTCGTATTCACCAGAATTGAATCCAGTGGAACACCTCAACTGTGATGTCAAACAGGGAGTACATTCCAAACCACCAACTCGTAACTTGACACAGTTAAAAAATCGAGTGCTTTCGCATTTACGTAAGTTACAGAAATTGCCTGCTCGAATTCAGAAATATTTTCAACATCCTTATATTGCTTATGCTGGTTAGGATAATGCACGCTCAACTATTGCCAGGTTAATAATGCCATTGATTCAAACTTTACCCACAGAAGTCGTCCATTTAATTGCGGCAGGAGAGGTAATTGACTCTCTGGCGGCGGTGGTACGAGAGTTGGCAGAAAATGCGATCGATGCCCGAGCTACCCGTCTGACAATTTTGATTTGGACAGATACGCTCAGCATTCAAGTGAGCGACAATGGCTGCGGTATGGACTTAGCCGACCTCAAGCAAGCGGCTATCCCCCACACCACCAGCAAAATTCATTACAAACAAGATTTACAACAGATCGATAGTTTGGGCTTTAGAGGCGAAGCGCTACATAGCCTTGCCCAACTTGCCGATCTGCAAATTTGCAGTCGCAAGCATACCGAAAATGCAGGCTGGCAAGTTCGTTACGACCATGCGGGGAATCTATTGGGCGATCCTAAAAACGTAGCGATCGCACTGGGAACAGTGGTTACGGTCGATCGCCTCTTTGCCACATTGCCCTCACGGTTACAGGTACTGCCTGCGATCGCCCAGCAAGTTCGCAAAATCCAGATTTTGATTCATCAGATGGCGATCGCTAATCCGCAGATTACATGGCAGGTCTCCTTGGACGATCGCGAATGGATTGCGATTTGGGCAGGTAGGAACGTTCGGGATATTTTACCCCAAATCATCAGTGCAATTCAGTTTACAGATTTAGCTACAGGTAGCGAAATTATTAGCGAAATCATTACGGAATCCTCAAGCTCTATTCAAGCAGTGAACTCCTTATCCACCCAACCCACCCAATACAAAACTCGCGCTGAATCTTTAGATTCCCATCATCAAACCTCTACGGCTCAAATTGAAGTTACGCTCGGACTGCCCGATCGCTTATCTCGCCGCCGTCCTGAGTGGGTGAAAATTGTCGTAAACGGTAGAATGGTTACCTTCCCTGAGATGGAGCAGATTGTCCTCTCTGCCTTTTCCCATACCTTGCCGCGCCATCGTTATCCAGTCTGTATCGTACATCTGCGTATCCCCCCCGATCGCGTCGATTGGAATCGCCATCCTGCTAAGAATGAAGTGTATCTACAAAATTTGAGCGATTGGCAATCTCAAGTCAGTAAATTAATTTCACAGGTTTTGCACGCCCCTGAGACCGATCGGGAGGTAGGCAACTCAGCAGGGGCTAGAACCCTGTTACGTTTGGCTGAAGGTCAAAAACGCTATCTCACCCATTCACCAACCTCTGAACCCTCGACGCGATCGGTAAAGGCGCTGGCTCAGGTGCATAACACCTATATTCTTGCCGAACATGCGGCGGGCATGTGGCTGGTAGAACAGCATGTCGCCCACGAGCGAGTCTTGTTTGAAGAAATAGAACAGCAGTGGCAAATCGTCGCGATCGCACCGCCCATTGTCTTAGATCGGATCTCCCCAGAGGGCGTGGAGAGACTTCAAGCCCTTGAGATCGAAATCGAACCCTTTGGCGAAAATTTGTGGGTGGTGCGATCGCTGCCAGCAATTCTTGTGGGGCAAACCGATTGTGCCGCCATATTATTAGAACTCAGCCAACAACCTGAACCACAGGGGGCAAGGGCAACAGCAGCCTGCCGCAGTGCGATTCGGAATGGAACGCCGATGGATTTATTAGAAATGCAAAATTTACTCGATCGCTGGCAGCAAACCCGCAATCCTCATACTTGTCCGCATGGTCGTCCCATCTGTTTGTCTCTAGAAGAATCTGACCTTGCACGATTCTTTCGCCGCAACTGGATTATTGGCAAAAGCTGAAGGGCATATCGGAAATCNNGTTCCCTCCCCTTTNCAAGGGGAGGGTTAGGGTGGGGTAATAGTCTCCTTATCCAATTAACGCGATCGCTCGTTTCGCTAGAGCATCCGCCGTAATGCCGTTGAACTCCATCAGTTGACCCGCAGTTGCCGTGGTTTCGCCGCGCTTCCATGCGAAGGTGTCTCTGGGTTGCTGAGCGCGCAGCATAATTGGTTCTAGCATTCCCGAAGCACCGCCCGTAATGCCAATTAGAGCATCACCAGAGAATAAGCGAATGAAGCCAGCATCATCCAAAAAGTCGCCATCAGGTTCGGAACAGGTATCCCAAGCCGTATCGTGAAGGCGATAAAGCCGACGGGGATTAACGACCGAGACAATTTTGGAACCGATGCCTTGGGCTTGGAGTTGCTTTGCTGCTTCGTAGGCAGGAAGTAGCGTCATATCGCCAATCACGGCAAAGACTACGGTTTTATTACCAGCGATTTCTTGCAAAATTACTGCGCCATCTTGGAGTGCCTGTCTGGTTTCCGCAAACGAGGTGCGAATTGGTAAAGGAGACTTACTTGCCGTAATTACCACCCCTTTATTCTTGGTTCCTAAAGCCCAGTCATAGCAAACTTGAATGCTATTGGCATCAGGTGGGAATAGAGGGAAGATATTCCCATTTCGCATCATGGCAGCAAAATAGGCCTCGATTTCAGGACGTTGATGCGTCCAACCGTTGCGACCCTGTTCCAATGCACCTGCGGTAAACAGACAAATGGTCGAAGGCGTGGGACGGCGGAGTTCTGCCATTGCCTGTGTTACAGTTTGCCAAATTGGCACGCCGTTAATTGCAAAAGACTCATAGGAACACCAGAGCGTGCGACTTCCCAATAGGGATAAACCGACCGCAAGTCCCGCGCAGGCATCTTCGCTCAGAGGTTCGTAAACCTGTCCGCCAGGCGTTTGGTTGTAAAGAGGGTCATCGGTAGGATGGTTGATCTTTAGTGCCTGATTGATATTGGCAATGCCAGAGGCTTCATTCCCATCGGCATTGGTAACGATAAATCTTTTATCGGTTTTTCCGACATAGCCCACCAATTGTCCCATTGCCGTCGTGGAAACCTTAGGATCTCCTCCGATCGCGTATTCTTCTAAAGGCAGGGTTCCCAAATCCACCAGAGGTAAGATAGATTCCGTTACAGCTACCTTCGAGGCGGAACCACCTGCGGCATACTCGAAGTTAGAACGTACGGTTTGCCACGCACTGGGTGAGAGCGCTCTGGTCTGGAGCCCATTCACCACATCAGGATTGTCGAGCGTATGATGCGCGTAAAGATTGTGAGATTTTGCTCCCTTGGCATGAACGCCAGCCCCTTTGAGTTGCTTCACGATCAGAACAGTTAATTTGCCGCCCAATGCCGATTTTGCGGCGCGATCGGCTGCCACTAGCACTGCCTCAGTAAAAGCCAAACGTTGTTTGAGTGAAAAGATGGTGCTATCGACATATTCGCCCGTTTGACCGCGATCGTCAAAATCCTTGGCATTCACCAAAATCACTTCTTCAAACCCATTCCCCGACCAATAGGCAATCATTTCCTCATTAGTCTTGGTCGATACCATGCTGTGATGCTCTTGGCTAAAGCCGTTCCAAACCAACACGGGCAAGAAATTTGTAACTTGGGGATAAGCCGTGTGGAAATGTGCCATCGCACTCATGGGGTAAGGTTCGCCCATGCCACCGTCGCCCATCGTAAAGGGAAAGAGTTTGTCTCGGTGCAGTAGCGCTCCAGCCATGGCAAAATGTTCGCCTTGCCCTAGGGGTCCTGCGGGAGCCAAGATTCCGGGAATAAAGCCTGATAAATGCCCCAGTAACCCATGCTTTTCGCGAAACCGCTCGCGTAGCTGCGTCACTGTGTGAATTCCCATGTCCTCTAAAGAACGATCTAGGAACATCGCACTATAAAATCCTGGCGCGTGATGCCCCACTTCAGTAGGGATATTTTTATGTCCGAGCATAAATAAGGACGCATAGGCCTCAACCGAACTAGCAAAGCCGCCTGGATGCCCCGATGCTTTACTTGCCGTAACCTGAAGCGTGAGATAGCGCAGCGCATCTGCGGCAAGCAAGGTTTGAAACACAGCCGCAGGATCTTTGGGGTCAGTTACTGCAGATTTATTGGCAGCGAGTACAGGCGATCGCCCGTAGGTTTCAAACCCCTCTAATTCTTCACCAAAGTACTGAATGCCTTCACAAAAATCGGGAGCTGCGGTTTTGATGTCTGAGGTTGCGACCATATTGAATTCCTTGTCTGACACGAACAATGCAAGTAAATTTTGGCATTAGGCTAACTAAAGTCATACCTAATTTGCCATGTTCGATCTTATACGCTCATGCGTACCTTAAGCGCAGATTGCGTATTGCTAATCTTGGGGACAGTTTGCTGGTTACATAACCCCAAGTCTTTAGCTGAACCCCAAGTCTTTAGCTGAGACCTTTTACAGATAAAGTTGCTAAGTTCACAGGTTTAGCGTGATATAAATCACAGGTGATTTTGTCGGGTGCAACTTACACTAATTCTTGTAGGAACAAGTTTATAGATGGCAAAGTCAATCTTTTGAGCTAACCTACTGAAAACAAACGGGAGTTTGGGAATTTAAAGGTTATCGATTTGTAGTTAAACTGGGAAGATAGTTTTATGAAGTTACACCAAACATTACAGGCGATCGCAGTCACGGCATCTCTCAGCATTGCATCCGTAGGAATCAGCTCCACGATCGCTGCCCAAGACGCCAAAGCCTCTTCTCAAGATGTAATTTTTATTAATAACAACACGCGATCGCCGATCGCTTTACAACTCGGGGCCGATCGCTTTGAAATCGGTTCTGGTATTTCGGTAAGCTACCCAGTGCGGAGCAATACCAAACTCTGCTTAGAAAATGCGGTCATTCGTACGAAACAAGAATGCTTTCCCATCAAGGCAGGACGCAGCTATACGGTGATTCGGGCAAATAACGGTAGCGTGAAGTTGATCCAACTTTCTGATGTTTTTGTCGTTCGCAGCAATTAAATTTCAATTAAAAGAATCTGACTGTATTCCCTCATTTATCGCCTTGACGGAAGAGATAGCTTGAAAGAGGTCGGCACGCTAGCCTCATACCATCAATTGCTGGAACTCTAAAGCATCCCGAATGTTCGCAAAGCTATCGTCAGTTCTGGCTTGTTCCTTAAGATCGCGATCGCCATATTCAAGTGCAGATTTGAGATTGGATATAGCTAGGCTTACTTGATTTTTCTCAGCATAGCAACATGCTCTGTTGTAATAAGCATTGACATATTTAGGATACTTTTTTAGGATGCGATCGAAACAGAGAATTGCCTCATCAAATTGTCTGAGCAAACAGAGAATATAGCCGCAGTTATGGAGGAAATCGGGATCGCGCGGGTCGATCTGTAAAACGCGATCGCCACATTCCAGAGCTTCCTCCAATCGATTTAGTTCTGTCAAAATCTTGGATTGAGAAATCCATGCTGAAATCGATCTTTTATCAAGTTCGGCGATCTTTTGATAGGATTTCAAGGCGGCTTCCAAACTTTTCTGTTGCCATAAAATTTCACCTTTTAGTTGCCAAAGATAAATGATGTGTGGTTCTAAAGCAAGAATGCGATCGCAAGCTGCCAAAGCTTCTTCAGGGTGATTCAAATCTTTCAATATTGCCGCTTTTAACTGCCCGACATAGGTGTTGTTTGGATCTTCAGATAGAATGCGATCGCTTAAATCTAGGGCTTCTTGCAGGCGATTTAGGTTCCACAGCGCTACAATAAAATTTTGCTGAATCCATAAATCTTGGGGATGTTGTTCCCAAATACTGACTGCCTCTGCATAATTTTGTTGCGCAAACAGAATATCTGCTTTTAGCAAGAGTGCTTTTGGGAAATCGGGTTGAAGTGCGATCGCTTTTTCTAGATTCTTAAGTGCAACAACTAACTTTCCTGTGCGGCGATCGGCTAATGCACTCTTATAGAGAGCTTCATGTTTTTTAACTGTAATCCGACGCACAATTACAAACACAATAAATGCTCCCACCACAAGCGGCGTAGATGCCTGTTGGAACAAAACGAATCCTTCTCGAACATACTCTAGATCGACATCCAAAAGCCGCGTCAATTGATAACACCATCCCGAAATTTTCTGACTAAACGCAGGTGAAAACCAAAACAAGCCGAGAAGAAGTGGAAAAGCATATTGTTTAAACGGCTGTAATTTTCGCTTCCATTCCTCAGTCATCCAAGGTTCAATTACACCATACCCATCTAAAGTGGGAACTGGTAAAAGATTAAAAATGACCCCAAACACTTGCAAATAAATTAGGACAGATAATCCAAGCACAAACCAATATTTCGAGATAAACGCTGTTTGGAAATTTAGCGACACATTATCCTGTAATTGATGCACATATTCCAACTGAGAAAGTTGGATAAAATTTTCTTGCGGCAACTGACCAACCGCAACCTTGTAAATGACTACAAGTATAATTGTAGCGACGCAACTCGCTAATGGTCCAGCTAAGGAGGTCAGGCTCAACCAAAAACGACTGCGAATCTGACTGTCATTGATATATACTGCTGCGCCTGGAAGTCCAATTCCACCAATCATTAAAAATATCATTGGCATAGCTAGCGAGTAGACTGGATGGATGTATTTCAAAGGATTTAGTGTCAAATAGCCTTTCTCTTTTACAGAAGTGTCACCACCCCAATAGGCAACGATCGCATGGCCAAATTCATGCAGGCACAAGGACAGCAACCATCCAAAAAAAACGAGTATAGTAAGCTGATACATAATGCTGTTAATTTCTGGGTTTGAGGGAAAAGGATGGTGGTGATGACCTGACTTGGCTAATTTTGAGGAGATACGCGAATAATTTTGGAGTTTCTACCCACGACAATTCATATTCTAGATTGTTTGTATAGTTTATCTCACAAGTTAAAGTGTTTGAAATTACGGCGCAGTAGATCTTGCCTTCGATATAATGGTTCAGATAGATCGCTTGACGCAATCGCTGGCTATACTCCTATGCATATCGATCCAGACTCGAATCTTCCATCGGATAACGACAAGCTTTTAACGAATCTTGTCGTTCCACGCCCGATCGCTTGGGTAACTTCACAGAATGCGCTGGGTGTCGTGAATCTCGCTCCCTTTAGCTTCTTTAATGCTGTGGGCAGTAACCCACTCGATCTGATTATCAGTATCGCCAATCAGGATGATGGCAGTTTGAAGGATACAGCAAGTAACATATCCTCAAACGGCGAATTTGTCGTGAACTTGATGAAGTAGTCTTTCAAAGTTCCAACTCTGGATCTAGAGAAGCATAACAACGTCTATGCTCATTTTCTGCTATGCTGTCGAAGTGTAAGTCCTAAAGAATTTACGATGCCAGTTTTTCTACCAAGTCTCAAACAGAGCGGTCTTTTAGATCGCGTACATATCACGATCGCAAATGTTGGTTCGCGTAAGATTTCTAATGATGATGATTATGGTAGCAGTTGGCAGATTTTTGCACCCAACCTAACCATCTATGGGTTTGATGCGGATGCAGATGCTTGCGAGGAAGCAAATGCAAGCCTTTTATCTAAGCAAATCAACTGGAATGAAATCCATATTCCTTTGGCACTGGGGAAATCGATTGAAGAAAGAACCCTCTATGTCACAAAACATCCCATGTGTAGTTCGCTCTATCCACCGAACGAATCTTATTTAAAAAGGCTTGCGGGGCTTCCAGGGTTGGTCAATTTAGACTTTAGTTTTGAACTTGAAACGACTACGTTGGATACTTTCTGCCAAGAAGAAGAAATTAATGCCATTGACTTTCTGCAAATTGACGTTCAGGGTGCAGATCTTGATGTTTTAGAAGGAGCCACCTGGATTTTAGAGCGTAGTATTCTAGCCATCCAGATAGAGGTAGAGTTCTCGCACATTTATGTAAATCAACCCCTGTTTGCAGATGTAGATATCTTCCTAAGAAAGCATGGCTTTACTTTGTTTGACATATCTGCATCTTATCGCTTCCGTACTCGATCGCCGATTAGGTCAACACTTCGTTCGGGACAAATGCTTTGGGGAGATGCGTTTTACCTGCGCGATTTAATTCGCGATGACTTAGAGATGCCCTTAAAGACTCCAGAGCAAATTCTTAAACTGGCTTGTATAGCTGATATTCTAAATTTCCCTGATTACAGCTTAGAACTATTAGAATATTTGACCTTACAGTATGGTAGCAATCCCAATTACAACTTCGCGAATGTCATTGTTGAAAGTCTTGCCCAAATTCCAGAACTCGTGCAGGCAGGGTTGGGTTCCTTCCCAATAGTCAAAAATATCCGAGATTACATTACTGGCTGTAATATAGAACTAAAGGGTTAGCAAATAAGCAGCTTATTACTAACCGATGCTACGTGGAAGGAATTCCTCTCATGGCATAGGTCTATGGCTGGCACAGGGGCACAGCCCCTACAAAATCCAAATTTGTTCGGGTAGGAGCAATCCTCCCGTGGTTGCCCTGCCACGCTTTGTCTGAAAGGGACTCCTGAGTTCTCACAAAAAGCAAGATGAAGACAGATACGATCTTAATTGACGATTGTTGTTGAAAATTATGCAGATCGGACAAACACTTCGGAATCGGTACAGAATCCTTCAAGTTATTGGTGGTGGTGGTTTTGCCTCGACCTATTTGGCAGAGGATCTGGATGTCCCTGTGACCCCAAAGCCAAAATGCGTAATTAAACGACTGCACCCTCAAACGACCAATGCTGAGGTAATTCGACTATTTCAACAAGAAGCAGAGATTCTTTACAAACTGGGGCAGCTACACGACCAATTACCCAAAGTATTTGCCTATTTTGAGGAAGATGGCAAGTTTTATCTGGTTCAAGATTTTATTGATGGGTTTGACCTCAGCCGCGAGATGATGCGTGGAGAGCGCTGGAGCGAACCGAAAACCATTCAATTGCTACTTGAGATTTTAGAAATCCTCGATTTTGTCCATAGCCAAAATATTATCCATCGCGACCTCAAACCCTCTAACCTCATGCGTCGCCATCAGGATCGCAAACTGGTTTTGATCGATTTTGGTGCAGTGAAGCAGTTCCATCAAGCCCAAGTCGATTCGCAGGGAAAAACCAATTTAACCGTGGCGATTGGTACGCCCGGCTATATGCCTGACGAGCAAGCCAATGGCAAACCAAAGTTGGCAAGCGATATCTATGCAGTCGGCGCGATCGCTATCCAAGCTCTCACGGGTGTCGAACCCAACAGTCTACCCGAAGATGCCAATGGCGAAATGATTTGGCGCGATCGCGCTACCGTCAGCGATGAATTTGCTGAAGTCTTAACCAAGATGATTCGCAGTCACTTTTCGCAACGATATCCATCGGCAAGGGAAGCACTGATTGCTATACTGGCTCTGGCACAGACAGCATTACCAACTGTATTACCAACCGTGTCGATCGAGCCAAAAGAGCGATTTTATGCCGCACCCCCAACTACGCCTACTCCATTACATCCCACCCATGACCGTCCGACAGTTGTGGTAACATCACCGAAAAAAGGGCTTTCCACGATTCAATGGGCAGCGATCGCGGTTGGCTCTACGATTGCCGTAGGTTTAGCCGCTTTTGGTCTGACCAAACTCACTCCACTAAAAAGCGATCCAGCCGCGCTTGAATCGAATGTCTCTCAAAGCAAAAATTCATCCCCTGCGACTCCGACAACGCCCTCTCAAGCCCCTACGGTAGTTGCGACTGTTACCGTTACTTCTACTCCCACTCCAATTCCTACACCTCCTCCGATCGCTCCGCCTAAACCTCCAGAAATTCCAGCGATCGTCAGTTTGGAACGGGTCAGCTTTGCAGAAGGTTCGATCGCTGCGGTCGTGCGTGGCAGTCTTGCGCCCAATCAAAAGCGTCAGTACGTTCTCAATTGCGGTCAAGGACAGCAACTCAATGCCACAATATTTCAAGGACAGGCAACCGTCACACTGATTGCTCCCAATGGTGCAGCGATCGCTTCTGGTGACAACAAATTGAGTGCGCGACTGCCGATCTCAGGCGATTACATTATCGAAGTTTCCGCACCTGCTCCAACCAGCTTTAATTTACGCATCGAAGTTCTTTAGATAGATAAGATTCAAAAGACTTTATTCTTAAGATACAAGGGTGCGTTAATGCAGTGTAACGCTGAACAGAACGCACCGATAAATCCACGAACGCGAGCAGCATACAGTTGGGACATCCGCGACAGATTGACGGGGCTTGTGGCGAGGGTGAGCATCGCCCGCAACCAACATCCTTTGCATGGCTCAAGCATTATGCTATGCTTAGCGACCATGAAAACTGATACCCTCTTTTATCAACTCTTTCATACATTCCATTCCCTACTCTTTGAGCTAATAGATCGCCCGATATCAGAAGCAGAAGGCTATCAATTTAGCTCAGTGGAAATTAAAGAGAAAGCCTTTCGGCTAGACGGAATTTTTATACCCTCAGCCAACGATCGACAGATCTATATCGTAGAAGTTCAATTTCAGCCCAAAGAAGACTTTTATTCCGAATTTCTAGCCGAAATATTCCTTTATCTCAACCAATATCGCCCAGTCCAAGACTGGCAAGCAGTAGCCATCTTCGCACGACGTAATTGCGAACCAAAACCTGGCAAATTTTGCCAAGAAGCGATCGCATCAGGTCGAATCATCCGAGTCTATCTAGAAGATTGTCTAGAGCAAGAAACAAACTCTACGGGTATTTCAATTATCCAGCTAATTTTAGCCTCAGAGAAAAAAGCCCCTAAAATGGCAAAAGCCCTAGCGCGTAAAGTTGAGAAAGAAACAAACACAGATCTACAAGTCGAAGTAGTAAAATTTATAGAGACTGTGCTTGTCTATAAATTCCCCAAGTTAAGTCGTCAGGAGATTGAGAAAATGTTTACCCATAGCGATTTAAAGAAAACTCGCGTCTACCAAGAGGCTTTGGAGGAAGGCTTACAACTAGGTGAGCAAAGAGGCTTACAACTAGGTGAGCAAAGAGGTTTGTTAAAAGGTCAGGTTGCCATGTTACTGCGTATGCTAACCCGCAAATTTGGTAGAATAGACCCAAAAACAAAGACACGGATCTCCAAATTATCTGTGGTGCAGCTAGAAAATCTTGCTGAAGCAATATTTGATTTTGAAACTGTTGCTGATTTGAATGCTTGGCTGCGGACTCACTCGTAAAGCCGTATCACATCGATCGCACCAACAACACCCACTCAAACACCTACGGTAGTTTCGACAGTTACCGTTACTTCTACTCCAATTCCTACACATCTTCCGATCGCTCCGCCTAAACCTCCAGATATTCCAGCGATCGTCAGTTTAGAACGGGTCAGCTTTGCGGAAGGTGATCGTGCACCGTATTTCATCGCTTCTGGTGACAACAAATTGAGTGCCCAACTGCCCATCTCAGGTGATTACATTATCGAAGTTTCCGCATCTGCTCCGACCAACTTTAACCTACGCATTGAAGTTCTGTAGATAGTAACCTTGTTGCCAACCTAAGCAGACAACAAAAGCATTTCGCGGAATATTCTCTTGAATTGGGTTCCCTGTAATTCTCTCTCACCGACAACTTTCAGTCCTCTATGCTCGTATAGATATTGTGCGGCAGCCTCATTGGGATGATTAGATGTATAAAGCCGCAGGAATTTCTTACCTTCAGAATAAGCTTTAGCGATCGTAAAATCTACTAATTGTCCGCCTATTCCCTGTCCGCGTGCAGACGGAGCAACGCAAGTCCAGCCAAGCCAAAGAGACTCATCTTTATCTTGAATATAACTGTAAAGACCTGTGACACCAATTACCTCTCCAAACTCATTTAGTGCAACCCAATAACGAGCTTCAGTGACACTCATAAGCCTGAAAAGTATTTTTGGTAGCCAACCAGACATTAAGCTTAGTCGAAAAGCAAGGTTTGCACTTTCCAATAAGCGTTGATATGGAAATACTTGATTTGTTAATTGAATCGCAGCAGAAAGTGTTGATAAAGATAGAGGTTGAATTTGCATAAATTTAATTTGAACTCATTCGCGTTTGACAAAACTGGAGAGCATTGCACAAGTATTAGTACCCAATTCATCGATACTATAGCCGTCCTCCATCACAATCAGAGTCGGTAGATTTAAACTTGAAATCTTGGCTCCGATCGCTCGCAATCCCTCTGTACTAATTGCAAAGTTTCCTAATGGATCGCCTTGGAATGTATCTGCACCAAAGGAAAGCAGCAAGTAGTGAGGTGCAAAGTTTTTAACTAATTCCAATGCGCGATCGAGGGTCTGTAGATAAGTAAAATCATCAGTGCCTAATGGTAACGGAAGATTATGATGGTAGCCTTGTCCGAGACCTTCACCTGTCTCTTGAGTATAACCGATAAAATAGGGATACTCCCAAGCTGGATCGGCGTGGATAGAAATCGTCAGTACATCAGATGATGCGTAGAAAATATCTTGTGTCCCATTTCCAGCATGATAGTCAATATCTAAAATAGCAACCTGTCCTTGCTGAGATAGATATTTAGCAGCGATCGCGACATTATTGAGGTAGCAGTAGCCACCAGAAAAGTCATGTCCAGCATGATGTCCTGGTGGGCGACAAAGGGCAAAGGCAGTTGACTCTCCAGATCTGTCGCAGATTCTCAGTTATACTCCTTGTTGCCCATCAATCCTGTCCCTAACTAGATATACGATCTTCTGTCCTGCAATCCAACGTCCAGAGTGCAAATCCACGATCTCCAGTCCCTCAATCCAACGTCTAGGGTGCAAATGTTCTTCACCTGAGGTGTCTTTGGTAATTAAGGCAAGAGGATCTTCTGAAGATAGCATTTCCAATTCACCTGAATTAAGGTCTATTCGCACTGTGCCATTATCTTTTCGTTGTTCATATTCGTCTAATATAAATCCTGGTGGTGGGGCTCCTCCGTTATAATGACCTTGAGCTTCCCAGTCTAGGAACAGATAATATGTAGTAGCACGTACTTGGAATTTTAAATCAGGTATACCCAATGGTCGGAGGCAGACCCAATCGGGAAAAACTATCGGTGCTGACAGCCAGAGTAAATTACCATTACGATCTAGCTTGGCAATCTTAAAAGCATTCCCAAAGTTGGGTAGCATCTTTTGTACTGCTAACCATTCACTGGTGGCTAGTAGCGGATATGACATCTTTTGTACTCCCAACCATTCCCATTCCCTGGTGAGCGGATATGATGCGACATCAGTCGTCCAGAGTACGCTACCATCATTGAGATCGATCGCTTCAATTTCATTATTGATATTGATAAAATAGCCAATCTGATGATTAGGCGAAAGGATACCGCCTGGTAGGAATATCGCTCGAATATGCTCGGCATTAGACATACAGCACTTAAGGGTAAAAACACAAAGCGGTAAGTATAGCGCTCAGTTGTGAGTATTGGGAATTGCCCAAGGGATTTGATTAGTCTATGGCGGAGACTGTAAATTAGATTGTGTAAATTGAGTGACAGAGGATTATTCATCTCCCCATCAAATTGCGTAAACCTGTCAATATCCGTACTGTAATACCTATCCCTCAGATAATAATCACCCAGATTCTTATCAAACTGCTCACCCGCATAGAGGTAACTGTTCGCAGTCTTTCCCGTCGAACTAGATAGATTTCCAAATGTAGACCATTGGGTGTTTGTTTCGCAAGGTGGGCATGCTATTGAAGTTGCCTTTATCAGCAATCCTTTGCGTATTCCTATTTTTTGAGTTTATTACCCAACAACTCCACCATCTGTACTTTATCGATCCTGAGCCTGAAGAAATCGCTCAAAGTCTTCAAACGGCATGGCTCGGGCAAATAGCCACCCCTGTCCGTAACTGACTCCTCGATCCTTAAGATACTGATATTGTGTTTCGGTTTCTATGCCTTCGGCAACGATGGTTAACCCTAAGCGATCGCCAAAATCAATCAAGCTATCCACAATCTGAGAAATCTTATTGCCATGTTCCAGTCCCTTGGTGAATAGTTGATCGAGTTTCAGTTGATCGATGTCAAGCCTCTGCAAATAGGCAATATTAGAATATCCAGTGCCAAAGTCATCGATCGCGAAACGAATCCCCCATTGCTTGATGCGAGCGATGACATCTTGAACGACTTGACCCTGTTGTTCGACTAGTCGATTTTCGGTGATTTCAAATGTAATTTTGGCATGAGCGCGATCGCTTTCTCGCAAAATCTGAATCAACCGTTCAACATCCCCAGTATTGAGATGAGAGGGTGATAGATTTAAGGAGATATACAGGTCTTGAAACTTTGTTTCTAAGATAGCTCGATCTTGTATCACCTTTCTTAGCAACCATTCGGTCATCGGTACGATCAGACCTGTCTGCTCGGCAATGGGAATAAACAGCCCTGGATAAATCAGTCCCCTTTGAGGATGTCGCCACCGCATCAAGGCTTCAGAGCCTACGCATTTCGCTGTTTTCAAATCTATAATCGGCTGATAGTAAACTTCAAACTCATTTAGGGCAAGTCCGCGTTTTAACTCATAATCTAGGGTATTGAACAGCCGTACTTGGCGGATAAAGAGATAGCTTAAAATCCCGCTAATTAATAAAGTTAGAGGAGCCCCGACGAGAAATTCTTGCATCCAATAGCGTAGCGCCCACTGGCGATCGATCTCTCCCACAATCGCGATCCTGCCATCTTTCGTCGTGTTAATCACTTGTATTGTATTGAAAGACTGATTTTGGAGGGCAGAAACCATGTCTGGAGATGGAGATCCGATCGCACTGAGAATACGTCGATCGCTTGTCATATAGGCAATATAACCGTTGGATCCCAAATCCAGATCGGGGATTGCTTCTAGAAAGTTGGTGAGAATTATGGGATCGACGAGGAGATACATACTGCCGATTCGTCCCGACCCCTTTAACATCAGAACGATGGATTGTTCTTGCATGAGCTGCGTTCTGCCCAGCCCTAGGATTTGGAGGTTGAGATCGCTAGGTTCAAAGCGGTACTTTGTCGGAGATATGGTTACTGGTGGGTTGGTCGCCCCTAAGCTAGACAGGGTCAATAATCCTTCAGGATTGACGATGCCAAATTCTCGAAAGCGAAAATCATTATAAATCTGTCGTTGCAGAATATTGATAGCAGTTTGACTATCTGCGTTTTGGAGGTCTATGTTGCTGCGTCGCATCATAACCTCCGCATTATCTAGTAGCAGGTCAGTCTTCTGCGTGGCTACCTTGATGATGCCTTCCAAATTCGTTTTTGCATTGGCGATCGATTGAAAATAAGAAATAACTAATAGAACAACCGTTGGCAATATGCTAACTACAATAACCCAAAGGATTGGGTTGCGAAAAACACCAAACGCACGATGTCTGCTTGGATACTTGTTATGAGTAGAACTACTGCGAGCCATTAACCAACAGTGTATTTAAGTATTTAATTGGTTGCGAGAAATCTAGTGAATACCATACCACTTATGAGACTAAATCTAGGTGAAATTGAAATCATCTGTTCTAGGTTTAGGGCTTGCCCAAGAGTGCGGCTTTTAGGTGTTGAAGATCACATATGACAATGGTTATGGATCACAAGGATAACTGCTTGTACAGCGCTACATTAAAGCCATCAGACAGTATTAGTGATTTCTATGCGATTGACAGTAACTTTACCCGAAGACCCAAAAACTACATTGGTTGAACCGATTATGGAAACGATTCCAAATGCTCCAGATAACTCCTATAGCGAATCTATCGATTCGAATGCCGACCCTGAGCTTTTGGAGAAACTAGCAAAGAGCAACAATGCTAAGATACGGCAGGGAGTTGTCAGTAATCCCAATACTCCAGTCAAGGTTCTTTTGGACTTAGGAGGGGAGTTTCCTGCTCAATTATTGGTAAATCCGATATTTACACTGCTGCTATTAGAGAATCCAGATCTATTATCAGACATTCCGCCAAAGACAGTATATAGCCTCGTTAGGCAAGCAAATTGTCCGCTATCTTTTCTAGTGAAATTAGCAGAAAATCAATCTAACGAGCCTCTGTTGTTAGGAATGGCAATGAATCCCAATTTGCCTAACAATATTCTTGAGAAGTTGATCCAAAGTGACAATCCAAATGTTTCTGAAGCAGCAAAATGGCATGTAAGCAGAGTTTTAGATGTTAATAAAAATTGGGATGAGATTGCTCAAACTGCGATCGCCCAAACCACAAAATCTATTAGTTCGGTTATATCCACCCACAAAAATGCAAATATAGTAGAGATTCCCTTAAGAGCGTTGGCTGATGCGGGGGGAATTCCATTGTCGCTCTTTTGGGAATGGCACAAAAATCCCGATCTAAGACAGGTAAACTATTCGGCAGGGCGATCGCCTCATACATCAACGGAGATCCTCGAATTACTTGCTCTCTCTAACGATCTCAGACTCAAGATTTCACTCGCAGCTAATCCTTCAACACCTACCTCTATTCTCGATAAGTTAGCGCAAGAACAAGATCTAGAACTCAAGATTGCGCTTGCTACCAACACCTCAACGCCTACTTCTATTTTCAATAAGTTAGCGCAAGAACAAGATCCTAAACTCAAGATGGCTCTTGTCGCTAATCCTTCAACGCCATCCTCTGTTTTAGATAAGTTAGCGCAGTCACCCGATCTGAAACTCAAGATTGCGATCGCTAAAAATCCTCAAACATCAGCATCTACTCTTGAAAAACTGGCTAATACCGCAACATCCAGAGATGCGATCGCCGATATATTGAGCAATCAGTTAACTGACATGCAACAAAAGTACCGCAAGAAAGGAGCAACAGATTTAATCAGCGATTTCTTACCCTTATTATTTACGAGTGTTGCCACACAGGTCGCCAGTCCTGACACTCGCAGAGAAGACCTACTTACCTTGCTCCAATCCATTGCCGCCCATCGCAATACGCCTCCTTATATTCTTGAAGATATGGCCTGGGACAAGCGTATTCATAATGGTAGTCAGATACGAGTGATTGCCGTCTCTAACCCTAATTTTCCACTAGATCTATTAAGACAATTGTTGCGTGGTAGTGGTGATAAATATGTCGCACATGCCTGTGCTAGAAATCCTCAAATGCCAACTGAGGATTTAGAAAGCATTGCGAACTATGGAGAAAGCTGGATTGGGACAGTTGCGGGACATCCCAATGCTCCATTAAAAATATTAGAAAAAGCGGCTCAATCCACAGATCCTAGACATCGCCTTATTGTGGCTCAAAACCCTTCTACTCCAACGCACTTACTCAAGCAAATCGCCCAAATGCCAACTCTCCATTCAGAGAAAGAACTCCATTTGCGGATCGCTCAAAATCCCAGCGCTGATGCAGATGTCCTAGCATATATCGCTTCTATAACTCAGGATGACAGCATTCATCTGGCCATTTCTTACCATCCCAACGCACCATCACCAGTTTTAGAAACGATTTCATCAACGCGAAAGCCTACTTATTATCGCAATGGCAAATTTGTGGAAGAACTGCCAATCCAGTCGGAAGAATCATATCAAGATCAACAAAAGCGATCGCAAGTAACTTCTGAGCGTCTAATTGCCAATCGCCTAGCATCTGAGTATCAGCATAAATTAGAACGTGTTCTTGAAGAGCAGAGCAAATCTTCATTGCCACTAGTACGCACGATTGTATTACTCAATCCACAAGCCACTGCTTTTTGTTTAGAAACTGCTTCGCGATCGCTATATTGGTTAGACCGCTACCTCGTGGCTAAACATCCCAACACACCTGATTCTATCCGCGAACAGCTAACAATGGATGCAAATCGCATCGTTTGCGAATCGGCAAAAAAAGTACTTAAAAAAAACAATAAATATGTGGGCATTGCCCACTCTACTAAACCTTTATGATTCCAGATCAACTCAAAAATTATCTCGATCGCCTAATTACCAAAGATCTTAAAATTAGTACGATGATTTGGGGCGCACCTGGGATTGGCAAATCAAGTATTGTCCAGCAACTCACCCAGGAACATGGAATTGATTTTGTGGATTTGCGCCTCAGTCAACTAGCACCGACCGATCTGAGAGGTTTACCCGTTGCTGAAGACGGGCTTTCTAAATGGTATCCACCTGAATTTTTACCCCAAGAGGGTAAAGGGATTTTATTTCTTGATGAATTGAATATGGCTCCACCTGCGATGCAAGGTATGGCACAGCAGTTAATTCTCGATCGCCGTGTGGGTTCCTATGTCGTGCCTGATGGTTGGTTTATCTGGGCGGCTGGCAATCGCAAAGAAGATCGTGCTTCTGTCTTCGATATGCCAACTCCCTTAGCCAATCGATTTCTCCACCTGCAAGTGGAACCTGATTTTAATAGTTTCAAGAAATATGCCCTAGAGCATGGTATTCACGAACAAATCATCGCCTTTCTCTCCTTTCGTCCTGAACTCATGCATAAAATCGATCCCCATCAGCCCGCTTGGTGTTCGCCGCGATCGTGGGTAATGGCAAGTGCATTGCACTATGCTGGGATGGATGTTGCTCCAGCCGTTGGCGTTGGTGCAGCCGCAGAATTAGCAGCATATATCCGACTCTACGAAACCATGCCCGATCTCACCCCAATTCTAGAAGGTCGAGGTTATGGAATTCCTTTCTCTTCCGAACCTTCCACTAGATATGCTACGGTGATTGGGTTAACATTGAGAGCGGTTGATGCCCAGCAATCCTACAATGCTTTTCTGTGGCTCAGTCAAGCAGCCACAGCAGAATGGGTACAGCTATTTGCGGTAGATATGTTTCGTGTAATGCGGAGCAGAGGACAAATGGGAGCCTTAGCTGTCTTAGTTCAGCAAGATGCGCGATTACAAGCATTCTTAAAAGATTTTCAACAATTACTTGGGTTATAGCCGAATGAGCGATCTTCCTAATCTCATTAGTGCATCTCTGTTGCGATCGCGCATGAAATCACCTTTCTTTGCCACCCTTGCTCTATTCACCCGATTTCTGTCCAGTCAGCAAACTCCGACCGCCGCCACTGATGGCAAAGATATTTTCTTTAATCCCGACTATTTGCGATCGCTTACTTCCGCCCAACAGGATGGATTGCTAGTCCATGAAGTCCTCCACGCTGCACTACTGCATGTGATCCGTCGTGGTGTCCGCGATCCCAAGTTATGGAATATAGCGGCTGATATTGTCGTAAATGGGATCATCGCACAGCATGGTCAATTTGAATTACCTGCTAATGGTGTACGCGATCGAAAATTAGAAAATCTCAGTGTTGAAGAAATCTATGAGATATTGCTAGAGCAATGTTTAGGAGGGAAATCATCGCAACAATCTCAATCCCAATCTCAATCATCACAAAAATTTAACTTGCCAAATCCTGACTTATTAGACAAACCTCCTGAAGACATCTGTCAAGAAAGGCAAAGGAGTGATTCTGGGCAAAGCGATTCTAAGTCTAAGCAAAGTAATTCTGGTAAAAGTGATTCTGGTCAAGGTAAAGGCAATGGAAGCGCAAATGCGATCAGTCCCACTCCAACTAAAAACACTGAGGCAATGGGGCAAAGTAATTTAGATAGTCTCAGTCAATCCCACAAAGCAAGCTTAGAAAATCATTGGCAAAATGCTTGGCAACAAGCGGCGATCGTGGCACGAACCACTAATCAAGGTAAACTTCCTGCCGATTTAGAAAGATTATTAGGGCAAATCACTCAGCCCAAAATCGATTGGCGCACTTATCTATGGCGATATTTAGTACAAACGCCCACGGATTTCTCTGGATTCGATCGCCGCTTTATTGGGCGAGGGCTTTACTTAGAGAGCTTGATCGGTGAATCGATCAAAGTTTTTATTGCCGTTGATACCAGTGGATCGATTCGCGATCGCCTACTCCAAATATTTCTAAGCGAAGTCAAAGGTATTCTCAGCTCCTATCCTCATCTCGAAGGCGAACTTTATTATGCCGATGCTGAAGTTTATGGGCCTCATGAAGTTAGTGGCGATAGCGAGCTTCCTGTCCCCAAAGGCGGTGGCGGCACTTCCTTTATTCCTTTTTTCAACAAAGTACGCGATCGCTGGGATGGACAGCAGCAAGCAGTTTGCATTTACCTTACCGATGGCTATGGTACTTTCCCGACGACAACACTAGAACTTCCAGTCCTATGGGTAGTTATCGCTGGTGGCTTAGCTCTAGAAAAATTTCCCTTTGGCGAAACTGTCAGACTAGAGACTTCATAAAGCATTACGCTTACAGACTGGAAGTTATGCCCATTCAATCAGCCGACATGCAATCTTCAAATAGGGATTTAGAAGCGATTCGCCTAAATTGACAAACTTATTTGTTATATACCCAATAAGTTGCTAAATACTCCCGAAAAGAAGTTGGGAGTAAAGTTTACAAAAGCGATCGTTGCTTCATTTAACGGGTTATATCTTAACAAACAGCAAAATTGGTTTAAAGATTAAGCCTATACTGACCTTGGCAAGATTGTATGGGGTTAAATGAACCCGCGATCGCCTCTAGAAATCACAAAAAAAAGCAATCAGTTTAAATTTCTATTGAGGTTTTTAGAAAAATACATTTTCTCACTTAGACTCTATAGGTATTCATACTGCTGTTCATCTGGCTATTTGTTAAAACTCTTAACCCTCTGTGATGAATAGCTTTCATGTCTATGACAACCACCCCTCGCAATACTAAAAAACTGTCCAGCGTATTGGTTATGGACTTATGGATTAAGGAGAATTCATGTCAAGCACGATTGAAAAGACAACCGAAACAAGCCTAAATGGCACCCACGCAATGAAAACTTGCCTAAAAGTCGGCATCCCTAAAGAAGTAAGGGCTGGTGAGTGCCGTGTAGCCGCTACACCAGATACAGCGAAACGCCTACAAAAGCTTGGTTTTGAGGTTCTGATTGAGTCAGGGGCTGGTAAGGCTGCAAGCTTTACCGACGATGCATTTAGCCAAGCGGGCTGTCAGATCGTGACCGATGCTGCAACGCTTTGGAGCACATCCGATATTGTGCTAAAGGTTTGCGCTCCCGATATGAATCCCGATCTCGGCAAACATGAGACCGAGTTACTCAGAGAAGGCGGAACGCTAATTAGCTTCCTTTGGCCAGCCCAAAATCCCGATCTGCTGAAACAGCTATCGACTCGCAAAGCTACCGCTCTGGCAATGGACTCAGTTCCACGCATTAGTCGCGCTCAAAAAATGGATGCCCTGAGTTCCATGGCAAACATTGCAGGCTATCGTGCCGTGATTGAAGCTGCGAACAACTTTGGGCGCTTCTTTACGGGGCAGATTACAGCCGCAGGGAAAGTTCCCCCCGCCAAGGTATTGGTCATCGGTGCGGGTGTCGCTGGTCTCGCCGCCATTGGTACTGCGAAGAGTTTAGGTGCGATCGTGCGGGCTTTTGACACGCGCCTTGCCGCTAAAGAGCAAGTAGAAAGTTTAGGGGGAGAGTTTTTAGAACTCAGCTTTAAAGAAGATGGCTCAGGTGAAGGCGGCTATGCCAAAACCATGAGTAAAGAGTTTATTGACGCAGAGATGGCATTGTTTGCCAAGCAAGCCAAGGAAGTCGATATTATTATCACCACGGCTTTAATTCCAGGTAAAAAGGCTCCACTATTGGTGACCCAAGAAGCTGTCGAGAGCATGAAACAAGGCTCGGTGGTTGTAGACATGGCAGCCGAACAAGGCGGCAACTGTGCTGTGACCAAACCTGGTGAGGTTTATCGCTATCAGGGTGTGACGATCGTCGGTCTTACCGATCTGACCAGTCGCATGGCAGCTCAATCTAGCCAACTCTATGGCACCAATCTTTGCCACCTCTTAGATGATATGGGCGGTGCTAGTAACTACAAAATCGACCTAGACAATGAAGTGGTTCGGGGTGCGTTAATTTTGCATAATGGCGAGCTAACTTGGCCGAGACCCCAAGCAACTCCTGCCCCCGCAGCCCCTAAACCCGAAGTAAAGGCTGAGCAAGTGGCTCAACCCACAGAGACCAAAACAGCGACAGCGCCGAAATCAAAAGGTACTTCAGGACTACTTTGGCCAGTGGTGTTAGGAGCCGCGCTTGTCGGCATGGGCATTGGCGCACCTCCCTCATTCTTATCTCACCTTACGGTCTTTGTGTTGGCTTGCTTTGTTGGTTGGCAAATTATTTGGAACGTAAAGCCTGCTTTACATACACCGCTAATGAGTGTCACCAATGCGATTAGCGGCATCATCATTATCGGTGGCATGCTCCAGATCTCTGGGGAACTGACATCACCTACCACAATTCTCGGTGCGATCGCTATTCTCGTGGGAACTATCAATATCTCTGGTGGCTTTTTGGTTACCCAACGCATGCTCAAGATGTTCCAGAAATAAAGCCAAATATTTAAGAAGAAATTAGAAACTATGTCATATAACTTGCTCACCGTTGCATATATTGCCGCGAGTGCTTTATTCATTCTCAGTTTGGGTGGACTGTCCAATCAAGCGACGGCCCGTAAAGGCAACCTGTTTGGCATTATCGGGATGGCGATCGCCATTGTCGCGACAGCTTTAAGTCCAGCCGTCAGTTCCTATGGCACCTTGGCAGCCGTGGTTTTGCCAGGCGTCGCGATCGGTGCGTTGGTGGCAGCGAGAGTCGAGATGACCTCCATGCCCGAACTCGTGGCAATTCTGCATAGTTTTGTTGGAGCTGCTGCAGTTTTAGTCGGACTAGCTAGCTATTTAGAACCCTCTTCTTCCCTGACTGGTGTAGAAGCTACCATCCATCAGATTGAAATTTTCGTAGGCGTATTTATTGGTGCTGTCACCTTCACTGGTTCGATTATTGCCTTTGGCAAACTACGCACGATCATCGGTAGTAAGCCATTGATGCTACCAGGACGGCATTTGCTCAATATCGGGATGCTGGTAGCAACTCTATGGCTGGGCGTTCAGTTTATGGGCGGTGAAGTTCTTACAGGACTGCAATCGCTCCTAATTATGACTGCGATCGCTTCAGTGTTGGGCGTTCACTTGGTTATGGCGATCGGCGGTGCAGATATGCCTGTTGTGATCTCTATGCTCAACAGCTACTCTGGCTGGGCTGCTGCAGCAGCAGGCTTTATGCTTTCCAATGACTTACTGATCATCACGGGTGCGCTGGTGGGAAGTAGTGGGGCAATTCTGAGCTACATCATGTGTAAGGCGATGAACCGATCGTTTATCAGCGTTATTCTTGGTGGATTTGGCACAGGTACGACTAAGGCTTCAGCAGCACAAAGTCCAGTGGGCGATGTGATTTCAACCTCTGTTGCCGAAACCGTCGAGCTACTAAACGAAGCGAAGAGTGTAATTATTGTGCCTGGCTATGGCATGGCAGTGGCTCAGGCGCAGCATCCTGTCTCTGAAATTACGAAGATTCTACGCGATCGCAATATCGAAGTTCGTTTTGGCATCCACCCAGTTGCGGGTCGCTTGCCCGGTCACATGAATGTGCTTTTGGCTGAAGCGAATGTCCCCTATGACATCGTTTTGGAAATGGACGAAATCAACGAAGATTTCCCCAAGACCGATGTAGTTTTGGTGATTGGGGCAAACGATACAGTTAACCCTAGTGCCATGGAAGATCCAGCCAGCCCGATCGCGGGTATGCCCGTTTTAGAAGTCTGGAAGGCAAAGACAGTCGTGGTGATGAAGCGCGGTATGGCAAGTGGTTATGCAGGCGTAGAAAATCCCTTGTTCTACAAAACCAACTCCCAAATGCTCTTCGGCGATGCAAGAAAGAATGTTGACGCAATCTTAGGTCGGCTGTTGCAATCTAACGAAGATGACGAAGCTCAAGCTCCTGAAAAAGTGTTAGCTAAGACTTAAGTTTATAGCAACTGCCTATTTGATTAGGACAAATTGGGCTTTGACTGATACATCGATGGCTTAAGTGGCATGTCCACTGCTATCTTAGCCCTCGCGGGAAAAAAGGAAGGGAAGAATCGTGATTCTTCCCTTCCTTTTTTTTGTGTTTTATCAGCTTTTTGGTATCCTAATACCAATTTCATACCAATTTCTCTTAAATTTTCGACAGATCGAGGTTTGAGTTCCGCGCAGAGCGCGGTCTTTTCAAAAAGATGCGTTGCATCATTTTTTGAAAATGGTATCACTTGAATTTGCAACAGATCGAGGTTTGAGTTCCGCGCGGAGCGCAGTCTTTCAAAAACAATGTGTCGCATTATCTTTTTGAAAATGGTATAAAACCCACATTCCGCTCGTAATGGAAGCCTAAAAATATTTACAACGAGACAATGAGTGTTTCGAGGAAGCAATACGATTAAAGTTGGATCTTGCAAATCCGATGTAAGTTATACTGACAAATTGTTTCAGCGGACGCCCTAGGATTTTAATCGATCTTTCATTTCTTTGGCAGCGAGGGCATAGCCACCATCTGCACCATCAATAAAGTGAACTTGGCGTCCATTTCGTTCAAATACGAGGCAGGTCATCAGCGCGCGATCGCTGACATGATATCCATAGACCAATCTTCCTTCTTTAAATTTTTTATCCAAGTAAGCAATCAGTTTCTTTCTTTGATTTGAATTACCTGAAATTACCATCCGTAAGCCATCATCGAACTTTTTGTAATCCGTTGCTTCAGATACGATCTGTTTATAGGTTCCCCAATCAAAGCCACCAACATTGAGATTGAATTTAACGAAGATAACACCTAATAGATTTTCTAAGCGAATTTTGAGCAAGTAAGTCTGTCTTTGCAACCAGTTCCCAGATTTTGTGAACACTCTCGTTTCAGGCAGGAGCTGCTCATTTTGAAAGGCAAGGTGCAATCCTTTTTGAAACGCAGGATGGAGATCTTGTTCTCTTCCATAGATTTTTTCGATTTGGTCGATCGCTTCTCGATAGATATTATCCGTTTGCGTTTCGCTCGGTGCAGTACCAATTACAATCAGACTGAGAATCTCGCCGTGACGGCTTAAAATGTCTTTCCAACGGCATTCTAATCCCGAAAAGTCAGCTAAAGGAGGACTCCCTTCCCATTTTGGACAATATAAATTTGTGGTTGCGATGTCTTTAACCAACCGTGTTGCGTAGGTAATGCCACCCCCACGTAAAATCGCTTGGTTGTAGTTTTCCGAAATGCGGAGTTTGGCAATTTTAAGCTCATAACCTGCCGCGATCGCATACACAGGAATTATCCCTGCCCGCAACTCCATCTGAAACTCCTGCTGTGCAAGGATTTGTGTTGCCAATAACGCTTTTTCGCAAGCATCTTTTAGCGATGGCGGGATTAGCATTGAAGCCCCATCTCCACCAAACACAAAGGGAATCTCGATGTTTTGAGCAACATTCAAAATCGCAATAATCGAACAAGCACCCAACAAATTGACATTCTTGTATTTGCCTGCCTCGATCGCTTTGGTTGACATGGTAATATCTGTCACGATCGCGTACCAATCATCGGGGACAAAGGCAAAGTTTTTACCGTAGGTAATATCGGTAAACTTCTCTAACATCGGAAGTTCCGCGTAGAAATTTTCTGTACTCATTTTTATTTATGCTCCCATTCCAGAATAATGTTTGAGTCCGCGTCGCCATAGCCAGCGATTGAGCACATAGAAAAGAGCTGTCCAAACACCTATAACAAGTACGCCTTGAATCACGTTAACAGATCTGCCCATCAGCAATGCGGAGGGGAAATAGATCATGTAAGGAAACGGCGTCCATTCCAATATGGCACGCACGTTAGCAGGAAACACATCTAAAGGCGCGATCATACCAGAGAGAAACAAATACAGCAAAAACCAAAACTGTTCGATCGCACTGGCGCGTTCTGTCCAAAAGGCAAATAGGGCAAAGGTGTACTGAGTCAGAAAGCGTAAGCAAAATGCGATCGTAACCACAAAGATAAATGTGAGTACAGTGGTTAAATCGGGAACCCAGAAAGATTGCGGGTAGAGAGCAAAAAACAATCCAATCAGCACGACAATAAACGGGAAACGGGCAAAACGTTCGGCAACATGGCCTGCAAAGTGATGCCAAAACGGATCGAGAGGTTGCAGTAGGCGATTTGAGAGTTGACCCGAAACCACTTCTTTCTCAAAGTCCCAAATTACCCAAACCACATTAAATTGGCGCACGATAAAGGCGGCTAAAAAATAACGGGCAAATTCTATCGAGGTAAAGCCAAAGCCTCCAGTTTGCGATGCCTGTATCCAAGCTCCCATCAGAATAAATGGTAGAGAGTTAGACAATGCCCATAATATAAGCTCGGCTCGATATTCAACCATATGAGCGTAGTAAACAGAAAGCAGCGCTTTCGCAATCCGAAATATATGATTCATGACACGCTACCTGCTCGAAATACACGACCAATCACTTCCTCAATCGGGGGATCTGTAACAGTAAGGTCAAGCACTTCTAGCTCAGCTAAAATACGAGATACTGTCTTAGTAAGTTCCTCCCGTTGCACCAAAAAGCGTACAGATTGCCCATCCACACTCGCTAATTCCCCATAGGTTTGCAACCCAGACAAAAGCGCAGAAGACTGAGCCGCGACAAGTTCAGGAATAGACTGTGCCAACTCAACCCTCACCTCACGGTAGGGGGCAAACTTTTCTAACAATCCCTCTAAGCTGCCATCATAGATCAACCCTCCCTCATAGATTAGCAACACGCGACGGCATAGCGCCGTGATATCTGCCATGTAATGACTGGTAAGAATAATCGTGGCTCCGTACTGCTGGTTATATTGCCGCAAAAAATCGCGCACGGCTACCTGAGCATTGATATCTAAACCCAAGGTGGGTTCATCCATAAACAAGATCTGGGGCTGATGCAGCAGAGCTGCAAGTAATTCAGCTTTCATGCGTTCGCCTAGAGACAGCTTACGCACGGGTTGGCTGAGTTTGTCCTCTAGTTTCAACATCTCGGTAAGTTCTGCCAATCGGTAAGCAAATATTTTGTCAGGAATGCCATACACCGCTGCATTAATTTTGAGCGAGTCTAGTGCTGGCAAATCCCACAAAAGTTGCTGTTTTTGTCCCATCACCAAGGTGATCTTTTGCAAAAACTTGGACTCTCGCCGAAAGGGGATATGGTCTGCAACCCTGACGCGTCCAGCCGATGGATGAATCAGTCCCGTTAGCATTTTTAGGGTTGTGGTTTTTCCTGCGCCATTTGGTCCTAAAAAACCCACAATTTCACCAGGCTCAATTTGAAATGAAACATCCCGCACAGCGGCAATCGTGCGATAGGCGCGTTTCCAAAAGTGCTTGAGCGTACCTGCAAAGCCTGCCTCTTTGACCGCGATCGGATAGAGCTTACTTAAACCTTCTACCGTAATAATTGCCATTGCTTAACGCTACCTGATTTCTTTTGTTGACTCGGTGTGCTAAAAGCACAGTTGTAATTGGGGTGCTCCTATTGTGCCATTCCCCCTGCTTACACAAATGAGCGGCAAAATTTAATACCATTTTCAAAAGGTGATGCAACGCATCTTTTTGAAAAGACCGCGCTCCGCGCGGAACACAAAACCCGATCTGTCGCAATTTCAAGAGAAATTGGTATAAGCAGGCAGTAAATCGGAATCGGTCAAAGGTTAGAACAAAGGTGGAACATATATTTGACGGTCAACACATGATGGGAGGCGCTAAATTGGTTTGGTCAGAGCAAAGGCCCAGATAGGGTTACAGAATTTGGTTTACAACATGAGTCGATTCATATGTTGGGAAACAAAACTTGCTTTAGTGTAATCTTGAGGAATCGTGTGACTACGGGTGAATAATTGCCACATAAAATCAGGAAAATAGGTTACTGAATCAGCATTTTTCTGCTATTTTCAGTTTTAGTTTTTTGCTAATTTTTAGAGGTGCCCTTAAGAAATTCGATGGAAACAGAATTTGACCCCCTAGAAACTGAGCACATCGATCTTGATTTGGATGACTGTCTTTCTGAAATTAAGTTAGCGGCAGATAAGTTTGAGCTTTGGTTTCAGCCAGTGTATGAAATTGTCTCAGGGACAGTTTTGCACAATGAGGTTCTGGTACGATGGCGGGATAATGAGGGAAGGTTGCGATCGCCTCGCGATCTATTTGAGGTTTTACAAAACACGCACCTAATTTGGCAACTCGATCGGATTGTGGCAGAAAAAAGCATCGAAATCCTTGCTCAAAATTCTAAAATTAGCCTTTCGATCAATCTTTCAGAGGAAATACTCGAAGATCGTGATTTTTTATCTCAACTCCAAAACTGGCTGGCACATTATCGCGTTAGCCCCAAGCGTTTGATGTTTGAACTGGATGAAGCCGTTGTCATCCAAACCTCCTTAAAATCTCAGGAATTGATGAAAGCTTTCCAACAAATTGGATGTGGTGTCGTATTGGATCGCTTTACGGGGAGTCACTTCTCACTTCAGCAATGGCAATCTTTACCCATTGATACGATTAAGCTCGATCGCAACATGATTGCCGATCCCCAATCTTCCGAACAAAAACAACTGGCAAAAGCGATCGCCCATATCAGTCCCATTTTCCACAAGCGTTGTATCGCCACAGGCATTGATAACAAAAAGCTCCTAAAATTTGCTTATGATATTGGCGTGCAGGGTGTTCAAGGTTATCTTTTAGACAGACCCGATGAAAAGCCAAAAACCTTTATCTCTGCTGGGGTGTTGGTTGTTAGAATTATCACCGTTTTAATTATGATCTATATTATCAAGACTTTAGCTGGCATCGATCTATTTCCCGAACGTCACTCATGGGAAGTGATTAGTGATTTCTTTCAGTCATTATTTGAGGGAACAAAACAGTAGCGATCTCGGTATTTAGAAGCTCGAACAAAATTAGCTCGAAATTATGTTTCGTCGTTATGCGATAGCTTATTTTTCTGACGATCCAACCATTCCTGTATAACATCAATAATCCAATCAACCTCTGTTTCTCTAATTCCTGTAGGCGCTAATAAATAGCTCTGGTTATTTGCCCAAAGCTTCACATTTACCTTGACTGAGTTATCCTCAGTTTTCTCACTAGCAAGCCAAAGTATATGCTCCAACAGATCGCTCTTTCGTTTTTCCATCATTCGCCAGACAGGTTCAACATACAACTCGCTCGTTGGTAAATTTACTTGCCAGTAGACTTTCCCAAACAAAGAACTTTTTAAACTACTCTCAAATTGCTCAATTGTAAGTTGAGAAACTGTTAGACCTTTGACTGTAAGGAAAACGGCATATATCAAAATCAGAGCAACAACTCCAGTTAGCGTCCAGAGAGAAAAGCTTGTGAAATATATCCTCTTTAAAATTTCAGTAATTGGCAATATGGATGTAACAATGCTCCCGATCAAAATCAATAAACCCCAACTGCAGACCACAAGCCAAGGATCGCTAGGGAAAGTAATTCTGTGCAATGAAGAAGACTCCTCGACTTGAATTTTGGAGTCGCTTGGGGGACTTGCCCTACGGCGGCGATGGGTTGGTGGTGGTGGTGGATCTTCCCTTACTCGAATGGGCTGTTTGTAAATGGAAGTTTCCACTGTGGATGTTATTGGATGCTCTTGGAGAGCTTTAGGCTTCTCTTGGAGGGCTTTTAGGGCTAACCGCGCCGATGGATAACGCCGCTTTACTGTCGGTTCGACCAAACACTGAATCCATTGAGCCAGTTGTTCGCTTGTACCCGTGCGATCGCGAAATAAAATTCGAGCTTCATCATCCTGTGGCAAATCCGCAGGCGAGATGCCCGTCAGTAAATGAATCAGCGTAGCGCCTAAGCCATAAAGATCTGAAGCGGGAACAGCCCTTCCTCCATATTGTTCCATAGGAGTATAGCCATAGGTTCCAACTACGGTAAACGATCTGCCTTCGGCAGTTGCTTTATCCTGTGCTGCCCCAAAATCAACCAGATAGATATGGCGATCTTCAGTCAATATCAAGTTACTGGGTTTAAGATCGCGATGGAGGACAGGCGGATTGAGTTCGTGGAGGTAGATGAGAATCTCCAGAATTTCTGTAGCAATTTGCCGTATTTGCGCTTCTGTAAACTTTTGTCCATTGGCAATACATTCGCGGAGAGAATTTCCTGCCAGATACTCCTGCACCAGTCCAAACCAAAGTTCGCGATCGTCTAACGAAAAGTAATCGCGGTATTTAGGAATGCGTGGATGGTTGACTTGCTTTAGAACCTGCGCCTCGCGCTCAAACAACTTCAGGCTTTCCCACTGCACATCTCCACCCAAAGTAAGCAGTTTTACAACCACCAATTCGCCTGCTGCTGCAAGGTCTTTAGCCAGCCATGTCTGCCTCCCAATATTTTGCCCTAATAGGTTTTGTAGTTGATAGCGTTCCTTAATAATTTCTTGGGCTTGGGGCATGGCTTTCTTTAAAACTAAGAATTAGATCTAGGAATTTCTGAATACCATTCGGAATTTAGAGTATCTCTTGAAATTAACATAAATATGTTCAAAAATGCTCTACTGCCCAATCAAGCCTGAGCCAATCCCCAATCAGTCGGTAATGAATTGGGAGAATCCACGAGAATTAATGCTGGGATTTTCTGTATTGCTCCACAAACACCCATGTCTGTAAAACTTCGGCGACAGTCCAGGCTTGGGCGATACAACCGCGCGATCGCATGGGAGCATCGCCATCAAAGATTTCACTGAGGCTACCTATACCCCCTGCTTTGAGATGATGGGACATCGGTTGCAGCAAGGCATGGGCTTGCGTAGGATTTTGATAGACCTGTAAATGAGCGCGGACAAACGCTCCCAGCAGCCACCCCCAGACTGTGCCCTGATGATAGGAACCATCGCGTTGATAGGCATCGCCACCATATAGCCCTCGGTAGTTGGGATGGTCGGGAGGTAAGGAACGCAAACCGTAGGATGTCAGTAGCGATCGCGCACAGGCATCAATCACACTTCGTTGCTGCATAGGAGTCAGTAGAGGTTTCATGCTTCCCTCTCCTTGCAGGAGAGGGGTAGGGGGAGAGGTCATAGGAAGAGAAATCGCAAAGATTTGATTGGGGCGCAGCGTGGCATCATCTCCATCTGGACTATCCAAGACATCAAAGCAATAGCCTGTAGAAGGATTCCAGAACCGTTGAAATCCAATTCTCGCCTGCTCTGCAAGGTTGTCATACCGTTCGTGAGGTTTTCCCAATCGCTGGGCGATCGCTGCCATCACCGCGAGCGCATGATACCAAAGGGCATTGATTTCCACGGGTTTACCGATGCGTGGCGTAACCACCCAATCGCCTACCTTGGCATCCATCCAAGTCAGTTGTACGCCTGCTTCCCCTGCATAGAGCAAGCCATCGCGATCGAGGTGGATATGGTAGCGCGTACCGCGACAGTGCCAGTCTATGACTTCTTCCAAGGCAGGAAAGAGTTGGCGGAGTAGTTCGTCATCCCTAGCAACTGCATCGTAAGCGCGGATCGCCTCAAAATACCAGAGCGTTGCATCTACAGTATTGTATTCTGGCATCTCTCCCGCATCGGGAAATCGATTGGGAAGCATCCCTCGATCGAGATATTGGGCAAAGGTGAGCAAGATGGAACGGGCAATTTCTGGCTGTCCCGTCGCTAGGGTCAGCCCTGGCAGGCTAATCATCGTATCGCGTCCCCAGTCAGAGAACCAGTGATAGCCTGCAATAATCGTTTTGCCATCGGGGCGATTGGGTAAGGGGCGATCGACTACAAACTGGTCTGCTGCCAAAACCAAATGTTCGATCCAATCAGGTGCTGACTTTGTATCGATCTTCAAATAATCAGCAGAATTCCAAATATTGACAAGCTGAGTTTCGCGATCGCGTTGTGCTTGCAAAGCAGTTCGTCCATCAAGGGAAGGATTGGATTCTGTGCTGGCAACTATCGTCAAGGATTCGCCCCGATCCAGTGTGGCTGTGAAGGTAGCAGCATGGAGGTGATCTTCGCGATCGCTGAGCCCACGATAGCGTTCCACAGCTAGATCGAATCCCTCGTACCAATCATGATGGGTGGTAAGCTCTCCGCAATCGCTGAATAGATAGAATGGCGTTGCGGATGGGAAAGACGCAATCCTTACTCCTTGAGCGATCGAATCTACCTGCATCTGCCAGTTCTTTCCTATCGTGTTGCCATGGTAATCGCGATAGTTGACCAATGCTTTAATCGATAGTGCGATCGGACTACTACCGCGCTCTAGGGAATATTGAATATAGGTGGTATTTTTACCATGCTGCATCCAGACGCGCTTTTCTAACAGAGCATCGCTACAGGCAAATCTCCAGACTGGTATCGTTCCCTCTAGGGTGAAACTCTCAAGATTTAGATAACCCGATGGATTCACAACGTTGCCTGTCCAGTGATTAGTATAAAGCGGATAGAGCTGTTGTCCGTATTGAACCGTTTCGTCTAGTTTAGACAGCAGCAACGATCGCTCTAAGGGAGGTTTGAGCGCTGCTACCAGCAAACCATGATAGCGACGGGTAAGCGCTCCTGATACTGTGCCTGAGGCATAACCACCAATGCCGTTGGTAACCAACCATTCGTATCGATCGGCTACATTTAGCTCGCCACAGATTTCTCTACCAAAATCTATATTCATCATGTTTATATCAAATCTTCCCCTAGACTAGCGGTATTCATTAAACGTCAACTGTAGGAGTCCTGAAAGGTTGCTAAAACATTGCTTAATGGACAGCGTGGAAATCTTCAGCAAAATTAAGGCATTTGGGGAATAGGAAGCAAGCTCAGTTCAGTCAAAATCTGCTTGGCGATCTTGATACGGGCTTTGGCATCATCAGGTTTCTGAATGTCGATGTTAATTGCAAAGAAAAAGGCGCGATCGCCGCGTTCCAGATAGCCCACGAACCAACCAAGATTAGGGCTTGTAGAACTCGCCCAACCTGTTTTCCCCCTTAGAATATACTCGCTGGTTTGTTCCCGAATCATGATATCTTTCACGATCGCCAGCGATCGGTTTGAGAATGGCAGCTTATTTTGATAGAACTTCACCAAAAAATCAATTTGTTCCTTGGGACTAATGCGGATCTTCCCATCCAGCCAAAAGCGATCGATGCCACCCCCAATATCCCGATTGCCATAATCTACAAGGTTGATATATCGTTGCATTCGTGCCAGCCCAATCCGCCTTGCCAGTTCTTGATAAAACCACACGGTTGAATATTCGATCGCCGATCGCAGGGTTTGATCTTGATTCCATTCTGGGATGTCTCGCTTAGTACCATCCCATTTAATGACAACATTTTCATCGGCGATCGCACCCGTTTCTAAGGCAACCAAGGAGTTGAAAATTTTAAATGTAGAAGCAGGCAAAAACCTCGTTTTGGCTCGTTTGGCATTGTAAACCAAATATCGATCTTGCTTGAGGTCATACAACAGAAAGGTTCCTTTGACGCCAGCCTGTTGAAAGTATTTGCCAAAGTCAGTGCGTTCTTGCCAGTTCTTGGGTATAGGTTCTGTAGATATTTGGGGCAATGTCACAGCATTCTCAGGGGATTTAGATTCTGGTTGAGGTGCTGCCCATGCCAGTCCCTGTGAAATTCCACTCAAACAGAGGATGCTTAATAGGAGCAGATATTTACTTTGCGGCGTCATGGGAGTTCTCTTGCTTTTCAGGATTTCTTATCAATTGAGATTAAAGATCCTATCAAGATTCGAGACTCATGTTGAGATTAACCGCGAAAATGCTGTCCAGATTGAGCTGGATACTCACATGAATATCCTCTTGCATTTTTGCGACAGATCGATTTTTGGGTTCCGTGCAGAGCGCAGTCTTTTAAAAAGATGCGTTGTCTCATTTTTTGAAAATGGAATTACGCCCCAAATATAGCTTTTGGGTATTTATTTCGTTAGCCCTATTTTGTCTTGGTTTTTTGTTTTTTATAGCAATCAAGTGTAGCAATCAGGCATGATTCAAAAGACTTCAGGCAGCTCGATTTGAGGATCCCTCACAACATTGGGCTCTAGATCGGCTTTAATAGTAGCAGCAGAAAATTTAGTAAATCTCATGGATAATACCCTCGACACGCAACTAGAGCCAGAGACTGTTGACACGCAAACTGCGACTTTGGGCATCCCATCACTAGATCTTCAAACGCTCGATACGCAGGCTTTACGTCGATCGCTGCATAAGTCACCCAACTATCACCGTCACGGCTTTGGGCATGGTGAAGAAGCCGAAACCACGATGAAAAGTGAATATCACAGTGACTTAATCCAAACCATTCGCGATCGCGACTATGTCTACACGCAGGGGGATGTCACGATTCACTTGGCAAAGTCTTTTGGTTTTTGTTGGGGCGTAGAGCGGGCGGTAGCGATGGCATACGAAACGCGCCAGCAGTTCCCCACCGAGCGAGTCTGGATTACCAATGAAATTATTCACAATCCCTTGGTCAACGCTCGGCTCAAGGAGATGAATGTGGAATTCATTCAAACCGATGCCCAGGGTGGCAAAGACTTTTCAGGCGTGGCGCAGGGTGATGTCGTGATTTTGCCAGCCTTTGGCGCTAGCGTACAAGAAACGCAGTTTTTGAATCGTGTCGGTTGTACGATTGTCGATACCACTTGTCCTTGGGTGTCTAAAGTCTGGAATCGTGTCGAGAAGCATAAAAAAGCAGATTTCACTTCGATCGTGCATGGCAAGTACAACCACGAAGAGACGATCGCGACGATTTCCTATGCCAAGCGCTATCTGGTCGTGCTCAATCTTAAAGAAGCCGAATATGTATCGAACTATATTCTCAAGGGCGGGGATAAGGACGAATTTCTCGCTAAATTCTCGAAAGCAATTTCCGAGGGCTTTGACCCCGATCGCGACTTACAAAGGGTAGGGGTTGCCAACCAAACCACCATGCTCAAAGGCGAAACCGAAGCGATCGGCAAGCTGTTTGAACGCACGATGATGCAACGGTATGGCGTGGAATCTTTAAACGAGCACTTCCTTTCGTTTAATACGATCTGCGATGCCACTCAAGAGCGTCAAGATGCCATGATCGAGATCGTCGAAGAACCTCTAGATCTGATGATCGTGATTGGTGGCTATAACTCCTCAAACACGACGCACCTACAGGAAATGGCGATCGAACGGGGCTTGATTTCCTATCACATCGATAGCAGCGATCGGATTATTTCGGCCGCAGCGATCGAACATAAGCCTTTGGGCAAGCCCTTAGAAATTGCCTCGGACTGGTTGCCCGCAGGCAAATTGCGTATAGGCATTACCTCTGGGGCTTCTACGCCCGATCGCGTCGTTGAGGATACGATCGAAAAGATCTTTGCACTCAAATCCGCTTAGATCGTGACAGGATTATTTGCTACGACCCTTGCGCTCAGTGCCTTTTTACTGTTCTGGGTGCAGTTAATGTCTGCAAAGCTGATCTTGCCCCTGTTGGGCGGTACGCCTGCGGTTTGGAATACTTGCCTTGTTTTTTTTCAGGCAGTTTTACTGTTGGGCTACAGCTACGCGCATTGGGCATCTCGGCTGAAGCTTACATATCAAGTTGGATTGCAGATTGGCTTCATGCTTGTCGCGATCGCTTTTCTGCCAATTCAGATCGCCAGCCAGGATCTGCCGCCCACCAATGCCAATCCGAGTTTCTGGCTATTGGGCTTGCTCTGCCGTACCGTCGGACTACCCTTTTTTTGCGTGTCCACGTTAGCCCCATTGATTCAGCAGTGGTTCCATCTGAGATCCAAACAGGAGCGAGCAAATCCCTACAAGTTTTATGCGGCTAGTAATGGTGGTAGCTTACTTGCTCTGATCGCCTACCCGACGGCGATTGAATCTCAGTTACGGCTCAGCGATCAGACCTGGTTATGGACTGGAGGCTATCTTGGCTTAATTTGTCTAGTATGTGCAAGTGGATTTGCCAGCATTCGGGTCGGTAGTAAAAACGCTAACCAAATTTCTGGTCTTGAGAATTTGCCTTTACTTCCAGACCTTCCATCTTCGGAATTACCTTCACAAGATTATCTAGAATCAGAGCGAATTCCAAATTCTCCACCCAAACCTCCTACGGGCAAGCAAAAATGGCGATGGATCGTACTGGCAGCTCTTCCCTCTAGTCTATTGATGGGCGTAACCACCCATGTCACCACCGATATCACACCGATTCCATTACTATGGGCAATTCCCCTAGGGATTTATCTATTCACCTTTGTGTTAGTATTCGCTCCCAAACCAGTACTGTTGAATCCAGCGATCGCTACGTTCGTTCCTACCTGTGTGGGTCTCACGTTACTGAGCAGCCACATTACGGGAATTTCTATCTTCCTTCAGTTGCCGCTGCATTTGATTGCGGTAGCACTCTTGATGTGGGGCTGTCATAGCGAATTAGCAAAGGCTAAACCCGATCCGCAATATCTAACGAGTTTTTACCTGTATTTAGCACTCGGTGGCGTGTTGGGTGGTCTCTTTAATAGTCTTTTAGCACCGATCGCCTTCAGTTGGCTATTGGAGTACCCACTAGTTTTGGTGCTGACCGTATTCTTTTTGAAGTTCCCTCAAACGCGAATTCTGCGCAACCTCTATATGCTGCAATTAGGCATTATGCTCTCGATCGCAGTTGTCGGTCTCAATACTCCACGCGTCACAGGACATTTACTCGCTCAAGAACGTAGTTTTTTTGGCGTGTATCGCGTTAGCAAAGTCAAGGTGGAGTCTCAAGAGCAAATTGTGTTCTCTCACGGCACGACCATTCACGGGAGACAGAGCACCAATCCTCAGCAAAAGATGGAACCTTTAAGTTATTTCTCCCATTCTTCGGGAATTGGTCAATTATTTGCGGCAATCTCCTCTAAACCATCCCTGCGTGTCGGGGCTGTCGGTTTGGGTGTAGGAACGATCGCTGCCTATGGTAAAGCCGATCAAGACTGGACGTTCTATGAAATCGATCCCCTGGTGGAAGCGATCGCGCGAAAATATTTTAGCTACCTTTCGGACTCACCAGCCAAGATTAAGGTTGCGATCGGCGATGGTCGCCTCACCTTAGCCAAAGCTGACCAATTCTACGATCTAATCGTGTTAGATGTGTTTAGCTCCGATGCGATTCCCGTTCATTTACTTACTCGCGAAGCTTTTGCAACCTATCTTTCCAAACTCGCCCCTGATGGTGCGATCGCATTTCACATCACCAATCGCTATTTAGACCTTGCCCCTGTACTTGGGAAGCTAGCAGAAAATTCGAGTTTAATCGCACTCAAATATCGCAACAATATGTCTCTCTTGCAACCTAAACTCAGTGATTATCCATCAACTTCTATTGGGAATTCTCCTTCAACTTGGGTGGTTTTAGCACGTAACCCCAGTTCCATTCAGAGTCTCATTGCAGATAGTCGTTGGACTAAAATCGAAGCCCCAAATCAAGCTTTATGGACGGATGATTATTCCAATCTCTTTAGTGTCATGTCAGTTCGCAAATGATAGGATAATGCCTTAGAATTAAGGTATGAGAGTACCCCTTTAAATCCCAAATTGCCCCTACACTAACAATGTAATTGAAGACATATTCATCTGAATACGAGATCGTTAGAAAATATCAGTAGCCTACGATGCAGTATGACTCAAGTCAAATTAAATTTAAAAATATTCCTAGACTTGACAATCTAGTGAATAGAAATTGTTGCCGCACATATCTCTATTTTTTTAGCGATAGATTACCTCAACAGAATGATATTGACCAAATAGCCAGTAGTCTAGCAGCTTGTCGAAGAGAAGATTTTGCCACTAGAATAAAGGTAATAGCAAGGTAGCATGTGATGATACGAAAATTCAAAACAGCAGAATATGATGCGATTCTCTTTGTGTGACTTGACTAAATCCACTGGAGAATGGAACCTTTTTTGTTTAGCTTTCAATTTCAGACGCTTACACCAACTCATGTTGAAAAAAGTTGTTTCTCCGAAAGGCTACTAGAGTGATTGTATTTGTAGATATAGCGCTTACCCAAATGTTCTGAAAGCATGCTAATTTTAGTCTGAACTATACAAAACCTGTAGTAAGGACTCTCGATATGAGTGAAGCGATCGCAGTCAGCGCCAAAATTGGTATCATCGGTGGAAGCGGACTCTATAAAATGTCTGCCCTCACCGAGGTTCAAGAAATTCAGATTGATACCCCCTTTGGTAGCCCTTCTGATGCCTTGATCTATGGCAAGCTTTCTGGTACGCCTGTGGTATTTCTGGCTCGACATGGGCGATCGCATCATCTCTTGCCCACCGAAGTTCCCTATCGCGCCAATATCTATGCCATGAAGAGTTTAGGCGTAGAATACATCATCTCAGCATCAGCGGTCGGCTCGTTGCGAGCCGAGGCAAAGCCTGTCGATATGGTGGTTCCCGATCAGTTCATCGATCGCACCCGTTTGAGAACTTCGACATTTTTTGGTAATGGAGTAGTAGCCCATATTGCCTTTGCCGATCCGATTTGCCATGCCCTTGCAGATATTCTTGCCACTACAGCGGAGAGTCTCGAGCTGGGCGAAACCCAAATCCATCGAGGCGGAACCTATGTCTGTATGGAAGGTCCTGCATTTTCTACCAAAGCCGAATCCTTTCTCTATCGCAGTTGGGGCGCAAAAGTAATTGGCATGACCAATCTCACCGAGGCAAAATTAGCCAGAGAAGCTGAAATTGCCTATGCAACCTTGGCTCTGGTCACAGACTATGACTGCTGGCACGAAGATCATGACAGCGTTACCGTGAGCATGATTCTTGAGAATCTGCATAAAAATGCCACAAATGCCCAAACCGTAATTCAGGCAGTGGTTGAGAAACTTGCAACCAATCCACCTAAATCAGAAGCCCACACGGCTTTACAGTATGCGATTTTGACCGATCTCAGCAAGGTTCCATCTGACGCGATCGCTCGGCTAGGCATCATTATTTCCAAATACCTCAAGTAGTAGAATAACGTCAGTTTGGGATAAGAGAACCTAAAGCGCTATACATCACAAGGATCTCCCCCAGCCCCCTTGAAAAAAGGGGGAGAATTCACTTGTCCCCCTTTTTTAAGGGGGATGCCCGATAGGGCAGGGGGATCAAACCCCTCGGTTACAGCAAGTTGGCTTGCTTTGTTCCGAAATCCTTAACCCGAATTCACGTTAGAATAGTCATCTGACTGATTTTTGGATGCAATCCAGCTAGTACTTAGGAGACAGTATTTTAGGCCAATTGCTGGGTTCATCTTTTAGTAAGATTTTTGAGGATTTTTGCCGATTCTGTAGATTTAAAGCTCTAACTGCGAATCATCACCAACCATCAATCGTAATGCTGTCGGGCGATTTGGTGCCACACTTAAGCAAACACGTCTACCAATGACGCTATCGATAATGCGCTGTTGAATCCCCAAAATCTTGACATCATCGAGAATCACACAATGTTCGATATCTGCATCTGTAATCTTAACTTGGTCGGCAATACTTGTATAAGGTCCAATAAAAGCATTCTCTAGATGACAGTTTTGCCCAATAATTACCGGCCCACGAATTTTGCAGTTGATAATTTGCGAACCTGTACCAATTTGTACGCGTCCGCTAATTTTGCTGGCTTTATCGACTTGTCCAAATATTCCAGAGGTGAGACGGGCATCTAAAATAATTTGGTTGGCGGCGAGAATGTCATCCTTTTTCCCTGTATCTAACCACCAACCCTCTAATTCAGAAGCTTCTACATTTTTGCCTGCGTCAATCAACCGTTGAATCGCATCCGTAATTTCTAACTCGCCTCTAGCTGACGGCTGAATCTCTGCGATCGCCTGATGAATTGCCGTTGAGAAAAAGTAAACTCCCACTAACGCCAAATTGGAAGGCGGATGTTTGGGTTTTTCAATTAATTGGATTACTTTCCCATTATCGTCGATCGTTGCTACTCCAAAGGCAGTGGGGTCAGGTACTTGACGCAACAGAATGAGCGCATCATTCTGTTTTTGAAGGAATCGATCTAAAAATTGTCCCAGTGGGGCTTCAATTAGGTTATCTCCTAAAAACATAACAAACGGAGAATCCTTTAAAAAAGCCTGCGACACCTTTACTGCATGGGCTAAACCTGCGGGCTGAGATTGCAGAATGTATTCGATCTTGGCACCAAAGCGATCGCCATTGCCAATTTTTGTTTGGACTTCTGCACCTGTTTCTGGGCTAATAACGATACCAATGTCTTGGATTCCAGCAGAGACAATGCTTTCGATACAGTACGCGAGAATTGGTTTATTCGCCACTGGTACGAGTTGCTTTGCTCCTGTATATGCAATTGGACGAAGGCGAGTCCCCCTGCCACCAGAGAGAATGAGAGCTTTCATGAGCGGTATCCTTTCTCACGTAAATATGCTGCATTGTAGGTATGAGTAGGAATTATCATAAATATTCGGATTTTCTGCATAGGCTTGTATGGGGATGGATGAGGGCGATCGCCACTAAACATATAGTCCCGTACTCATTTAAACGTACAATGCTTTCATTGCACGACAGTCACAGATCGGGTTTTTCTTATCGAGAATACCACTGCATGTAATGCTCGCTAAAGGCTTCTTTATTTTTTAAGCGTTGCCACCAATCTGAATGTCCTTGATACCATGCTACAGTTTGTGCCAGACCACGGGAGAAGTCCCACTGGCGTAACCAGCCTAGCGACTCAGCACTACTAGGATCGACGGAATAGCGATAGTCATGCCCAGGGCGATCGGTCACAAACTGCATCAATGATTCAGGTTGCTTGAGTAACGCCAACACCTGATGCGCTACTTCTATGCCTGAGACCGCTAGTCTTGCCCCAAGGTTATAAGCTCTACCACTTTCTCCAAATTGCAAAACCGTATCAATGCCCGAACAGTGATCTTCCACATGGAGATAATCTCGAACAGCAGAACCATCACCATATACGGGTAAGGATTTTCCTTCTAGGGCATTTGTAATAAATAGGGGAATAATTTTTTCGGGATATTGATTTGAGCCATAGGTATTAGAACCCCGAGTTACGACAGCATTCAAGCCGTAGCTGATATGGTAAGAGAACACCAGATGCTCTGCCCCCGCTTTAGAAGCGGCATAGGGACTGCGCGGAGCCAAGGCATCAGACTCTAAAGAATGGCGATCTGTGCCTGATAAGTCTCCATATACTTCATCGGTTGACACATGGACAAACCGCTTAACTTGCCGATCGCGTGCAGCTTCTAGGAGCACCAAAGTTCCTTGGATATTGGTACTAATAAAGGGATAGGGATCCTTAAGGCTGCGATCGACATGGCTTTCAGCCGCAAAATTGATCATGCAGTCTATGCCTTCGGTAGCTTTTTGGACATCTTGCGGATCGGCAATATCACCCTGAATGAATGTGATGCGATCGCTCACTGCACTTAGGTTCTCTAGGTTCCCTGCATAGGTGAGTTTATCAAGAACCACGATCTCCCAGGTAGGATGATGCTGAAGCGCATAGCGGACATAGTTAGAACCAATAAAGCCAGCTCCACCTGTCACCAGCACTTTTTTAATCAAATTTTGAGCCATACAAGTTAGAATTTGCCACTTTATAAATCATACTCTGTCTCGACCCTTCAAATGGAAGTTCTGAGGTTATTAACCCAGCAACCTTATACAAGTTTCAAAAAAAGATGTAACGCATCTTTTTTTAAAAAGCCCTCGCTCAGTGCGGAATCCAAACCCCGATCTGTCGCAAATTTAAGAGAAATTGGTCTTAGATATTAAAGGAGATCCCGTTGTTTCAGGAGCCGCCGCAAAAAAAAATGCACGCTCTATTACTGCCAAGTTAATAGGTTACTATCATCAGAGTTTTGCTGCCTCAATGCCCTAAGATTTGCCACTTTGACCAATTAGATAGTCTGGTCTTTTTCTTGCTGGGGTGCACTAATTTCCCACTCTCGATCGGTTAAACTACTTGCGTATGCCATATTTTGTACCTTTTCTTTTCTTGAAATACCAAAGGGGCTCTTTCTATCGATCGTAGACGGTGATTAGAAGCATCCTGTCATTCAACTTAAAAAAAACTATGTCCAAAGCCCCTAAAGTTTTATGCCTGAATACCGGTGGAGAAGGCAGCCTTGATTCGCGAAGATCTAAGAGTCTAGGATCGAGATTGCAGGCAGAGGTTACTTATCTTGATTTGAACCGCAAAATCGGCAAACTTTCAGCTAGCAAAGAAATTTGGCAAGTGATTACTTCAACGAAATGGGATTTGATCTATCAAGAAGGATCGGGCATCGCAGGCGGGATTAATTTGATCAGAGCCGCTCAGAACTGGCAACAACCCTATATTATTTCCACTGGCGATCCTATTGGTGGCTTTTTTCGCGTGACCAAGGGGATGGCGATTGGCAATCTGATGGAAATCTATGAGCGATCGCTTTATAAGCACTGTACTGCCTTTATTGGTTGGACCCCCTATCTCACGGGTGCTGCCATCAAATTAGGAGCAAAAAGAGCGATTACGATTGAAGGAGGGGCAGAATTTGAAGTATTTAAACCGCGATCGCTGACTGAAAAATCTGTGCTTCGTGAAAAATATGGCATTCCTCAAGAGCATCTCGTCTGCGGTGTCGTGGGGAGTTTGCAGTGGAACAAACGCAATGCTTATAGCTATGGCTATGAATTGATTGAATCATTAAAACTGGTTAAACGCTCCGATCTTACAATCTTGATTGTTGGCGATGGCGATAGTCGCGAGAGATTGCAATCATTAGTCCCAGAATCTTTACGATCGCGCGCCATATTTACAGGCAGATTGCTGCCTAATGAAGTTGTGGAAGCAATGAATGTAATGGATATTGGCTTTGTCACGCAAACCCTAGATGAGTTAGGCAATTTTCGGCTGACCACGAAATTACCTGAATATCTCGCCTGCGGTGTACCTGTGGCAATGAGTCCGATTCCCGGATTTTACGATTATGATGTCGTATCAGCAGGTTGGGCTTTGCCTGCTTATCATCCTGCTAGCCATGAGTTTCATACTCGCTGCGCGCAATGGCTCGATAATTTAACATGGGAAGATGTCAAAGCTAAAGCGGACAAAGCTCCCGCGATCGCCCAAAAATATTTCAACTACGAAGAAATTGCCCATCGATTTGCCACCTTTGTCCACGAACTATTGGGTGTTGCGGAAACAAAGAGTTACAGCAAGAATCAATAACGAACTCGCAAGCAACGCCATAATCTTGGAATTCGCCAGTGGCTGACCTGCGAGCAAAACTAACACACGACATGTCCAACTTGGGATAGCACAGACTTTATGCAGATTCGGAATGTTGCGACTCCGCAGCACGCATCAATACATTTTGTTGTAGGTGTTCGGCTTCTAAACGTTCTTGTGTGAGAAGTTCCCTTGTTTCTTCGCTTACAGCAGGTTCTATCGGTGCTTTTAGTGTTTCGGCAGCACGCATCAATACATTTTGTTGCAGGTGTTCGGCTTCTAAACGTTCCTGCGTAAGAAGTTCCCTTGCAGAGTCCTGTGTGCTCATAATCTAAGACCTCCTTATGGTTTAATGAATAGGCTTTTCTTTTGTAGCTATTTATACTTTCTCATGCCTCTGTAACCTAGCGCCCGAAAAGTTAGAAAAGTTATAGAAACAGCTAAGAATTGTTTCAAGGTTTTCACAGTTACCTAGAAATAAATTTCAAATAACAAATTCAGCCTACTAGGCTCTGTTTTGAGAGAAACCTGTTAAGGGTTGCTGCGCAAAGTTCCAAAATTGCACAGATTCTCTTTGTGATTCTTGAAAGGATGGATTCTGTCGCAGGATTAATACTGTTGTGGGTTGTACCTCGCCCACCACCTCACAAACCAAGTCCTGTTGATGAAACTGTGTCTGCACCTCTGCTACGCGATCGGGGCGCACGCTCAAGAGAAAGCCATAACTAGGAAAAGAAATCAGCCAGTGCTCTAGAGGAATCTCAGCAGGACAGGGAATTTTATCCAAATCCAAAACTGCACCGCAACCAGAGGTTTCTAGTAGCATTAAGAGCGTACCAAGGATGCCGCCATTGCTGATATCTTTGCCAGCATCGCATAACCCTGATTCCGCAAGACGCGGCAGAATCGACAAATTCTCGCGGAGTCGGACAGGATCGGCTGTAGTAGCAGCATTCCAAAAGGGATAGTCGGGATGGGATTTACCGCGAAAATCTACAGCAACTAAAAGTAAATCGTTCGGTTTAGCATGGAAGCTGGTAATTAGCTGCTTGGCTCGACCTAGAATTGCCACAGATAGAGCGTTGTAGGGACTATGACAATTTGTATGACCACCCACAATCGGTACATTGTAAGTCCGCGCAGCATCTTTCATCCCTTCCCAGAGTTCTTGCGTAGATTCTGGCGACTGACTCCAGAGGGTATCGACAATGGCGATCGGAGTACCCCCCATCGCATAAATATCGCTGACATTCACCATTACGGCACACCAACCCGCAAACCAAGGGTCGGTTTCGAGCAGTTGCGGCAACATGCCCTCCGCTGCCAGTAATAAATAGCCATCGCCATCGGGAATGGCAGCACAGTCATCCCCCAGTAAAACCCGATCGCTTTGCCAGTCCCCACCCAATGCGATCGCGGCTGTCTGGATATCTTGTTTGTGCTGAATGCTCAGCGATCGCTTTAATCGCGTTACCAATTCCGACAGCATTAGGAGGCTCGTTTCGTTTGTCGCAAAAGGCTGGGACATAATTCTATTCCCGCAGGATAAAAGTTAAGGTCGGCTTGCATGAGGTGATGGGGGCGATCTGCGATCGTGATTTCTTCGAGGGAATCCCAATGCAGCCGTTGAAAGAACCGCACGTTCTGAAGTTGCACCGTTGCTAAGAAGCGATCGCATCCCCAAGTATTCGCCGTAGTCACGGCTTTGTAGATTAAGCCTTTACCGATTTGCCAACCCCTGCGATAGTCGCGATCGGTTCCCAATCTCCCCCCATACCAAAGTCCGGGTTGCGGTTCGTAAATGCGTACCACCCCGACAACGCGATCGCTAGCGGTTTCAATTGCAACAATGGGATAGGCGATCGCGTCGATGTCATCAACATCATTTTGCTCAAACACATATTGCTCTTCCACAAAGATGGCACGGCGCAGATCGAAATAGGCTTTGATTTCCTGAGGCGTAGTTGCCAATTTAAAGTGATAGGAGTTGCTCATAGGTAATTAGGGATTCTTTGTGTGGGTTCCGAATTCTAGTCTTGGGCTTCGGCTTTGCTCAGCCCTATTACTGCGTTTAAGGGTTTAGATCCCCCCCGCCCCCCTTGAAAAAGGGGGAGAAGAATCAAAGCTCTAGCCATATGATAAGTTCCTTCCAGTAGGGGCAATTCATGAATTGCCCCTACTGGAAGGAATTACTTCTCAAAATTTGAGAGAGCAGAACAAGCCCCGCATTTGGCGCAGCCAGCTTTGATATCTTCAGAAGACATGCCTGCTCGTTTCAGCATTTTGCCAATCTGTTCGTAGAGGGCGAACATAAATTCGGTCTTTGGTGCAGGATGGTTGGCGAGTGGCGTACCCGTAATTGGTACGAAGGGAACGACAAAAGGATAGACCCCGAGTTGAATCAGGCGATTGCTAACCTCTAACAAGGTTTCTAAGCGATCGCCCAAGCCTGCAAGGAGGTAGGTACTGACCTGACCCCAACCAAATACTTTGACCGCAGCCGCGAATGCCTCGAAGTAATATTCCACAGGAACCGTGGCTTTCCCAGGCATAATACGGGCGCGAACTTCTGGTTCGACTGCCTCTAGGTGCATGCCCAAGGTGTCAATACCCGCAGCTTTCATACGATCGAACCAAATGAAGTCATCGGGCGGTTCGCATTGCGCTTGGATGGGAATACTTACCCTAGCTGAGATTGCTTTCGCACATTCCGTCAGATAGGCAGCACCGCGATCGCTGGTGTTAGGCGTCCCTGAAGTCATGACCAAATGCTTGACTCCATCCAAACGCACCGCAGCTTCGGTAACTTCGGCGAGTTGGGCGGGCGTTTTTCTCGCGATCGTGCGACCAGCCTCCAACGACTGCCCGATCGCACAGAACTGGCAGGATGTCTCCGTATTGTTATAGCGCATACAGGTCTGTAGAACTGTGGTCGCCAAGACATCGTGACTGTGCAGGAGGGCGATTTTCCAATAGGGAATGCCGTCGCTGGTGGTCAAATCGTAAAACTTGGGTTTCTGGGGAAAGGAAATTGGCGCGACTTCGCGTTCGTCAAGCTGTAGGACGATGCGATCGGTAACGGGATCGAGGGTCGCAGTATAGGGCGATCGCGCTGCCGAACCTGTATAGATCGGAACCATCACCGTCGTTCCTTCAATCGTAATCGCTTTATGGTCGGAAGGTCCCGCACCACCTTTACGTCCCGCCGCTCCCGCATTTCCTGTATTGGGCTCGACCCATTTCAGTCCCTGCGTTTGAATTTCCGTAATTAGCTGTTGTTTATTCATCGGCTTACTGGTTGAGAACTTTAGGTCAAGGATTGGAGCAGTCCATAGGGGATTTCTGGCAGGGGAGAACACTGAGGATTTTGGGGTATTTCTGCTTCTGGATGCTCTTTGTCAATTAGCGATCGCTGTGCTTGAGAATTAAGCTGCAATTGCAATAGATCGGGGCGGGAATAGTGCCCGACAGAGTCCATCATGCGCTTGCGTTTGGTAATGAGAGAGAAGTCAAGATCGGCGATCGCCATCCCTTCGCCTTCGGTAATCGGCGGACAGAGGTGATTGCCTTCTGGCCCAATGATTGCCGTATTGCAGCCACCACTTAGAACTCGCTGTAGTTTCTCATCGGTTGTGATTTGTGCCACCTGCTCGGGTGAGAGCCAACCCGTAGAATTCACGACAAAACAGCCCGCTTCTAAAGCGTGATGTCGAATCGTCACATCGATCTGGTCGGCGAAAATTTGACCCACTAAGGAACCGGGGAACTGAGCGCAGTGAATCTGTTCGTGCTGTGCCATCAGAGAAAACCTTGCCAGAGGATTGTAATGCTCCCAACAGGCAAGCGCACCCAGCTTTCCCACAGCCGTATCTAGAACCTTCAATCCCGCTCCGTCCCCTTGACCCCAAACCATACGTTCGTGGTAAGTGGGCGTAATCTTGCGCCGCTTTAAGAGCAACGTGCCATCCGCATCAAAGATCAGTTGCGAATTGTAGAGCGACCCCCCATCCCGTTCGTTGACCCCCAACACCACCACGATCGCGTGCGATCGGGCAGCATTGCTGACCGCATCGGTCACAGCACTGGGAACAGTTACGGCTTCTTCGTAAAGACGCATATGTTCCTTACCCATGAGTACGGGTGGTTGCACGAAGGAAAAGTAAGGATAATAGGGAACGAAAGTCTCTGGAAATACGACCAGTTGAGCGCCCTCTTTGGCAGCTTTAGCGATCGCATCCAAGACTTTCTCAGTTGTGCGATCGCGACTGAATAGAACGGGACTGATCTGTACGGCTGCAGCTCTGATTTTACGCGAATAATCGAGGTGTGAGGAATCCATGCCAAGGTTTGCGAATGTTTTGATTGAATGCTTTTATTGAATATTTCTACAATGTCCAAGTATCCAAAATGAAGGCATTATCCTTGCGATGCATGAGTACGATATCCAACACATCCAAAGGACTAATCGGGCGAATACCGGGGATGAGGGAAGGTTCGCCATGACCGTAGAGAGCCTGTAGGGCAAAGCGACAGGCGTAGACCTTGCCACCTTCAGACATGAATTTGGTGATTTGATCGTTGAAATTTTGATGTCCGGGGAATGCCGCATCTCCCAATTTTGGGAATCCACGTTGCACGCCTAGGGTTACACCAGGACCATAGAGCAAAATAGAAGTTTCAAAGCCCTTACGCTGTAAGCGCGTCGCTTGTAGTAAATTCACAAAGCCGATCGAACCTTCAAAAGCAACCGTGTGGAACGTCACCAACGCTTTCTCACCGGGGTCTGCTTTAACATCAGGGAATACCTTCTCTTCGTAATCGACAAAGAAATCACCAGTTTGATGTGCGGGTTTAGTTACTTCAGGCATGATTATCTCCTTACTTAAATATTTGTTGCAGTACTAACGGTATGGTTGACAGATTACGTGCTGGCTGAGAGCATGTTTTGTAACACGCAATACGGAATTGCGAAGTCTATCCATATAACTAGGGGTGGCGATCGCAATGTCAGGAACTCCCCAAAATCGCTTCTAGACACCTATCGATTTCGATAGTTCTTTCAAGATTTCTGAGGTTCTGGTAACATTCGCTACGAACCGAGAAGGAATTCATTCACGACGCTCCAAGCACTGGGATAGGTAACCTTCTTTCTTGCTGCAATTCGTTCGGCTAGGTAACTAGCATCCCTTGCCACTCCTGAGAATCTTCCCGAACCCCATGTATAGAGCCAAGGCAAGCCCAAAAAGTAGAATCCACCCACATCCGTAACGCCGCGCTTGTGACCGGGGTAGCCCTTGCCATCAAATACGGGAATCTCAATCCAACTAAAATCAGAATGATATCCCGTACTCCAAACCACAGCGCCGATATTCGCTTGGATATAATCAATCTCTAAAATCGAGGCTGTTGGCTCCCAAATAGGTTTATAGGGCGGATCGCTCGGGGCTTCGATCTGGTTCTTTTGAATAAATCCGTCAATGGTTTTCTTGATATTCTCAGCTACCGCGTCAGCACCATCTAGATTTTGCTTGAGGTCGTCAAAAAATTCCAACTTGGTTTTGGCGATCGCTTTCAACCTGCCATGCAGTTGCATTCCCTTTAGGGCAAATTGCCGCAGATCGATCTCGCGACCGCCATCCCGACCTGTGACATAGTGATTGGTATTGGTTCTCGCCTTCTCTTTTTGGGGATGATCGTCAATCGATAGATCGTAGTAACCCATTTGGTCGAGCCATTCCACCACATCTTTACCGCGATATCGACGCGGCGATCGCGGCGCACTGCCCACACATAAATGTACCTGTTTGTCTGCGAGGTGGAGGTCTTCCGCAATCTGACAGCCCGATTGTCCCGTTCCTACGACTAAAACTGCACGATCGCCCAGTAAATCTGGCGTTTTATATTGCGAGGAATGAATCTGTACGATATCCTCTGGCAATCGCTCTGCCATTTTCGGTATCTTGGGTGTATGGTAACCTCCCACAGCAATCACCACTTGATCGGCGGTAAAGTCTCCAATGGAGGTTGTCACTTCAAAGACGTTCCGCGCTTCATTCTTGCGAACTTTCGACACGGCAACACTCTCTTTAATCGGCGGATCGAAGGAGGCAGCATAGTCCTCTATATACTTCACGATTTCATCCTTTTGCATAAATCCGTTGGGGTCGTTCCCTGGGTAGGGATAGCCCGGTAGTTGGCATTGCCAGTTGGGTGTGACCAGACAGAATGTGTCCCAGCGGTGAGTACGCCAAGAATGCCCAATTTTATTTTTTTCAAAGACGATGTGGTCGATGCCTCTTTCCTTTAAGCAGTAGCTCATCGAAAGACCTGCCTGACCGCCACCGACAATTACGACAGAATAATGCGTGCTCATTCGCTAACTTCTCTTGCTCATAACCGCTTGGAATGTTGTTAGGTTAAGCGCTGGCTGAGAGAAGATTTTGTAACAGGGAATACGAAAGAGGGAAGTCTAGCGATAAGGGTAGGAGTGGAAACCTGCGATCGCCGAAATATCTTTACCCCTTGACGAACATCTATCTAAATCGTTAGGCGTTACAAAAATCAGTTGCGTTGATGACGCATAACGGTGAAATTGCTGTGCGATCGCATGCACCGAATAATCTGCTAAAATCGCCCGCATGTTTGACAACATCTGTAAATTTCTAGCAGAAAATTTCCCGCAGGATTTTGCTTCATGGCTGATTGGCGAACCAATTCCCCTAACGGAGCTAAGTCCGACGGAACTCTCGTTGGAACCAATTCGGGCTGATTCGTTAATTTTGCTGCAAAGCCAGAATCTCGTGTTGCATTTGGAATTTCAAACGCAGCCAGACGCATCGATGCCTTTTCGGATGCTTGACTATCGCGTTCGCGTTTATCGGCGTTTCCCAGAGAAACAAATGCGACAGGTGGTAATTTATCTGATGCCTACGAGTTCAGAAATGGTTTACCAAACGAGTTTTAGCATACCTGGCACACACCATGAGTTTGAGGCGATCAGGTTATGGGAGCAGCCTACTGAGGTGTTTCAACAGTTTGAGGGACTACTACCCTTTGCTGTGTTGAGTCAGACGCGCAATCGTGAAGAAACGTTACGGTCAGTGGCACGTCGGATTGAGGAAATTAGCGATCGCAAGGTGCAAAGTAATGTGGCGGCTTCGACTTATGTGTTGGCTGGGTTAGTATTAGAAAAGCAATTAATTCAACGTTTATTGCGGAGTGACATTATGAAAGAGTCTGTAACTTATCAAGAAATCTTGGCTGAGGGTAAGCAAAAAGGTTTACAGCAGGGTTTACAGCAGGGGCAGATTGTTATGCTCTTGCGTTTGTTGACTCACAAGTTTGGAAAGGTAAGCCCTAGAGTCAAGTCTCGGCTCGCGAAGTTGTCTGTGTCACAACTTGAGGATTTGGCTGAGGCAGTTTTAGATTTTGAAACGGTTGCCGATTTGAATGCATGGCTGCGGAGTCACCCATAAACCTCACGAGATCGATGTTCGTCATCATCATGGAATTTGCACTTGAGCTACGTCTAGAGATGAGGTAGTTTCGTCATCTTTAGTAATTGAGTAGGTCATTGCCCAAAATTCACAACCGAATGAGTGATAGTAAAGAATATGAAGTGTGGTTATCATCTGTTGCCTATTAAAGGGGCGCGTGAGAAACTTATACTTTATCCTGTATCCATTTATAAAGTGCTGATTGGCAGTATGGAAGATAAAAATATAGATTTTGAAATTCGTCGAAACAAAGACAAGAAACTAGACAAGCATTACGGTATATATGTCGATTGCAAAAGAATTAGAATAATTGGTTTTCGTATAAAAAATTTACGTGTTTGGGGAAAAGAAGAGCAAGTTATTGAGCTTGTCTCTAAAATAAAGCCGCCTCATATTAGAGGCAATGTTGAGATAGAAGTAAAACGTAATGAGAACCACTTTAAAGTAAAAGGGCATTGGCATAGCGGATTCTCCGAGCCTGGAAACTTTATAGAGACGTTTATTATAGTAGAAGTTTTGCATGGTGAGTTACCAGAATAGATTCTTTAACAAGTGAAGTTATACTAGTGTACACTCCGTACTCAAGAAGGATTTGCTGTACTCAATTTCGATGGGTTTCCATGAATGACGTTGTTAAATCTAATGGAATAAATGCTAAAACGGGTAAGCGATCGCTTCCTTGCAAAAGTTGGGTTGCTTTTTGGGAAGAAATGCCAAAATACCGATGTAAATTTTTAGTGTCATGAATCTCCCCTACGATTCTAGGCTGATTGCTATATTTCTGAGAGAATCTCTGAGAACCAAGCAAAACAAGTGTTTCAATGACTAATCAAAATAGCGATCGACCAAACGAGAAATTGGTGGATAGTTCAGTTGCCAACCATCGCTATTCCAAATCATTACCCGTTATGAGTAATCCCAACAGTAAAAACAAAGTCTGTTTGAGTGAAGAACAACGTCAGCGTCTGAGGGACATCAGTCGGAATGGAACTGCACCCGTCAAAAAGGTTCTGCATGCTCGTGTTCTCTTGATGTCAGACCAAGAGCATCCCGAAGAACGATGGACTGATACTCAAATTAGCGAAGCCTTGGGACTCCATACAAAGCCTTTTATAGCCGATTGACTTGAGTCGTCCTCTTTGTTTGTGCTTCACCAATTGCGCATAGACCAAACCTACAATAGACTGTAAATGAGCTGTTTTACTAGGAGGCATCATGGTTTACGTTTGCGAACTAGGATCGGGTTACAGCATCTATCTCGACAATCAAGGCATCCAAACCATTATTACTACAGTTATGAGCAGCCCAAGCCAGCAGCAACAGGCTAGCAGTAGTATTAGTACTGGTGTCTGGACTGCCCCACCAAAGATTTTCCGCACTCCCACAGGTGCAGCGATCGAGATTTTTACTGCGCAAGGAGAGGTTTTTATTAGCGTTCAAGGAAATGTAGCGAGCGTTACAAGCGAAATTTCTTTTGTTGGCGGTGCTCAACAAATGCAGATGCAACAAGTTGCTAGCGCTCCGTCGTTTTCCACTTCACCCATGGAACCCATGAACCCCATGAAACCGCTGCAGCCAATGCAACCGTTAAAAATGGGGAACATGCAAATGAATATGAATCCGATGGAAATGCGTATGGGGAATATGGAAATGCGTATGGGGACTGCGACGACTTCGACATCAATGTCAACCTCCAGTTCCAATTCCAGTACCCGTCGGTTTTGCAGTCAGTGCGGTAAAGCAATCGAGCCAAGCGATCGCTTTTGTTCCAATTGCGGACATAATTTAGCTTAGGGAGCTATCTAGTCATCTTTTGAGAAGAGCGATCGCGACGCAGAATTTACCAAGTCTTGAATGCCTGCCAATGCTGAAATAGACTTAAATAAGTAAATAACAAGTCAGGAGGCTTATATGAATATTAAACAAATTGAATCAGCTATATTGCAACTTCCAACAAAGAAATTTCGGGAGTTTATGAATTGGTTGCACGATCTAGATTACCAACGTTGGGATGCACAAATAGAAAGCGATATTGCCAATGACAAGCTAAACTTTCTAGATCAAGAAGCAGTTCACAACTTTGAAAATGGGCATTGCCAACAAATCTAATGCACTATTCTTTTAACCCAGCATTCTGATAAGTTGTCAAACAACTACATTGTAATTACAGAAAATCAAGTTCGATTTGCACGTTCAATTTAGGGAGTCTACTCTGTGAAAGGTCAAAATTCCAGAATTTATCGCTCTCCACGTTTCTGGCAGAGGATTGCTCCTTGGCTGGAATCGATCGCGATCGTCGGCTGGGGATTGTTGTTGCTAAAGTTGTGGATCTTCGGTCAACTCTATTTGCTGATTCACCCTAACTACATTGCTTTAACTGTATGTGCGGGATTTGGCTTGGTGGCGATCGGTGGGATGGAAGCTACGCGGGTATGGTGGCGGCAACGGAATGGTGCAAATCTGGATCGGTCGCAGCATGTTACGTTTATGATGCCCAGTTGGAGCAATAGTCTATTGCTAGCCACGGCAATCTTGGGCTTGTTAATCAGTCCTCGTCCCTTCGCGAGTGAAAAGGCTATTCATCGCGGTGTTACGGATGGAATTACGGCGACGCGATCGGCGCCTCAGTCCTTTCGGGCGAGCAATCGTCCTGAAGATCGGACGTTGGTGGAATGGGTGCGTACGCTCAATGTCTATCCCGAACCTGATGCCTATACAGGACAAAAAGTGAAGGTCAAGGGATTTGTCGTCTATTCCAAGGATTTACCTGATGATATTTTCTTGCTTACCCGCTTTGTGATTACTTGCTGTGCTGCGGATGTCTATCCTGTGAGTTTGCCAATCAAGGTGGCTCAGAGTCGTACGGCTTACCCTGCGGATAAATGGTTTGAAGTTGAGGGGCAAATGACTACAGAAACTCTGACAAATCGCCGACAATTATTGGTTCAAGCAAGTAATCTCACCCCAATTCCCGAACCCCAAAATCCCTATGAGTATTAATCTCAACAAAACTATGCCTCCTAAAAACTCCTCCAATTTTTACGCTTGGCAATGGGCATTGATTAGCTCTTGTTCCACACTTGTTGTAGCGATCGCTTTTTATGGCATCGGAAATCTATTCTCGCCAAAAGCATTTAGTGGTGAATATAAAAACACATTCCCCTTTGTGAATCAGACAAATAAAATTAGGCGAGTAGGCGCAAGAGCTTATACGATTGCTCTTAACAGAGCGCAGCAGGCTTACTTTACAGAATTTAGTCGATTTGGTTCCAATATTGATGTGCTTGGTGTTGGCATACAAGATTCAACCCACTACAGCTATCGCACTTATGTTGACAGTTCGCGTAAAACCTTAGCAAATCTCGATTATCCTCAAATTGCCATTCAAATCGGACAATCAAAAAGCCCAGAACTTAAAAGCTATGTTGGGGCAGTTTGGCTAAGTCAAGTTGCTGCTTCGGATGATATTACAGCTCTTGCCATTCTTTGCGAAACCAATGTGCCAGGAACATCCCCGCCACCTGTTCCAATTATTAAGAATGGGATGATGGAGTGTGCCCCTGGCTCGAAGGACGCTGGGTATTAAACAAAATTACTGCCTACAAAGCCTCTATTCAATTCACCAAACTCCTGACCCTGAATCCTAAATTATTTGTCGTCGCTGACAGATTCATTTCATGGGTATTGAGTACCTCGTAAGGATATATCCAAAATACTTAATAATTATTAACAAATCAAAAACGCTTGAAATTCCGACAAATGCTTTAGTACCGATCGCCTGTTTAAATCCGCTTGCTATAATGAATAGATGAAATCGGGTGGGCAGTCATATAAGAATTAGAATCTTAGAAATTTTTCTAAAGACCAGAACTACAGCAAGAGACAGTTTGAAATCTTTATCGTTGTATCAGCCACTGCACTTAGATCGAGCCAAGATTCGAGATGACTTGAGGTGTTGAATTGTAGCCAGTGGCATCGTAAAAAAAATTGTCAGCTTTTGATAGCATTTCAGTAAGTAGTTATAACTGTAGCTATACTCGATCTGATTTGACGATCGCGCTCAAATTTGGGGTTTTATCCAAAGTTTCTTAGATTTTAATATTTTTCATCTTTCTGCTGCTAGATTTTAAAAAATGGCTCAATCACAATGCCGATTCCACTCGAATTAGAACAGGCGATCGCTCAAAATCCACCGATCGTTCATGCTGAGTCTTCCCTGGCCGATGCCTCGCGTTTGATGTACCAGGCTGATTTTAGTTGCGTTCTAGTCATGGCAGCATCTCAGTTAGTGGGAATTTTAACAAGAACAGATCTAGCTAGACTCATAGCAACTGGGCGTGACTATACCAAAACATCCGTTGCCGAAGTCATGACTCAGCCAGTGATAACGCTGGGTATCGATCGGTTTCAGGACTTAGCAGCTCCTCTCAATTTGCTGCACGAGCACCACATTCATCATTTACCTCTGTTAAACGATCGCCAGTATCCCATTGGACTGCTGACGTTAGAAAGCTTATTCAGAGCAGATGCCCTACAATCGCAACAGCAAGACAAAGCAAACCAAATTTCCCGCGAATGGTTATTAACCTCGATCGCCAACCGCATTCAAGCTTCTCTCGATCTTCAAACGATACTTGACACCACAGTCACTGAAATTCGTCATTTCCTGCAAACAGATCGCGTAATTGCCTATCGCTTTGAACCCAACTGGAGTGGCATTGTGGTAGCCGAATCTGTTAGGCGTGGTTGCGATTCGCTATTGGGACGAATTCTCACCGATACGCATTTTGGCGAAGCTATGGTGGAACCCTATAATAATGGACGGATTCAAGTTACAGACAATATTAACTTTGGTCTAACGGAATGCCACCGCGATTTTCTCGTGCAAATTCAGGTAAAAGCCATTATTGTAGTACCCATTTTACAAGGAGATAAGCTTTGGGGTTTATTAGCCGCACAGGAGTGCGCCCAACCTCGCCATTGGGAGCCCTCTGCGGTAGAGTTACTCCAACAATTAGCGACCCATATTGGCATAGCCCTCCAGCAGGCAACCGTCCTGACCCAAATGCAAACCGAATTGGCTCAGCGACAAAAGGTAGAAGCAGCCTTATCGCGCTCAGAAGTGCAATATCGGTTTATGTTTGAAAACAATCCCAACCCCATGTGGATTTATGAGACAGATACACTGGCATTTTTGGCAGTAAACCGTGCAGCGATCGCGCATTATGGTTACTCAGAGGCAGATTTTCTCACCATGACGATTAAAGACATTCGTCCAGCAGAGGATGTGCATAAACTGGAAGGAGTTCTGAGCAACCTGCAATCGCTTTCCTACTCTGGTGAATGGCGGCACCGAAAACAAGATGGTACGATTGTTGATGTAGAAATCGCCTCTCATTTGATTGATTGGGAAGGTAAACCTGCCCGATTTTCCCTTGTGAAAGACATCAGCGATCGCAAACGGGCAGAGACGGCATTACAGAAACTAAATCGCGAACTGGAAACAAGAGTAGAGCAGCGTACAGAGGCACTTGTAGCCAGTGAAACCCATCTCAATTCGATCGTCGATCTTGTCTCCGATGGCATCCTCATCCTCAATCGTTACGGACAGGTCATCTTTGCTAACCCATCTGCGGGAAAAATGTTTGGGATGCAACCCGAACAACTCAATGGTTTCGATTTAGGGGTTCCAATCACGCTCAATAAACCCTTTGAGATATTTATTTTAGGCAGTAACGGCAAAATTGATGTAGGAGAAGTAGTGGTTTCTCAGATGGACTGGGATAACCAATTGTCGTATTTGACGTCCATACGAGATATTACAGAGCGCAAGCAAGCAGAAGAGCAACTCGTACTGGCAAATGCCGATCTGGCGCGTGCCACACGGCTTAAAGATGAGTTTTTAGCAAATATGAGCCACGAGCTTCGCACGCCACTCAACGCCATTTTGGGTATGTCTGAAGGGCTGCAAGACGAGGTGTTTGGCGCGCTTAACGACAAGCAAAAAAAATCTATCGCTACGATCGAGCGTAGCGGACAACACTTACTGGAACTGATTAACGATATTCTTGACTTGGCAAAAATTGAGGCAGGAAAATTAGAGCTAGAAATCGCAAATACATCCGTTAAAACCCTCTGCGACACCAGTCTCACTTTTGTCAAACAAATGGCATACAAGAAAGGTATTCAGCTAATTACGCGCATTCCAGATTCTCTGAACGCGATCGAAGTAGACGAACTGCGGATGAGACAGGTATTGATTAATCTACTGACCAATGCCGTAAAATTTACCCCTGAAGGAGGAAGCGTAACTTTAGAAGTGAAAGTGGAAAGCTTTGAAAGCAATGCCATATCAACTTCTCTGAGCCAAATTGCTTTCTCGATCGCTGATTCGGGTATTGGTATTGCTCCAGAAGACATCCAAAAACTATTTCAATCTTTTATCCAAATTGATAGCAGACTGAGCAGGCAATATAATGGCACTGGGCTAGGTCTATCTTTAGTGAAACGAATTGCAGAAATGCATGGTGGCACTGTAACCGTCGAAAGCGAGGTTAACCGAGGCAGTTGCTTTACGGTTAGAATTCCGTATCACCAAAACGAATCAATCCCAAGTGACTTCTCATCTGGCATTGGTAATTTACTCCCGATCCATAGTAGCCCTGTTCTAATTATTGAAGGTTCTCCCACGGATACACCACAAATAACGCACTACCTTAACGAGTTAGGGCTTCAAGGTACTGTCTATGCATGCGATCGAAGTGTCGTGCAAGAAGCCATACGCCTAGATCCGCCTCTGATTGTTTTTGATGGCTGTTTGCCAAATCTCTTGGGATGGGAAGTCCTTACCCAACTAAAAAGTCATCCACAGACGCAACATATTCCCATTCTGATTATTTCCCACGTTGATGAGCGATCGCTTGGATTATCCCTAGGTGCAGCAGAATTTATTGTGAAACCGATTGCGAAAGAACAGTTTCGCAGAGCTGTTCATAAAACTTGGAATTCTAGACCAGATATCAACATTCCAACCATAGAAGCCCCATCTCAAATCATGCAACCCCTGATTTTGATTGCTGAAGATGACGAGGCAAATGTAGATACGATCTGGGATTATCTCAGCAGTAAAGGCTATCGTTTAATTTTGGCTAAAAATGGTCAAGAAGCGCTTAGTCTTGCTGAAACAGAGAAGCCAGATATTATTTTAATGGATATTCAAATGCCGATCATGGACGGATTGGAGGCAACTCGTCAGATTCGGGCAAATCCTGCGATGGAACATATTCCGATCGTTGCTTTAACAGCACTGGCAATGACTGGCGATCGCGAACGTTGTATCCAAGAAGGAGCCAACGATTATCTAACCAAACCAGTGAGGCTCAAACAGCTTAGCATTACGATTCAACAATTATTGCAGGGGTCGCAGGCTCACCTCAAATAAATCTATAGCCCTCCTTAATTGTTTGCGAACGTAGTACGGGCTTCTAGTCTGTGCAGGCAAGATGCCTGCGCTACAAGTTCATGACAACTTTAAGAGAAATTGGTATAGATGGTGAAACTAGGATTACTTTAAAGATTTGATAATCTAATTTCGCGCTTGCAGCGTATTTAATATAGCTTAGCTATTAATCATTTCAAAAGAGGTAAACCCGCTATGAATCTGGACTTAATTGATCTGCTTCGGTTGATCCATCCCATCATTGCTGTTGCGATCGTATTTCCTCTGATTGGAATTGTGGTTAATATGGCATGGCAAACCCGCCAACGTCGTCTTGAGACCGCAGAGGGAGGTAAAAGTAAAATTCCACCTTTGGTAGGTCCAGAACACCTCAAATTTGGGCGGTGGCTGGCAGGAGGTGTGGTCGGGCTAAGTTTACTAGGGATGCTTCATCCTTCGGTGAAATACATTCTTAAAAACAATTTGATCGATACCGCTTCGTCACAGGTAGCAATCTTGGCGTTGTTATTCGTTGCAACCATTGGCTCTTTGGTGTGTCTGTTTCGCGCCAGGCAACGAATCTGGATTGTTATTTTTACAGTGCTGGCAAGTCTGGGCGTGCTGCTATTAGGGTTTCAGGATACGGTATTTGCTCGAAAAGGCTTTGGGGCAATTTTTCGGCTTGATAACGAATGGTTTTGGTCGCATTTTTACTTTGGCATGGCTGCCACTTTACTGATGATCTTCTCTTTGGCGATCATTCAAGATATCTATCGCGATCGCAGCAATCGTTGGCGCACTGTTCATGTAATCTTAAACTGCTTTGCACTGTTACTCTTTTTGGCTCAAGCCTTCACGGGTACTAGAGATCTGTTATCAATTCCGTTCAGTTGGCAAGAGCCATATATTTATTCGTGTAATTTTGAGTTTAAAACTTGCCCTACTCCTAACAAGTAGAAGCGATCGCTATGCTTCAAGAGGTCTGGGTTGTGTCTTCCGAGTTGTCAGGCATGTTTACGTTGAGCGATCGCTTACTATATAGAAGTCATAAATCCGTGGTAAAAAATTCATAAGATATGTGGCTGCTCCTAATTAAGAATAAGCCTGATTCTTGGAATTCTCATAAATAAATCTTGGGTTTGAGCGCGAGCTATTTACCGAGTAATTGGCTAGCGGAACTCAAATCTCGATCTGTTGTAAATCTAGTGAAATTTCTATAGCCTACTATCCTTCAAGGTTTTAGAAAATTGCAAGCGATCGCTTTCCTTGATACGTCGGAATCATTCCATTGCTCGTATTATTTTTACCTAGAAAGGATTCTATGTTTCGTCACGCTAGAAACCCAATCAAGACTTTCTGATGTTGTATTGATGCTGTAACCCTGAACTCATGAAAGAAATTACCGCTTCTAAACCCCTCGCCAGTAAGTTTGACGCCCCAGATATTCGGCAGGTTTTTCGCCCCCAAACAGCCACCTTGGTCATGCTTGGCATCATTCTTTTCTGCGGTTTGATTGCTGCAGCTTGGTTTACCAAAGAAGGTGTCGTTAGCAAAATTTTCTGGCAGATCCAATGGTTGCAGAGAAATCCTCCTGTGTGGCTCAAAGTCCCTATGGTCACAGGTGAATTTTTGATTGCACCGACGATCGCGCTCGGACTGCTTGCCTTTATCATTACCCAAATCTCACCCAAACCCAAGGTCTGGTCGCGGTTTGCTGTGGTGGCAATCTTGCTGATCTTGACGATTCGCTATGTGATTTGGCGATCGCTCTCGACCCTCAATGTGGGTAATGCTTTGGATGGTGTGTTTAGCATGGGGCTATTCATTCTAGAAATGCTGACCATTTTTAATGGCGTTTTGCAGTTGTTTCTCTTGGTACAAACCCGCGATCGCCGCTCTGAGGCAGATGAAGTGACGAAAGCTGTTCTGGATGGTACTTTTGTCCCCCATGTCGATGTGTTTGTGCCCACCTATAACGAACCAGAATTTATTCTGCGGCGCACGATCGTCGGTTGTCAGGCAATGGAGTACAAACATAAAACGATTTATCTACTCGATGATACGCGCCGATCTGAGATCAGGGCACTTGCCGAAGAGCTGGGCTGTGAATATATGTGCCGTCCTGACAATCTCCATGCTAAAGCGGGAAACTTAAACCACGCGATCGCGCGCACCCATGGCGATTTGATCGTTTGCTTTGATGCCGATTTTGTGCCCACGCGAAATTTTCTCAATCGCACCGTTGGCTTTTTTCAAGATGAAAAGGTGGCACTGGTGCAAACCCCCCAAAGCTATTACAGTGCCGATCCGATCGCACGCAACCTGGGCTTAGAGAATATTCTAGTTCCAGAGCAAGAGGTGTTTTATCGACAAATTCAACCCGTTCGAGATGGTACGAATAGCGTTGTCTGTGCGGGGACTTCCTTTGTGATGCGTCGTGCTGCCCTCCAGAGCACGGGTGGAGAGTTCGTTACCAGTTCGCTCAGCGAAGATTACTTTACGTCGGTACGCCTGTCGGGTAAAGGCTATCGCCTTATTTATTTAGATGAAAAGCTCAGTGCTGGAGCTGCCCCCGATGATATGGGTGCTCAAGCCACGCAGCGATTGCGGTGGGCGCAAGGAACCCTACAGGCATTCTTTATCAAAGAGAATCCCCTCACGATTCCTGGGCTCAGTCCCATGCAACGGATCGCCCACCTCACAGGGATCATGCACTGGTTTACCAGCCTTTCAAGAGTTGGTTTCCTATTGATCCCGCTTGCCTATTCCTTTTTGGATGTGATTCCAGTCAGAGCGACACCAGAGGAAGTCGTGTTCTATTTCTTGCCGCAATATGTCGTACATTTGATCGTATTCTCATGGCTCAGCGATCGCAGCCGTTCGGCTTTTCTATCGGATATCTATGATGTGGTATTGTGTGTCCCCCTTGCGGGTACTGTGATTCAAACCATGTTTAGTCCATTTTCCAAGGGCTTTAAAGTTACGCCCAAGGGAACCCAAAGCGATCGCGTGCGTTTTAACTGGAATCTAGCCTTACCACTAGCGATTTTATTCGTTGCCACTGCGATTAGCCTATGGCTCAACCTTGGCAAATGCATGATGCATATGTCCACCTATACAACTTCCCTCGCGGAAGTTAAGGGTCTAGATCTAGGCTGGTTTTGGAGCACTTACAACCTGATTTTATTGGGTGTAGCCTTACTGGTAATGCTCGATTTGCCCAAGCCCGATGCTTACGAATGGTTCAATCTCCGCCGTACAGTCAAAATCGAAGTGAGAGATGATGCGGATAGACCTCTCTCATTGCAACCCAGTCGAACTCAATTTTGGGGCGTAACTTCAGCGCTCTCAGAGGTTGGTGCTACGATCTTGATGACACAATCGGGTCTACCTTCTATCCCTAAAGGCGAAACCTTGCCAATCAGCTTAGAAATTATGGAAGAAGGGCTAAAACTGCAAGGACATATGACTGCGACTGGTTTAAGCGAAGGTTTCCCATTAGCCAGAGTCACTTTTGAACGGGTGAATTTGGCTCAGCATCGCTGCTTAGTGGAATTGCTCTTTTGCCGTCCTGGTCAGTGGAAACGCCAATATGCACCTGGAGAATTGACTTCGCTATGGTTGCTATTTAAAAACCTGATCAAGCCCAAAGCTCTATTTGGTAGTCGCACCGAACGCAATGCGATCGCGGTTTCTCAAGGATAAGTCGAATTTTCAGCACATCCGTACAACTTGAACTCGGGATACAAAGGTGTGCCTCCAACGTGGGCACACCTAACGAAACGGAAGGGTTAAATTTTCTGTAATTGCCAGAGGTGAATGCCTTCGAGGATGAGCGTTATCGCCCACACGAAGATACTGATGCCCGCTGCCGCTGCGGCGATGTCTTTGATCGTACCAATGCGATCGTTCTCTTGTAATTCCACAAAATCACACAGGATTTCGATCGCACTGTTAAACAACTCAGCAGACAACATCATGCCAGTAGCTAGCAAAATCAGCGTCACGTCCACCCATTGCCGCACCATAAACGAAAAGATCAGGACGGGAACCGATAAAACCAGTTTATAGGCAACGCTAAAATCAGATATGACGGCAAGATATAGACCTGACAATATAACCTTCAGCTTGCGGAGGGGATGATAAGCGGGCTTGTGAAACTTTTTAGGCATGGGTTTTGAGTGATTTTTAAGCTTGGGCGACTGTCTTGGATATCAACTTGGATATCAAGTTGATTCTTTCGTTTGCTGCAATGTTTGAAGCTGTAGCATAGCGATACAGGTAATCAGCCACAGCAAACCGATCGCCCATCCTGCTAATACATCTGTAGGCCAATGTACGCCAAGATAGAGACGACTCAATCCCACTGCCATGACTAGAATCGCTACTAGCAGATAGATCCAGATCCTGTAATGAGGGTAGTATTTTGCCAGTAGATAGGCGATCGCACCGTAGAGAACCACAGTTCCTAGGGCATGACCGCTGGGAAAGCTGAAGGAATTCTCTTGAATTATTTGTGGATATAGATCGGGGCGAAGTCGGGCAAATACAGGCTTGAGTCCTCTGTTCAGGAAAATTGCGCCCAATCCAGCGATCGTGAATATCCGAGCTTCTAAATGGGCTTGTCGAATCAGGAGTGTTACCAGTGTCACCAGCCCAACCGATATGGCTACCTCTGGATTGCTCAACTTTGTTACGAGCAGCATTAGCGCATCCAAAAATGGATTGGTAAAGTGGTGAATCCATTGCAGTATCTCTACTTCCGTAGGATATAGATTTGGGATAGTCCTCGTAAAGATATAGTCCATGCCCCACAAGCAGAAGGCACAACCAGTTATCCCAGCAATGCCTACCGTGACAGATAGGAGCGCGATCTTTGGTGCAGCATGTTTCACCCAAAATGCTGCCAATTTCTCTAGATTGGAGTCCATTCTACGATTGAGGTTTTGGTTGAATATCTCTATCATTCTATACTCCAGAGGGCATCCCTACATTTAAACCCGTACCTCCCTACGATTCCAAAGTTTCAGGGCTTCAAACCAGAGAATGCTGACAATGCCAGAGAGAAAACTGACTAGCAGGTCGTCCGCATGGAGGTAAGAGAAACTAAACAGATGGCGTAGGAAGGGTATATAGAGAATCAGTGCCAGAAAGATTATGCCTCCCCCCAGCACCCACCAAAGGGCAGTATTGGGAGCCTGTAACATTTCGGGAATCGTGCGCGACCAAGAGCGGTTGGTTAGAATCATCGCGAGGTTGGAGATAATCAGCGTGGTGAACGCAAGGGCACGGGCATCAAACTCACCATTCCCGCTGTAGTAAGCGATCGCAAACACAGCTACCAGTACCACCAAAACGCTGATCCCCTGAAGTAATGCCAACTTCAAGGTGCGAGGACTAAACAGCGGTTCCTTAGAATCGCGAGGTGGGCGGCGCATGACATTGCTTTCCGCAGGTTCGGCTTCAAATACGATCGTACAGGCTGGGTCAATAATCAGGTGCAAAAAGGCAATATGGATGGGAAGCAAAACCAGCGGCCAGCCAAAGATCACAGGAATCAGGGACATACCCGCGATCGGAACGTGTACTGCCAGCGTGTATGCCATGCCCTTCTTCAAATTGTCAAAGATGCGTCTGCCTAATTTGACCGATTCGACAATCGAGGAGAAATCATCTTCCAGCAAGACTAAATCTGCTGATTCCCTTGCCACATCTGTACCTCTTTCTCCCATGGCAATACCAATATGGGCAGCCTTGAGTGCGGGGGCATCATTGACGCCATCGCCTGTCATGGCAACAATTTCACCGCTTTGTTTGAGGGCATTCACAATCAGCAGCTTTTGTTCGGGCACGACACGGGCAAAGATGTTCGCGGACTGGATGCGATCGCGTAATTCCGCTTCCCCCATCTGCTCTAGTTCCCGCCCCGTAATCACCTTATCCGTTGGGGTGAGCCCAATCTGACGGGCGATATTCTGAGCCGTTACGGGGTAATCTCCCGTAATCATCACCACGCGAATTCCAGCGCTGTAGCACTCGGCGATCGCAGGTGCGACGGTGGGACGAACGGGATCCTCCAGTCCGATGAGCCCAACAAATTCAAACTCAAAATCATGTTGCTGGGTTGGCAAGCGATCGTCTGTATCTAAGGGCAAAGCCACATCAGGATGGGTTTGAGGCAAACTTCCGATCCTTCGTCCCTTCGCCACGCCTAGAACCCTTAGCCCTTCCTGCGCCATAGCTTGAACATGTTGGGTTAGTTCTTCTTGTTGGATGGTACTGAAATGACAAAGCTCAGCGATCGCTTCTGGAGCACCCTTCGCAGCAACAGTTAACTCCTTGGTTGGGGCTTCCCACACGCAGGACATTGCCAGCAGTTCGCTGGAAAGGGGGTATTCATGCAACAGTTGCCAGTCACCATGGAGGTGTTCCGTTTTGGCAAGATAATTTTGCCCGATCAGTTGCAAAGCCTTTTCCATCGGGTCAAAGGGGTCTTTGCGGCTGGCGAGAATACCAAACTCAATCAAGGGATGTACGACTTCAGGTAAAGATTCGCGATCGTGCAGCGTCACATCGTAAGGATAGGGGGTGGAACCATCGTATACAAATAGCTGTTTGACCGCCATTCGATTAAATGTAAGGGTTCCAGTCTTATCTACGCAGAGTACCGTGGCGGAACCCAATGTCTCTACCACTGGAATGCGTCGCGTTAAGACCTTTTGCTGAGAGAAGCGCCATGCGCCCAATGCCAAAAAGATTGCCAACACTACGGGGATTTCATTCGGTAAAATTGCCATAGCTAGGGCTAAGCCTGCCAAGAACCCATGTAACCAGTCGGCGCGGGTCAACCCATAAATCACCACCACGGCAATACAGATGAGAATCGCCACGACCGTAAGTTTGCCGACAATTCGCCGAGTTTCCTTTTGTAAGGATGTATCTTCTTGCTCGATGGTTTGCAATGCCTTGCCAATCTTACCCATCTCTGTGTGAATGCCCGTTGCCTGCACTTGTGCAATCCCTTGTCCCTGTACGAGCAACGTTCCAGAATAAACGCAGGGTAAATCGTCGCCACCTGGTCGTAGGGTTACAGCGAGTTTCTCTAGATCTTCTCCAGTTTTTGCTGCTCGTTTTCGGACGGGAACGGATTCTCCCGTTAACAGCGATTCATCTACGGTCACATGGGTAGACCAGAGCAGCACGGCATCGGCAGGAACGCGATCGCCCTCTGAAAGCACAATGACATCCCCTTGCACGACTTCCCGCCCTGCAATTCTCAGCCTTTCCCCATCGCGAATTACCAGGGCGCGAGGACTAGACAAGTCCCGTAAGGCTTCTAGCGATCGCTCGGTTTTCTGCTCTTGATACAGATTAATTCCCACGATAAAGAAGACAAACCCCAGTAGAATGAGGGCTTCTTGGGCGTCTCCTAGTAACAGATAAATCGTTCCACAGGAGATCAGCAGTAGAAAAATTGGCTCTCGAATAATTTCCCAGGCGATCGCCAGAAAGTTACGGTGCTGGGTAGAGGGAAGTTCGTTGTAACCGTCTTGCTTGAGGCGAATCGCAACTTCTTGGCTAGATAACCCAGTATATTGCAAATCCTGAGATGATGTCACCATAAAAGACCTTGGTAAAATTATTCATTGGGCAATAATTACTCATGCATTTTTTAGGCAGAAACCTACGAGGCAAGGGTATCTCTTTTACTATCCCATCTCATCCTGCTGCGTGAGGTTAATAATTCTTTCGGCGATCGCAATGGGTGAGGAACTCGCCCCACCCAGTTGAGAAATCCCCGATAATTCATCACTTCAGTGCCCTAATCCTAGCTTTGTCGAGATTCCGAGCGTTTGCGAAACAAGCTGCTCATGCTCATTCCAGTAATCAGTAGTCCAACCAATCCCATTCCAGTCAAAACAGGGAAGAATTTTTCCAGTTTGAAAATTTCAAAGGTATGGATACTGAGTAACCATTTCCCCAGTTCTCTCTGATGAAACCACTCATCTGCAATGGTATATCCCATGCCAGTCAAGACCGTAGTCAATAGTGGCAGACAGAGGGCGAGGGCGATCCAGCGGTGATACTTCCGAAATATACGATTCATATAGGTTCCTAAATATGTCTGAAGGTAAGCCAGAGAATTCAGTGAATTCTTAAATCTACCCTTTGTGAGGATAGCGCAACAGTGTGAGGAAGTCGGGAGGAAAGGCGGAGATTTACGCGAGGGGCAGTTGGACTTGAAAGCAACTACCAACGCCTAATTCACTCGTAACGGTGACTTTGCCCTGATGCTGGCAGGCAATCGCTTGGGCGATCGCCAATCCCAAACCTAGCCCTGGTTGCTGACTAGAACGGGCTGCGTCTGCTCGCCAAAAGCGATCGAATACTTTCGGCAAATGCTGTGGGGCAATGCCCATACCCGTATCTTGAATGCTGACGGTAATGGTGCGATCGCTGCGTTGCATAGAAACCGTTACGCTCCCACCAATGGGCGTATATTTCAGAGCATTCTCGAATAAATTTCTAAACAATCGGGGTAATTGTGTGGCATCACCCTTGACGATCGCATCTGGTATCAAGTCAGACTTAAGGGCAATCTGCCGTTCTACTGCTTGGGATTCTAGTAACTCCAGTAGGTCTTCTAAAATTTCATCTAGGGCTATTCGCCGTTGCTCTTGTACGTTGCTTCGATCGGCATCCATTCGAGCCAACAACATCAGATCTTCCACCAAAAAGCGAATTTGATCGATTCCGATGGCGATGGTTTCGATGCGTTGTCGTTCCTCTGGGGAAAATCGCTCGACATCACTACGCAGAACATCCACCGATAGCTTGACCGCAGTCAGGGGATTGCGGAGTTCGTGGGAAGCGTCAGCAGTAAATTGTTTGAGTTGCTCAAAGCTCTGCCGAATCGGTCGAAGGGATTGCTGGGTCAGCCAAATACTTCCAGTTCCTGCCAACCCGAGGGCAAGGATTCCACCCACTCCAAACACCCACTGCAACTGATGCAACTGATCTTCTAAGGATTGCACCGACTCACTCACGCGGACATATCCTTGGATCTGCGATCGCCTGTTTTTGGGGTTGTAAACCGCAAGTGTGAGAGAACGAAGCGTCCCCGTCTGAACACTGTCTATTTCTGGTTGGAGTGGCGCTGATGTCAGAACCCAACCACTAGTAGCCAAGCGTTGGTAATTAGCATCAAACCACTCAATTCCCTGAGTTGTTTGTCGAAGGTTGTACCAAGAAACATCCAAGTCGCCATCGAGATCGATACGGCGCATGGGAAGTCGTACCCTTCCCGCGTCAATCAGAGGGACATCAATTCGTTTTTGCTGAATGTCAACCAAACTATGGGCGGCAGCATCTGCGAGTAACCTTAAGCGATCGTCCACCTGCTGATATAAATTCTTAACAAACAATCCATAGATTGTAGTTCCAGAAATGCCAAAGATCGCGGTCATCATTGCCAGATAAGAAAACCACAAACGCCAACGCAATCCCGAGTATTGGCGATCGCGAGTTGGAGTTGTGGGCTGACGTTGCTCGGTCACATGGCTACCTATGGACGGGATAAAGGAATGGATGAAATCAAATGGGTCGCAGTCGATATCCTAAACCGTAAACCGTTTCAATCAAATTGGGAGGAGCACCTGCCAGTTTCAGCTTTTTGCGCAACTCCTTAATGTGGAACTTCACGGCTTCCTCCTCAGGGATGTCATCTAATGCCCACAGGTGATCGATAAAGACACTGCGGCTGAGAACGCGATCGCCATTTCGCAGTAACAATTCTAGAATGGCATACTCTTTACGGGTCAACTCCAAGAGGGTATCGGCATAGGTGGCGACAAATTTACTGGGGTCTAGACAAAGGTGTTCCCAACTTAACAGTGAGGGCGTAGTGGTGTTGCCTCGACGGAGTAATGCCCGAATGCGGGCGGAGAGTTCTGGCAAATCAAAGGGTTTGACAACATAATCATCAGCTCCTGCATCAAGACCTAAAACCTTATCGGTGCTTGAATCTTTCGCTGTGAGCATTAAAACAGGCGTTGTGATGCTAGATGCTCTAATGCGCCGACACAAACTAATTCCATCCACCTGCGGCAACATCACATCCAGTAAAATCAAGTCGTAGGTCATGGCTTCAATTTGTTGCCACCCGCTTTCTCCATCTGCTACCCAATCAACGGTATGGTGTTGTTTTTCCAAGGCATCCGCTAGCGATCGCGCAACGGGTTCGTTATCTTCAACTATGAGAATCCGCATAGCCCTAAGTAGCATGTGAGTCTGGCTAAGATAATACCACTGGCAATTATGCGTAATGGGTGCTTGCACAATACTCGGAAGTACTCTTAGCGAGAAGGATCGAGGTAATTTGCAACGGGTCTATTCTGGCGATTAATGCTTTAATGCTTGTCTGGGTATGTACTAGCGCATTGTAAATTTTATGCCACTTCACCAAAGTTCAGGTCGTTGGCGGCTTGGATTGGGTTTATCGCTCCTCACTGTTTTCCTGTGGGGCTTTTTAGCCGTTGTTCTCAAAATTGTTTTACAAGTCTTAGATGCCTATACCGTTACTTGGTTTCGCTTTTTATTTGCGTTTCTGTGCTTGGGTATCTATCTCGCCACCAAGCAGGAATTACCCAAACTCAGACAACTAGGACTGCCTTTTTTAGGATTGCTGGCGATCGCCACCCTATGTCTTGCCACCAACTACATTCTGTTTTTACTGGGCTTAGAACAGACCTCGCCCAATAACGCTCAAATTTTGATCCAGTTAGCACCTGTGCTACTGGGCTTTGGCTCGCTGTGGTTGTTTAAAGAACGCTACAACCGACAGCAGTGGGTCGGAGTCACCGTTCTGATCTTGGGTATGGTGCTGTTTTCCCACGAGCAGATTCGCACATTGGTTACTACCCTAGATAGCTATTTGTGGGGAAATTTTCTCTTGGTAGTCGCCGCGATCGCTTGGGCAATATACGGGTTAGCCCAGAAACAACTTTTACAAAAATTGCCCTCGGCATCGGTAATGCTCTGCGTCTATGGTGGTTCCAGCCTTTTATTTGCGCCCTTAGCGTCCCCTGCGCGGCTATTGGCGATCGAGCCTCTATACATGGGCTTGCTCTTGTTTTGTGCGCTCAATACCCTGATTGCCTATGGTGCATTTGCCGCTGCCCTAGAACATTGGGATGCCTCGCGGGTGAGTGCGGTGTTGACGCTAACGCCTTTGGTAACTTTGGGTGCTTCTGAGGCGGTAACGCTATTTTTCCCTGCTTTACTAGCAACCCGCACCCTGACTATCACTGCCTTATGCGGTGCAATCCTCGTCGTGGCAGGCTCGCTCGCCATATCTTTAGGAGGCTCGTCCAGAAAAAAATAAAAAAGATTGTTGCTAATGCGCGTTTATGGGTTATTATTCTTAATGCCTGAATAACTACTCAAGCGTAATCCTCAGTAGCTCAGTGGTAGAGCGATCGACTGTTAATCGATTGGTCGCAAGTTCGAATCTTGCCTGGGGAGTTCTCACAAAATCTAACTAAAAATCTACTTATCTTTCTTTTCTTTAATAAAGATCGATAGGCGATTTGTTGGGCAAAAAAGTAATTGAAGAGATTCGACGCAATGGGTGAAATCTGAGAAATGGTGCGATCCCTATCCACGAATTCATCGCCACCTACGCACAGCCTGAGTTATTAATGGTGCGATCGGGCATGGTGGTATTGCATAGTTTTGCACCTTCAAGATTGGCTCCCGATAGGTTGGCTGCTTCTAGGGTTGCTCCATCGAGAAAGGCTCCAATCAGTTCAGATTTACTCAGGTTGGCATAACCGAGGTTGGCTTCACTGAGGTTGGCTCCTTCAAGGATGGCGTAATTTAGATTGGCTCCTGCAAGGTTGGCTCCTGTGAGATCGGCTCCTGTGAGAATGGCTCCTATCAATTCAGCCTGACTGAGAATGGCTTGACTGAGGTTAGCTTGCCCGAGATTGGCTCCACTGAGGTCTGCTCCACTGAGGATGGCTCCATAGAGATCTGCCCCACTGAGGATAGCGTAACTAAGGTTGGCTCCTGTGAGATCTACGCCTTCGAGGATAGCGCCTTCGAGGATGACGCCAAACAGGTTGGCTTCAAAGAAGTTGGCTTTACTGAGGTTCGCGCCATCAAGGATAGCGCCTTCAAGGTCAGTTCCTGTGAGATTGGCGCCAAACAGGTTGGCTTTACTGAGATTGGCGCCAAATAGGTCGGCACCTGTGAGATCGGCGCCAAATAGGTTGGCTCCTTCTAGATCCGCCCCCGTGAGGTTGGCTCCAGTTAGGTTAGCTTTACTCAGGTCAAACCCAGCCAGCCTGGCAGTAAAGAGATAAGCACCTGCGAGACTAGCATTACTTGCACTCAGTCTCTCTCCTTGTTTTCCATCAGTTGCTAACCATTGGTGATGCCTTTCTAGCTTTTCTCGGATATCCATAATAAATGTTAAGTGCCACACTCATGCCCTAGGACTATCTTTATCATGCCCTCGCAAGATCTGTGCAGTATTTTTTGCATTAAGAAATTAAAATCAATTTAATCCCAGTTCCGTATAAATTTTCTGGCTATAAAATACACATTGGTTATGTATTGGTTATTTATTTGGTTATCTGCTTGGTTATTTAGATTTCAACTTCGATCGCCTGTTTAACACAGCCGTCATTAAAGATTTGATCTCCTTGATACCCTCAGAAGGTTTAAATTGCCAAGGGTAGGGCATTTTTCCTTTGAGAACCATGCGAAATCCTACAGGAATGAGGCTGGCGATGCCTTTAAGATTCTTGAAATTATTTCCGACCACCTTAATCCCAAACTTACTTTCATCAATCCAGCCATCTTGTTTGACGAGTTCGACCATTGTATGGCGGTGGAGTTGTGGAGTTGATTCGGGCAGATTCGCGTCGGCGAGAATGGCTTGCTTAACCTGCGAGATGCGGTCTAAGGGCTGGACTTCCACAGGACAGACCTCATTACAGTTGTAGCAACGGGTGCAGTCCCAGACAAAGTTTGATTGATTGTATTGGGCGATGCGTTCGGTGGTGCGATCGTCGCGGTTATCTGCCATGACTCGATAGGCTTTTGCGAGGGCATGGGGGCCGACAAAGCGATCGTTGACAGCAGCAGCATTGCATTCAGAGTAACAAGAGCCACATAAAATGCAGTTGGCTGCGGCTTGAAGTTTGTCGCGCTCGGCAGGAGTTTGCAGAAACTCGGTTTTGCTAATTTGCCGCGAAGCCGTAGATACAAAGGGATCGACTTTGCTTAAGTTTTGCCAAAATTTGGTCATATCAACGACCAGATCTTTAATCACAGGCAGATTTTGCATCGGCTCGACTAAGAGTTCGGGTACAAACTCTGGTTCGCGATTCCTTGCAGGATGCGTTCCGCCGACTGACGTTTGCTCTAAAAGTTCCTCACCAAAAAACTCACTCACTAATTTCTGGCAAGCCAACCCCGATCGCCCATTAATGCGCAGTCCACAGGAACCACAGATGACATTGCGACAGTTGCGGCGAAACACCAGAGAGCCATCCTGCTCCCATTGAATCTTATGTAAAATATCTAAAACTGTATTGCTGTGCGGATCGGCCTGCACCTCGTACGTTTGATAGGTGGGCACACTAGTACGAGATGCCTGGCGACGAACCTTAACAGAGATTTTCATAACTTTTAGCTTTGCATCCTTATCTGCATCCTCGATCAAATGTACCCAGTCTTAAAACGAATTAAACAAAAGCAAGACAATACTTAAGGATTCAGTTTTTAGTGCTAATTGGGGGCGATTCCTTGCAGGATACGTCCCGCCACAGGGTAATCTAAAAGAGTGAATGGAATTGAAAGAAACGTAATGAAGTCTTATTTGGCGGGTGCTGTACAGATGACGAGTGTTCCCGATCTAGATAAAAATCTAGCTCAGGCAGAGGATTTGATTCAAATTGCTGTAAATCGAGGCGCAGAGCTAGTTTGTTTGCCTGAAAATTTTTCTTTTTTGGGAAATGAAGAGCAAAAATCAAAATTAGCACCAGAGATTGCAATTCAAAGTGAAAAGTTTTTGATTACGATGGCGCAGCGTTATCAAATTACTTTATTGGGGGGCGGTTTCCCAGTCCCAGTTACAGCAAAAGCTGAGGAGTCTTCAGCACAACCTCAAAAAATGTATAACACGGCATTGCTGGTCAGTCCCGAAGGTTTGGAGCTATCCCGCTATCGCAAGATGCACCTGTTTGATGTCAACCTCCCTGATGGCAATACCTACAGAGAATCAGAGGCAGTATTAGCAGGTTCTGACCTGCCCATAGTCTATCAATCTCCAAGTTTAGGTAACTTGGGGCTATCGGTCTGCTACGACGTGCGCTTCCCTGAGCTATATCGATATCTTGCTGCAAATGGTGCAGATGTTTTATTTGTGCCTGCGGCGTTTACAGCCTTTACGGGCAAGGATCATTGGCAGGTGCTTTTACAAGCAAGAGCGATCGAAAATACCTGTTATGTGATTGCTCCTGCTCAAGTGGGTAAACATAATCCTCGCCGTCAGTCCCACGGGCACGCTATGATTATCGATCCTTGGGGGGTGGTGTTGGCTGATGCTGGCGATCAAATTGGGGTCGCGGTGGCAGAGATTCAACCCTCTCGTCTCGAACAAGTCCGACGACAAATGCCTTCCCTAAAGCATCGGGTTTTGTAATCAAATATAGCAATCCTATTTGATTTGTGTGTAGGGGCGATTCATGAATTGTCCATACGATTCTATGCAAAAGAAAGAATCTCTCATGCATCATTTTGGATCGCTATATCAGATCGGGATAAGAGAATCTGAAACGGTATAGATCTGACAAGGCTTGTTTTAATCTGACAAACACCTCTGTCCAGTTTCCCTGTTGCTTTTGTCGAAAGAGTCTTGCAGTGGGATACCAAGGGGAGTCTTCTCGCTCTGTGAGCCATCGCCAGTCGGGACTTAGGGGTAGTAGTATCCATACAGGCTTACCCATAGCTCCCGCTAAATGAGCTGTGGCTGTATCCACAGAAATAATTAAATCCAGCTTAGAGACAAAAACAGCAGTATCGGCAAAGTCATGGATGAAAGGCGTTAAGTCATGAAGATTGGGCTCATTTTTATAAGCTGCGATGTCTTTGGCATGGTGACCCACTTGCAAGCTATATAAATGAATCTTAGGAACGGCTTTTGGCAATTGCAACAGGCTGATAAACAATGACAGGGGACAAGATTTACGGAGATACATTCCCAGTTGTTGGAGGCGATCGCCAAAATAACCGCTCGCCCACACAATTCCGATGTTTAAATCTGTTTCAGGGAAATCAGGATAGTCGGCATGATTTAATTTCTGTTCAGCTTCCCATTTATCTAGCTCAGCAACATTTCTAACCAAATAGGGAATTCGATCGGGAATCGTGTCAACCTTGGTCTTAAAAATGCGTGGCAAACTCATTAAAGGAATATGCAGGTCAAACTCTGGTACTGGAGCATCTCCCGCTAGAATTTGGACGTTTTCATCTAAAGTACCGATTAAACGCATCAAAGGGATGGGGCATTGAAATATAACTTTTGCGCCTTTTTGGAGCACAAAAGGTAAATAGCGCGCAAACTGAATGACATCTCCATAGGCTTGTTCTGCCCATACTAAAATTGTTTGGCTGGTTAGATCGGAACCGTCCCACCAAGGCTGCTGAAACGATCTAGACACGATGCCTTGGGTCAGCCAACGGCTTTCATAGGCAACTAGACCATTTTCGTAATCGCCCGCCAGTAAGGAAAGTAAGGCAGATTTGAGGCGAAGTTCTGGGTTGGGAGATAACTCTAGGGCTTTAGCATAATACTGCTGTGCATCTTGAAAATGTGCATGAGCTTGAAGTACTGTTGCATAATTGTCGTAGGCTGCGGCTAGACTGGGATCGAGCTTAATAGCGGTTTCGCAGTAGTCAATCACGCCGTCAAATCGTTCTAGAGAAATTAAAACGGTACTGTAATTAATTAAGACTGTCGCAGAATTAGGCTCTGTCTGAAAAGCAATTTGATATTGTTCTAAACCAGCTTCGATCTTGCCTTGTTCGAATAAATAGTTCCCAAACATCATATAGGGGAGTGCGATCGCAGGGCTGACCTCAATTGCCCTCTGATAGCAACCTGTTGCTGCTTCTGGTTCGCCTGATTTGTGAAAAATTCTGCCTAATTGAAAATAATTATCTAAATTCTCAGAATTTAACGCGATCGCGACTTCATAACATTCGATCGCAGTTTGCCAGTCCTCGGCAAGGGCAAACAGACCACCTAGACAGATATAGATAGCTTCCGAATCGGGTTGGTATTCTAGAACCTGTTGATAGCAAGAAATCGCCTCTTGAATTTGGTGATGTTGTGCAAATAAAGTGCCTAAATTCCACCAAGTATCTATATGGTCTGGGCTTATGGTTACGACTTCCTGCCAAATTGCGATCGCTTGCTCGGGTTGTTGCTTGTCTACATAAGCTAAACCGAGGTTATACAAAGCTTCAATATAATTTGGGTCGAGGGTAACAGCTTTCTGAAAGCACGCGATCGCCTTGTCCAATAAACCCAATTGCACAAAATGCAGCCCATCTAAGTTTAGAGACTGAGGAGAATCAGCAGCAGGCATCATAGTATTAGACTTCTTAAGAAAATGTGCAGCGTGGATGGGGATCAGAGCAAAGGATATACCGTTTGAATAGCATGATTTAAGCCACACGTACATTAACAGACAAAAATAATCGTGACTATTGCTTCATCGTCCGCTCCTACCTCTACTTCATCTCAGCTTGTAGATCGGGGAGTCTACATTACCGTACACGGACATTTTTATCAGCCACCCCGTGAAAATCCTTATCTGAATGCGATCGAGCGGCAAGATAGTGCGGCTCCCTTTCACAACTGGAATCAACGCATTCACCACGAATGCTATCGCCCCAACGCCTTTGCGCGGGTGATGACGGGAGATGGCAAACTGCTCAAAATCGTGAATAACTTTGAGTACCTCAGTTTTAATATTGGTGCCACGCTTCTATCTTGGATGGAGCAGCACGATCCAGTCGTGTATCAGCGCATTTTAGATGCCGATAAGCGCAGTGCCGAACGCTTAAATGGGCATGGCAATGCGATCGCACAGGTTTACAACCACATCATTATGCCCTTGGCGAACTGGCGCGACAAACTCACCCAAATTCGTTGGGGCAAGGCTGACTTTAAATCTCGATTTGGGCGCGACTCTGAAGGCATGTGGTTGGCAGAAACTGCTGTCGATCGCGAAACCCTAGAAGCTTTGGTGCAAGAGGGCATTAAGTTTATTATTCTGGCGCCATCGCAAGCGCTGCGCTGTCGTCCTATTCCCAGCACTACCTCTGAGGCGGATTTAGAGACCAAAGAGCAAGGCGAAAACCCTTGGAATGAAGTCAGCGGTAGTCAAATCGATCCCAACCGTCCCTATCGCTGCTATCTGGATCCAAGCGATCGCACCAAAAACTATATCGATATCTTTTTCTACGATGGGCCAATTTCCCGAGATATGGGGTTTGGCGATTTGCTCAACAGTTCCTATAATTTTGCGGCGCGTCTGGGTCAAGCTGTGCGTGGCGATCGCCGCGCTTCGCAACTGATCTCGGTGGCAACAGATGGCGAAACCTTTGGACATCACAAACAATTCACCGAAATGTCGCTTGCCTATGGGTTTGAGTCAGAATTTCCCAACCGAGGCTGGATGGTGACCAATTATGCCCATTATCTCAGTTTGTATCCGCCCACATGGGAAGTGGTGCTTAAGCCTGTGACCGCTTGGAGCTGCGCCCATGGTGTCGATCGCTGGCAGAATGACTGCGGTTGCGGGACTGAGATTGGTTACGGGGCTTGGCGTCAGCCTTTACGCCAGAGTTTAAATTGGCTGCGCGATCGCCTTGGCGATATTTACGCAGATGTAGGGAGCAAATATTTTACTGACCCTTGGGCAGCGAGAGATGCCTATATCTGTGTTTTGCGCGATTCTCTAAGACATGGCATCGTCAACAGCGAAGAGAAGTTAGAGGCATTTTTTCAAAATTTCGGTAAGGCTCGTCACAAGTCTCCCCAATATCGGGTCGATGCGCTGCGGCTATTAGAGATGCAACGCCATGCCCTGTTGATGTTTACCAGTTGTGGCTGGTTTTTTGAAGAATTATCCCGTCCTGAAGGGGTGCAAATTCTGCGCTATGCCGCGAGAGCGATCGAGTTGGCGGCAGATGTAACGGGGATCTTACTAGAACCAGAATTTATTCAGCGTTTAGAAAAGTGCCCGAGCAATATTCCCCTTTTCGGCAATGGGGCTGAGGTGTACCGCCAGCATGTCCTGACTTCCAAGATCAGCCTGCAACAGGTTGCGGCTCACTATGCCATCAGTTCCCTATTTACCACCTACCTGCGATCGCAGCAGCTTTACTGCTACACGATCGAGCAGCACGACTATCAACTGCAACGCATGGGTTCCAATACCCTCGCGATCGGGCAGATTCAGATTACCTCTGGCATTACCCAAGAGTCGGTTGAGTATGTATTTGCGGTGTTGCATTTGGGCGGCGATGATTTCCACTGCTGCATCGATCGATTTACGGGCAGACGCGAATACGAGCAGATCAAGTCGCAATTATTTAAGGCATTGCAACTAGCCAGTGCTGCCGCTTTAATTTTGGCAATGGCAGATGTCTTTGGCAGCGAATACTTTAGCCTCCATCATCTGTTTGCTGAGGAACGCCATCGCATTTTGCACCTGTTGGCAGGGGAGACTCTGATGCGCCTCGATCAGCTTTACGCCCAAGTTTATCGAGATAATTACGGTATTCTCGCGTCTTTTCGTCGCGATGGGTTAAACGTGCCGCCAGAGCTGCAAGTTGCGGCGGATATTACCCTCAACAACCGCTTAATGCAGGAATTAAAACGGCTAGAAAGCGGCGAATCCTTGCCGATCGCTGAGTTAGATGCCGTGGCGATCGAGGCTGACCATCTCGGCTGTAACCTAAATCGTGTGGAAGCGGCAAAAATCCTCCAGCGATCGATCGTGCAGCAAATTTGGCAACTGATTCATCACGATCGAACCTCCGATCCGTCGATTTTCGATAGCCTCAGCCAAATCGAGCAAGCCTTAGACCTTGCCTTTCGCTTGCATTTATCCCTCGATCTCAATCAGGCGCAGGAGTTACTGCTCGACTATCTGCAGCAAGCGATCGCGCCTAGCTGCCGTCTGGCTTTAAGCGTACTATCGCAGCAGAAACCTGGCAATCAACCAAGTAACTTGCCGATCGCCCTCTGTGAAACGATTTCTAATCTAGAATTGCAGCAATTGATGAATTTGAGTGAAAAAATGGCGATCGCCGTATCTGCTTGGCTGTTACCTCATCCTTAAACAGAAAGTTTGGCGTGAATGTAGTACATAATGATGGCAGTGAAATTACACCTAAAATTTTCGCGATCGTTCGCTACCAAAGATTATGACTATCGCCACTGAAAAGGAGCCTTTACGGGTATTAATTGTTGAAGACGATCCCCTAATTCAACTTGGGTTAGAGCAGTCCCTATCGAGTTATCCCCATGTCAGCGTTGTCGGTATCGCCGAAGATGGCTACATGGGCGTCAAGATGGCAAAAGAGCTAAAGCCCAATATTGTGGTGATGGATATTGGCTTGCCTCGCTTGGATGGGATTGCGGCGACACAACAAATCAAAGCTGCCCTGCCAGAGATTCGCATTGTGATGCTGAGTTCCCATACCGCAGAAACTGAAATTATTGCTGCGCTTTCCAGTGGAGCCGATGCCTATTGTGTCAAGGGTACAAACTCAGAGCGATTAATGGCTGCTTTTACCGCAGCGAGAGACGGTGCGACTTACCTAGATCCGCAAATCGCCCGCAAAGTTCTAGAACATCTCAAACCACCTGTGCCTAAGAGTAACTTTGCACCTCTATCAGAACGGGAACTCGATGTACTGAAACTCATGGTAGAAGGACTGAGCAATCCAGAAATCGCGGCAAATTTATATCTCAGCCCAAATACGGTCAAAACCCACGTTCGTGGCATTATGAACAAGCTAGCCGTGGACGATCGCGTGCAAGCAGCGGTAACAGCTCTGCGTACGGGGCTGGTATAAACTAAAAACCTATTCTGTTCTCGCAACAATCGAATTGCCAATATCGAACCTTTGTCTACTCTGACCGATTTGGAGCGGCTCGATCTATCTCAACAAAGGCGATCTCTAATAAAACTTGACCAGTCCAATCAAAATATGTCTGCCACTTTGTGCCCTATTCCCAAATAGGAAGCTTTAAAAAAGGGAAAATACTCCAGAAGAAAGGATAAAGTCAAAATGGGCTTTCAGAACTTCATGAAGATTTCAAAATTCTAGAAGCACGCGATTGGAGATGATTGTAGTTAGCGGCGCATCCGCAACGATCCGCGCTTTCAAGCCTTGATACAATAAGAGAAAAACCTCATGACTCAACTACTCGAACAAGCCTTTACCGCTGCCACTAAACTGTCTCAAGAGAAGCAGGATGCATTAGCAAAACTAATTCTGCAAGAAATTGCGCGACAAGACCAAGAAACATCTAAAAAGCTTCCTCAAAAAAGTCCACTCCAAATATTTACAGAACTTGGTTTAGTTGGTTGTTTTGAAGGAGACTCGTCTCTTTCTGCTAACTATAAATCCATAGTTCAATCCTACATTCTCAAAAAGCATGATAATCGTTGATACAGGAGCATTTGTTGCACTTTTTAATCGCCGAGATTCTACCCATTTAGTAGCACAAAAAGCTTTTGAAACAATCCAAGAACCAATGATTACTACGTTTCCTGTAGTTACCGAAACTTGTTACTTCTTAGCTGCAACAGTTAGCCATACCGCTCAATCCAATTTCCTTAAAAGCTTTGTCATGGATGCATTTCAAATATTTGACCTCGAACCAAACCACATCGATCGCATGATAGTCCTCATGGAAAAATATGCAGATTTACCAATGGATATGGCAGATGCATCTCTAGTGCAGCGTCACAACTTAATTTTAGGGTAAATAGAAGTGAGTTTACAGCGTGCATCATCGATCTTCATCTGCCAATCCACACCCCGTTGTCTCTGGTTGACATCCATAGAC
>NZ_CBDDRA010000016.1:0-132745 GCF_965232925.1 Tumidithrix helvetica PCC 7403
AAACAGATTGGTCGTCGGGTCAAGATTTCTGGTGCTCAATGGAACCGTCACAATGTTGCTCAAGTCTTGAAGCATCGTTGTGCTTACCTCAACGGTTATTTCTATGCCCCTAAGTATATTTGCTCAGTGCCTAATTGAGATGCTCCCATTAACATATTACTCGATGGCAACAGTTACGTACAATTTGCGAGCGCTAGGGAAGTCTGCAAATTAGGTGACAGATTCAGTCGCTCCCTGAGAAAATCATACCAAGCCTCCATACCTTCTCCCGTACGGGCGGAGACCTCGAGGATCTTTGCCTGTGGGGCGACCTGTTGGATATTTCTAAGAGCGGTCTCGCGATCGAAGCCCACAGCGCCAGCAATATCGATTTTGTTGACGATCGCCACATCGGCAATTTTAAACATGGTGGGATATTTGAGTGGCTTATCTTCTCCTTCTGTCACAGAGAAAAGAACTACGCGCAAATCTTCACCCAAGTCGTAGGCAGCTGGGCAGACGAGATTACCGACGTTCTCGATCGCTAATACTTTAATACCATCAAGATGTAGTTTTTGGACAGCACGACTGACCATTTCTGCTTCTAGATGGCAAGCATCGCCTGTCGTAATTTGAATGGCTTCTGCCCCCGAACGCCGTAGGCGTTGGGCATCGTTATCCGTTGCCAGATCGCCCACAATTACAGCAGTAGGCATGCTTTTACCCAGATCCTCTAACATACGTTCGATAAATGCCGTTTTCCCAGAGCCGGGAGAAGAGAGCAAGTTCAAGACTAGCAAACCCTTCGCTATGAAAAAGCCCCGATTGCGCTCTGCCAATCGTTCGTTTTTAGACAAAATGGATTGCGCGATCTCAATATGGCGATGGCGATCGTGATGGGCGGGAGAAACCGTTTCTTCATGATGGTGATGTTGGCGATCGGAATCGCGATCGTGATGCACCAAACCGTGACTGTGATGGTGTTCGTGTTCTCCATTCTTACTATGCACTGTAAACTCTCCGACATCGCTACATCCACAGTTCGTACACATAATTTAAGATACCTCGATCGAAGTTAGCTGGAGTTCTCGCCCTTGCAACAGTTTGCTACTAATTTTGCCGCAATTAGGACAGTCATAGATGATATCGGGCGGCGAAAACTCGCGATCGCAATGCTCGCAATGACATAGGGCTGATATTAATTCTATCTTGAGATTCGCACCTGCGGCGATCGTATTCTGGGTGCAGGCATCAAAGGCAAATTCTAGCGCTTCGGGAACTACGCCCGATAGCGCTCCCACGCGCAAATCGATCTGGTGAATTTTCTGTGCACCGCGATCGCGCGCCGACTCTAGGGCAATTTCTAACATCGATTCCATCAGACTGAGTTCGTGCATGGGTTAAGGAAATCAGGAAACTCCATATTGCTTAAACCATTTCTGTAGCTGCTGCCAGCCATCTTTGGCTGCTGCTGGACGATAGGAGGCGCGATAATCGGCAAAGAAGCCGTGGGGCGCATCGGGGTAAAGGATTATCTGCGAATTTTGATGCTTTGCCTTTAGGATCTCGCGCATCTGAGTCACCGTTTCGCTGGGAATTCCAGTATCCTTACCGCCATACAGTCCGAGAACTGGGGCTTTGAGTTGAGCGACGATGTCTACGGGATATTTAGGCATGAGGGGCGTAGGTTCGCCAACCAAGCGACCGTACCAAGCGACCCCTGCTTTGACCTGAGGATTGTGAGCTGAGTAGAGCCAGACAATGCGACCACCCCAGCAGAAGCCCGTAATTCCCAATCTTTGCACATCGCCTTTCGTCGATTTAGCTGCCCAATCCACCGTAGCATCGAGATCGGACATGACCTGTGCATCGGGTACTTTCGCAACTACCTTCCTAATTTCATCAATATTGCTCAGCTTCGATACATCACCTTGACGGGCATAAAGTTCGGGTGCGATCGCCAGGTAGCCCAACTTCGCTAAGCGACGACAGATATCCTGAAGATGGGCATGAACGCCAAAAATCTCCTGCACGACAAGCACTACGGGGAATTTATTGCCCGATTTTGGCATGGCGCGATAGGCTGGAATTTCACCCCCCTTAACAAGAATCTTGACTTCGCCCGCAATTAAATCGACGGAATCGGTTGTAACTGTTGCGGCGGAAAGGGGATGGGCGGCGATCGCAAAGCCTGCGGCTAAGCTGCTGGTAACAATAAACTGGCGACGGGTTAGTTCTGTCATAACGAAATTCCTTTCATTGTTACAGGGCAATCTACTTCATGTTTTCTAGGATAACCTATTCAGAGTTTTCTAGAATAGCCCTCGCAAGGTGAAAACTGTTTCAATGGCTCCGAATAGATAGTGCGATCGCCAGTAATATTAGGATGTAGCATCAACTTCTCCGACATAAATACCGATATCGCGAGCCGTGCGCACCAAAAAACCCTGCGGATCGACGCATGAGGGGGCAATTTTCTCTTTACGGGCTTTGGCAATCTGCTCGATCACGTGACTGATCGGCACGCTACTTACCCTTCCATTTTGCCAAATCACCATTTGGTTGAAGTTGCCATTGGCAATTAGTTCCACAGCCTCTCTTCCAAAAGCAGTTGCTAAGAGGCGATCGGTTGAGGTGGGTGTTCCGCCTCGTTGTAGGTGTCCCAATGTCGTCACACGCGTATCGACCTTGTCCAAGTTACTAAATTCAGGCTCACCCGTACCATGAAGTTTATTGCTGTAGTCCTGAATTTGGCTGGCTAAATAGTCACCAATGTAATGCTCCTTTTGACCGAGATGATTTTTGACGCCCTCGGCGACGACGATTAGGGCAAACCGCCGCCCGTATCGGCGCAACTGCGCAATATGACAGCAAATCCCCTTCATCACATGTTCGTCTAGGATAGGCGTCACTTCGGGGATTAAAATTGCATCTGCGCCCCCAGCAATTCCCGATTCCATGGCTAGATAACCAGAATCTCGCCCCATGACCTGAACCACCATGACGCGATCGTGACTGGCAGCGGTAAAGGTGAGATCGTACAGTGCTTGGGTGACACGATTGACTGCCGTATCGAATCCTACGGAAACTTCGGTATAGGGAACATCGTTATCGATGGTTTTGGGAACGGCAACCCAATTCCAGGGGCTTCCTTCTTCGTTGGCTTGACGTGCCAATTTCTCTAAAATCTCGATACTGCCATCGCCCCCCATGACGATCAGGGCGTTCAAGCCCAATTTCTCATAGCCTTGCAGAATCTCATCGGCATGTTGAGCGGGATCGCCTTTGCTGACCGATCCCAGTACGCTACCGCTCAAGAAATGCAGAATATCCAACCCCTGGACTAATCCTGGGATATCGTAACCATGTTCTCGAATTCGCAAGTCCTCAGGCTGACGTTTGCCAACGAGTAAATCGATGAAACCATCGGTACCATAGGGAATTCCATATACTTCCCAACCATATTTAAAGGTTGCCACTTTAACCACTGCCCGAATTACTGCATTGAGACCGGGACAATCGCCGCCGCTCGTGAGAATGCCAATGCGTTTGGGTTTGTGATTATTCGTTTTTGGAGTGACCGTCATACGTTTTTCTCATGGCAAATGTGCTTTTGTAATTTATCAAATCAACGGACTGAACTAGTCGCGCGATCGCTCGTGTAACTTTGAATCACCTTCATATACTGCGCCCGTTCAAAGGCACTTTCATCGGGACAATTGATCTGACTCATACTTCCCTGCATCTGTTTAATCGATACATATTCATGCTCTTCCATCCAATTCACGATCTCTTGCTCGATCTCGCGAATATGCTCGATTCCATGACGCAGTAAAACTGAGCAAATTTGTGTGACTTTGGCTCCAGCCATCAGCATTTTGAGCGCATCCTGACCTCGCTGAATCCCACCCGTAGCCGCCAAGTCAGCCTGAATGCGTCCGTAAAGGATGGCAATCCAGCGCATGGGTAAGCGCGTGGCACTGGGTGTACTTAGCACCAGATGGGGATAGACTTCGAGATTGTCAATATCGATATCTGGTTGATAGAAACGGTTGAACAGAACCAGCGCATCTGCCCCAGCCTCGTCCAAACGCTTTGCCATATTTGCCATATTGCTAAAGAATGGACTCAGTTTGATCGCCACGGGAATCGTAACTTCTGCTTTGACATCGCGTAGGATATTGATGTAGTTTTGTTCCACCTCTGCCCCTGTGACATTGGGATCGGTAGGCACGTAGTACACATTCAGTTCGATCGCATCGGCTCCTGCCTGCTGCATTAACTGGGCGTACTCCACCCATCCCCCAGGCGTATAGCCATTCAAGCTGGCAATAATGGGAATATTTACAGCTTCTTTGGCTTTGCGAATGTGCTCTAGATACAGCTCTGGTCCGACATGAAATGCCTCTGGTTCGGGGAAATAGGTGAGAGACTCAGCAAAGCTTTCTGTGCCATAGGTGAGGTGGTGGTGCAGTTCAAATCTTTCCTGTGCCAGTTGTTCTTCAAATAGAGAATGGAGGACGATCGCCGCCGCACCTGCATCTTCCATACGCTTGATGTTATCGATGTCTTCGCTCAGAGGCATAGCGGCAGAGGGTACGAGAGGCGATCGCAAGTTTAAGCCGAGATAGGTAGTCGTAAGATCCATAATGCGTCAATGGTGAGTGGTAGTCGGGTCTATTTGGATCGGGCAGATTCCTTACTGCATCATGATTTTGGCGTGGGTATTTCAGACTCGTCTTGATGCTGGTTGGCTAGGTACTCGTACATTTTGCGCCGTAGGTTGACATCTTCCTGAGCCGATTGCAGTAGCCGCTTGGCTTCGGTTGGTTTGCTCTTGGTAAGCATCTTGAAGCGATTTTCGGCATACATCGATTCTCCCACGGTCTTTTTCGGCGATCCCGAATCGAGGCGTAGGGGATTTTTCCCTTCGGCTTTGAGCGCGGGGTTATAGCGGTAGAGCAGCCAACGTCCGCTCTCGACAATGGCTTTTTGATGGGTCATGGCGGTTTGCATGTTGATACCGTGGGCGATGCAATGGCTGTAGGCAATAATTAACGAGGGCCCATCGTAGGCTTCGGCTTCGAGGAAGGCTTTCAGGGTATGTTCGTCCTTCGCTCCCATGGCAACGCTGGCGACATAGACATTACCGTAGGACATGGCGATCAGCCCCAAATCCTTTTTGGGTGAGGGTTTGCCACCCGAGGCAAATTTGGCGACAGCAGCGCGAGGTGTGGATTTAGAAGATTGTCCACCCGTATTGGAGTAGACTTCCGTATCCAAAACCAGAATGTTGACGTTACGACCGCTGGATAGGACGTGATCGAGTCCGCCGAAACCGATGTCATAAGCCCAGCCATCACCACCGATAATCCAGACGCTCTTCTTCACGAGATAGTCTGTGAGGGATTGTAATGTTTGGATTTTGGATAGATGAGGCGAAGCATTCAGATCGACATCTGTGGGTAATTCCGAAGAGATACTAGCCGAATGCTTTGCCCCTACAGATTCTATTTCCGACAAGCGTTGCTTGAGTTGCGTAACCCGTTCCCGCTGCGACCAGATATCCGCTTCGGAGTGTTGCTCTGCTTGCAGAATGGCAGTAGCGAGTTCGTCTCCCACTACATCCCTGAGTTCCTGTAATAACTCAGCAGCATAGGTGGCTTGTTTGTCCAGAGACAGGCGGAAGCCTAAGCCAAATTCGGCATTGTCTTCAAACAGGCTATTCGACCAAGCAGGCCCGCGTCCCTCGGCGTTTTGCGACCAAGGCGTGGTTGGTAAGCTGCCACCATAGATCGAAGAACACCCTGTGGCATTGGCAACCAACATGCGATCGCCAAATAATTGGGTCGCGAGTTTGATATAGGGTGTTTCGCCGCAACCAGCACAGGCTCCAGAGAATTCAAATAGGGGTTCCTCTAGTTGCTGTTGTCGCACGAGATGGAGTTTTAAATCGCGGCGATCGGGGTTGGGCAAATTTAAGAAGAAGTTCCAATTATCGCGCTCCTGCTCCCTCAGGGGTAACTGCGGTTCCATGTTGATCGCTTTGCGCGAAGGCATGGATTTATTCTTGGCGGGGCAGACATCTACGCAGATGCCGCAACCCGTGCAATCTTCAGGTGCAACTTGAATCGTGAACTTCTGACCCTCAAAATCGCGATCCTTGGCATCGGCGGATTTAAATGTAAGCGGTGCGTCGATTAGTGCCGTTGGTTCGTAGGCTTTGCCGCGAATTACACCGTGGGGGCAGACCATGACACATTTGCCGCACTGGATGCAAACATCTGGATCCCAGGCGGGGATTTCCTGAGCAATGTTGCGTTTTTCCCACTTCGCCGTACCCGTAGGATAGGTTCCATCGACAGGTAGAGCGCTGACAGGCAGTTCGTCGCCACAACGGGAAATCATCTTACCTAGCACGTCCTGCACAAACGCAGGGGCATTAGCTGGAACGGGCGATCGCATCGCAATTGTACTGGTAACTGTGGCAGGTACGAGCATCTCGTGCAAATTCTCCAGCGTGTTATCGACGGCTTGGATATTCATCCGCACGATTTCCGCCCCTTTTTTGCCGTAGGTCTGTTCGATTCTCTGTTTGATCTTGGCGATCGCTTCTTCGCGTGGTAGCACCCCTGACAGGGCAAAGAAGCAGGTCTGCATCACCGTATTGATCCGCGCCCCCATGCCGTTATTGCGCGCGATCGCGTTGGCATCGATCGCGTAGACCTTGATATATTTCCGGATAATCTGTTCGTGTACGGCAATCGGCAGGCGATCCCAAATCTCTGCCACTAGGTAGGGACTATTGATCAGGAAAGTCGCACCGACGGCAGCGAATTGCAACACATCCAGCCATTCCAGAAAATTCCATTGGTGGCAGCCGATAAAATTGGCGCGATCGATCAGGTAGGTGGAGCGAATCGGATCGGGCCCAAACCGCAAATGGGAAACCGTAATCGAACCCGATTTCTTGGAGTCATAGACAAAGTAACCTTGGGCATAGTTGTCCGTTTCTTCGCCAATAATCTCGATGGAATTCTTATTAGCTCCCACTGTGCCATCGGAACCTAAGCCGTAGAACATGGCGCGTACCACATCGATCGGTTCCGTAGAGAAACTGGGATCGTAGGTTAGAGAGGTCTGAGTGAGGTCGTCGTTAATCCCCACCGTGAAATGATTCTTTGGTTTCGCTTGCGCGAGATTGTCAAAGATGCTCTTAATCATTGCAGGCGTAAATTCCTTCGACGAAAGCCCGTAACGACCACCGATAATTTTGGGCGTCTCGCCATCCCATGCTTCGTGGAATGCCGTTACAACATCGAGATAGAGCGGTTCGCCCGCCGATCCCGGCTCTTTGGTGCGATCGAGCACGGCAATTTGCTTGACTGTCTTGGGCAGGGCAGCAACGAACCGTTCGACATCGAACGGACGATAGAGGCGCACCTTCAGGATACCAACCTTTTCGCCACGGGCATTCAGCGCATCCACCGTTTCGCTGGCAGCTTCGCATCCCGATCCCATCAGGATCAAAACGCGATCGGCATCCACTGCGCCGTAATAATCAAAAATGCGGTAATAACGCCCTGTTAAGTCCCCCAATCGATCCATCACCTTTTGCACGATCGCAGGACAGGCATTGTAATAGGAATTAACCGATTCCCTTGCTTGGAAGTAGACATCGGGGTTTTGGGCTGTGCCACGCAGCACGGGGCGGTCGGGACTCAGCGATCGCGCCCGATGGGCAAGCATCCACTTGTCTTCCATGAGGTCGCGTAAAGTCTCTGCCGATAGTATCTCTACCTTTTGAATCTCATGAGAGGTACGAAAGCCATCGAAAAAGTGCATGAAAGGAATGCGCGATTCTAAGGTAGCGGCTTGGGCGATCGCGGCAAAATCCTGGGCTTCTTGCACGGAAGCAGAACAGAGCTGGGCAAAACCCGTAGCCCTCACCGCCATGACATCGCTGTGATCCCCAAAAATTGAGAGTCCCTGTGCAGCCAGCGATCGCGCTGCAACATGGATCACCGCACTCGTAAGTTCGCCTGCAATCTTATAAAGGTTGGGGATCGTCAGTAACAAGCCCTGCGATGAGGTAAAGGTGGTAGTCAAGGAACCTGCCTGCAATGCGCCATGCACTGCACCCGCAACGCCCCCTTCGCTTTGCATTTCCACGACGATGGGTACAGTTCCCCACAGATTCGCTTTTCCCTCCGCAGACCAAGCATCCGCCCATTCCCCCATGGGTGTCGCTGGTGTGATCGGATAAATTGCAATAACTTCATTCAGAGCGTAAGCAACACGGGCAACCGCCTCATTCCCATCCAACGTCGCGTAGTTTTTACTACTCATAGATGCAATCCTCAACGAATTACTAGATAGATTCACTTTACGCAAAATCCTAATTGAACTCCCTTAGCCTATTTCCTCGAAGAATACAGACCGTTAAGCATTGGTAAATGGATCGCGAGCTTGGATTTCGTTTAAAAATCTATCTTTCTCTATTGATAGCTTAACAGGGAAATTATCCGATAGTTGCATCTCTAAACATTGGTTTACAAGAATACTAAAACAACAAATTTGTTGTTTTAGTGAGGTCTTCATTTATTGTTTTATTCATTAGGTGAAATCTCAAATTTTATCGATTAAAATAGTAAAGAAGAATGCCAAAACTTAATTATTTATTCCAAGAGATCGTTCGTATTCTTTGGTGCATAGGGCGATCGAGCCTGAATTTACAGGAATCGTAGTGGCAATTCATGAATTGCCACTACGACATATAAATCAAACAAATCAAATAGGATTGCTCTATATTAAGGTGAGATCTATATTAAAGAGCAATTTGGTAAAGGTTAAATTACGTTAAAGAGTTTGGGAATATAAAAAAATTAACCTTTTAATTGCTGCAAAACCACAATTCGATCTAATAATTAAATAAGGTAGATTAAATAAGGTAGGAAATATCTAGGATCTATATCCATTTTTACATTTTTATTTTTGAGAATTAGCAAATAATTGCTTTCTTTCCGATTAGGGAAATGTAAATCTAGGGGTTTTACGCGCAGGTTGAAAGGTTCCAACATTATTGGTTCGCATCAAGGAAATCGCATAGAGGAAATCGCATAGAGGAAAGTAGCCATGCCATCTTCAGGTACTACGACGAAACCAAAATCAGAAAACAAGTCGTCTTCAGAAAATCCAAGCTGCATTCGCCGCTTCAAGACGCTCGATCTAGCCATGAAGCGCAATCACTATCGCCAAGATGCCCTGATCGAAGTCTTGCACCAAGCTCAGGAAACATTCGGCTACTTGGAAGAAGAAGTGCTGGTTTATATCGCCCGAGGGCTGAAGCTACCCTTGAGTCGAGTCTATGGGGTTGCTACCTTCTATCATCTCTTTTCCCTCAAGCCACAGGGCGAACATACTTGTGTAGTTTGTCTGGGTACGACCTGCTACGTGAAGGGTGCGAATGCTCTGCTAGAAGCGATCGCGTCAGAAATCGGCATTCATCCAGGCGAAACCACTGCCGATCGCAAAGTATCCCTGATGACAGCCCGTTGTATTGGGGCTTGTGGCATTGCACCAGCAACGGTGATGGACGGACAAGTACATGGCAAGCAAACACCAGAGTCTCTGATGGCAACTATGCATGATTGTCTGGGCAAACGCGAGTGATCCAAGAGAGAGGAAAAAATAATGGATTTAGCCGAACTGCTAGAAATTGCTAAAAACGAACGAGAGCATCAGAAGGATATTCGCATTCGCTGTTGTACTTCCAGTAGCTGTCAAGCCTCCAATTCTCTGGCAGCGGTCGAACGTTTGCAAGAAACCGTAAAGGCACGGGGAATTGAAGATAGGGTAGAGATACAAAGTGTGGGCTGTATGGGATTTTGCGGTCGAGGTCCATTGGTAGCGATCGATCCCGCTAACATTCTTTACGAAAGGGTAACGGCTGAAGATGCACCATCGATTGTAGATGCGCTTGCAGGTGGCTTCGCCACCGCTGCACAAGGCGATCTCGAACACCCCTTCTTTGCCCGTCAAATGCGGATTGTGTTGGAACACAACGGCAAAATCGATCCCATGCGGGTTGAATCCTATATTGCCGTAGGGGGATACCAACAGCTATACCAAACGCTGCACGAGATGACTCCGCAAGATGTCATCAATGAAATCACGCGTAGCGGTCTGCGCGGCAGAGGTGGGGGCGGTTATCCCACAGGGCTTAAGTGGGCAACTGTTGCTAAAATGCCTAGCGAACAGAAATTTGTCATTTGTAATGCCGATGAGGGCGATCCAGGTGCCTTTATGGATCGCAGCGTCCTAGAAAGCGATCCCCATCGGATACTGGAAGGTATGGCGATCGCAGGCTATGCGATCGGTGCCAATCAAGGCTATATCTACGTGCGGGCTGAATATCCCATTGCCATCCAGCGCTTGCAAAAGGGAATCCAGCAGGCAAAACGATTGGGCTTACTGGGGTCGCAAATTTTTGACTCACCCTTTGATTTTCGCATTGACATTCGCTTGGGGGCTGGAGCCTTTGTGTGCGGTGAAGAGACAGCCTTAATTGCTTCCGTAGAAGGCGGTAGGGGAACTCCTCGCCCTCGTCCTCCCTATCCTGCTGAGTCTGGACTCTGGGGAAATCCCACTTTAATCAATAACGTGGAAACCTTTGCCAACATCACACCCATTATCCGTCATGGCGCTGATTGGTTTGCGGGTATTGGCGTGGATAAGAGCAAAGGAACCAAGGTCTTCGCACTTACGGGCAAAATCAAAAACACAGGATTGATTGAAGTTCCCATGGGAACCCCTGTCAGACAGATTGTCGAAGACATGGGTGGAGGTGTACCTGACGGAGGGATGATTAAAGCCATTCAAACTGGTGGGCCCTCAGGCGGATGCATTCCTGCTGATGCTTTAGATACCCCCGTTTCCTATGAATCTCTGGTGGCACTGGGAACGATGATGGGTTCTGGTGGCATGATCGCGATCGATGATGCTACGAATATGGTGGATGTCGCCCACTTCTATATGGAGTTTTGTCGCGATGAGTCCTGTGGCAAGTGCATTCCTTGCCGTGCTGGCACGGTACAAATGCATCAACTTTTAACCAAAATTTTGAAAAAACAAGCAACCCTAAAAGATTTAGAAAATCTAGAAGCGATCTGTTATATGGTGAAAGATACGAGCCTGTGCGGATTGGGCATGAGTGCTCCCAATCCTATCCTAAGCACGCTGCGCTATTTTCGAGAGGATTATCTAAAGTTGCTTCTAGATCGTTCTCTTCCTCAGAGTAACCAGCCGACGAACGTCCTGAATTCGCACGCAGCTATTTAGCTTACATCGATTGGGAGAAGGATAAAAAGTATGCCAGTAAAAACTTTAACAATTAATGGTGAGATGATTAGCGCTCGTGCCGATGAAACCATTCTGATGGCGGCCCAGGAAGCAGGCATCTACATCCCCACGCTTTGCCATCTTGAAGGAGTGTCTGACGTGGGTGCTTGTCGTCTCTGTATTGTGGAAATTGAGGGAAGCGGTAGACCCCAACCTGCCTGTGTAACTCAGGTCGCCGAGGGCATGGTTGTGAAGACCAATACGCCAAAGCTTCAGGAATACCGACGCATGGTTGTAGAAATGTTATTTGCTGAGGGCAATCATGTCTGCGCTGTTTGCGTAGCAAATGAAAATTGCGAACTGCAAAACATGGCGATCGCAGTGGGTATGGATCACTCCCGTTTTCCCTATCAGTTCCCCGATAGAAACGTCGATATCTCTCATCCTCTGTTTGGGCTCGATCGCAACCGTTGCATCTTATGTACCCGTTGCGTGCGCGTCTGTGACGAGATCGAAGGAGCGCATGTCTGGGATGTGGCTAGTCGCGGTGGCAAGTCAGCGATCGTGGCGGGGATGAATCAGCCTTGGGGCGAAGTGGAAGCCTGTACCTCCTGTGGCAAGTGTGTAGAAGCCTGTCCCACGGGAGCAATTTTCCGCGCAGGTTCGACCGTAGCAGAGATGAAGCACGATCGCGACAAGTTGGAATTTCTGGTCACGGCAAGGGAGAAAAAAGAATGGACAAGATAAGATTTGCCAGTGTGTGGTTGGCAGGCTGTTCGGGCTGCCACATGTCTTTTTTAGATCTAGACGAATGGCTGTTTGAACTCGCCAAACATGTTGAAGTCGTCTACAGTCCGATCGCAGATGTGAAAACCTATCCTGAAAATGTCGATGTCTGCTTGGTGGAAGGTGCGATCGCCAATGAAGAAAATCTGGAATTAATCCATAAAATTCGCGATCGCACGAAGTTACTGATCTCCTTTGGCGATTGTGCGGTGACTGCCAACGTTCCTGCCATGCGCAATATGCTCGACGGCTCGGGAACCGTATTGCGACGCAGCTATTTAGAACTCGGCGATATTACACCGCAATTGCCCTATGCCCCAGGCATCGTTCCCGAACTGCTCGAACGGGTCGTTCCCGTTCACGAAGTCGTCCATGTCGATCTATACCTGCCCGGCTGTCCGCCCTCTGCCGATCGGATCAAAGCCGCGATCGAGCCATTACTGCGCGGAGAGATGCCTGTTATGGAAGGTAGGGAAATGATTAAGTTTGGCTAGCAATTCTGTAGGGACAGTGACGAAGGGTTTCTAGGATGAAAGTTGAGGAATGGATATATGAGTAAAACAATTGTTATCGATCCCGTAACGCGCATTGAAGGACATGCCAAAATTTCCATCTACCTTGACGATGCTGGCGAAGTATCCGACGCGCATTTTCATGTGGTGGAATATCGAGGGTTCGAGAAATTTTGCGAAGGTCGTCCCATGTGGGAAATGGCAGGGATTACGGCGCGTATTTGCGGAATTTGTCCTGTCAGTCACCTGATGGCATCGGCAAAAACAGGCGACAAACTGTTAGCCGTGCAGATTCCTCCCGCAGGGGAGAAATTGCGCAGGTTGATGAATCTCGCCCAGATTACCCAGTCCCACGCTCTATCCTTCTTTCATCTCAGCAGTCCTGACTTTCTGCTCGGCTGGGATAGCAATCCTGCTACGCGTAACGTGTTTGGTTTAATGGTAGCCGATCCCGAACTGGCTAGGGGCGGTATTCGCCTGCGCCAATTTGGGCAGCAAATCATCGAATTGCTAGGAGCAAAGAAAATCCATGCGGCATGGGCAGTGCCTGGCGGGGTGCGATCGCCACTGAGCGAATCAGGTCGTCAGTGGATACGCGATCGCGTGCCTGAATCTCTTGCTACGATTGAAAATGCCCTGAGCCTCTTTAAGAAACTGCTGGATGAGGAACTGCAAACTGAAATTCAGGTATTTGGAAACTTTCCTTCGCTATTTATGAGTCTGGTGGGTAAAAATGGGGAATGGGAACACTACGGCGGACATCTGCGCTTTATTGATAGCGGTGGCAATATTGTCGCGGATAACCTCAGCGAAGATGATTATCGCGACTTTATCGGCGAAGCGGTTGAGCCTTGGTCGTACCTCAAGTTCCCCTATTACAAGCCCATGGGCTATCCCGAAGGCATCTATCGCGTTGGACCTCTGGCAAGGGTAAATATTTGCTCTAGCTTTGGTACGGAAAGAGGCGATCGCGAGTTGCATGAATTTCGTCAACGAGTGGGTGGTGTTGCTACTTCTTCATTCTATTATCACTATGCGCGGCTGTTAGAGATTCTCGCTAGTGTTGAGAAAATCGCCGAACTGATCGAAGATCCTGATGTGTTATCTTCCCGCACCCGCGCCCATGCTGGCATCAATAACCTAGAAGCGGTGGGTGTGAGCGAAGCTCCAAGAGGTACTTTGTTCCATCACTATCAAATTGATGAAAATGGACTGATTAAAAAGATGAATCTGATTATTGCGACAGGGAACAACAACCTAGCAATGAACAAAACCGTTGCCCAGATTGCCAAACACTATATTCACAATGGCGACGTTGCAGAAGGTTTTCTCAATCGGGTAGAGGCGGGTATCCGCAATTACGATCCTTGTCTCAGTTGTTCTACCCACGCGGCAGGTCAGATGCCGATGCAAATTCAAATTCGCGATCGCCAAGGCAATCTTTTAAAACAAATCGGGCGTAATTTAGAGGGGGGCTAAGTATTCAGCACGCAATCCAAGAATATGCTGTTGAAAATTTCAGTTGTGGTGCTGCGATCGCTCGAACGGGTTGCCACAAGTTGAGATATGTCGATAAATGCACGACCAAAGTTTTAGATTGGATAGAGCGATCGCCTTCTAACAGCCCACAACCGCAGGTTTGCAACATAACGATCGGCAACGATCGCATAACGACTTGTTACGACTAGAGAACTAGAGCTTAGAATTATTGTATTGAAAACATACTCAAAGTATTCACTATGCAAGCACTAGCCGTTACTGAAGCTGTCACCACGATCGCGGAAGCAGAGAGAAAATTTGGCTTGAGGCGTAGCGAATCGAAGGATTTTTTTACAGAGTGGTACGACCAATTACCAGAGATTGGTTCTAGCGATCGCGATGGTCTAGAAGTTTTATGGCGGCGTTATCTCTACCATCGGTCGGGCGGACATCTTCTTGAAAGTACGGTAATGCTGCTGTTAGTTTCACCATTATTGACGATCGCGGGTTTATACGATCCTCCTTTTAGGATTAAGGCGGAGGAGTCTATTTCGATCGATGTATCCGATCGCGAAGAAACTCTACAGGGGCGTATCGATGTGTTGGTATTGCGCGATCGCCTTTGGATTATTGTGTTGGAGTCCAAAAAAACGATGCTTTCGGTTTGGTCTGCTTTACCGCAAACTTTGGCATATTTGATCGCTAGCCCCAATCGCGATCGTCCAACTTTTGCGATGTTGACGAATGGTGATGATATTGTGTTTGTGAAACTAGAGGATAAGCAATATGCGATGTCTAAGGTTTTGGCTCCTTTTGTCGATCGCGGTGAGTTAGAAGTTGCGTGGCGGGTGTTACGCAAAATAGCAGAAATAGAAGTTTGATGTTTTGATTTCTCGTAGCGATCGCAAACGCTTTACAACTATTTTTTAAATTGTTAGGACGGGGCTAAATTATTGAGCGATCGCTAAAATTTTACATTTAGCGATCGCTTCAGTTACAATCAAGGTTGCGTAGATATTGGCAAACTAAATGTCAGACTTGCGATCGCAAAGAATCGGTATCTCAATCTGTGGTGGTGTGCTACCAGGTATCTGGGGCAACGAGGGTGGGTTAGCAGCAGTTAACCAGAAAGTTACCAGATGGGATAGCAAAAATCCAGAGATCTTAGCTGGAAGAGACAAGCGCTTCCAAGAGATTTCCAACTCTACGTGCATCCCTTCTTCATTTGCGGAGATATCCAACTGGGTTTCGTTGTTCTCATTTAGATTCTTAATGTCTTTCATGTCTTTGTTCCTCTTTGCGAGTAGATGTGATTTCTGCACTAAATCTATTGAAATGCATTCAGAGAATGGGTTTGAGGATAATCGATGCGGATAATCAGCAGATTTTTGAAAAACTTTTTTAGCCATCAAAGCTTTATCCTGAAAGGCTTTTGGCTAAAAAACTCTGGTTTTGCGGATTTTCCACTGGGGGTTGTGGATTTTCCACAGAAGGAGGTTTATTTTGGCTAGAAAGTATTGGAAACTAAGTCTAGATGGGCAAAAACTCTTAAAGGAACTACTGAAAGAGTTAACTTGGGAATCGCTCAGCTTAAATGAGCTTGTCCCTACATTGAAAGAAGCAAAAGGTTTTGTTATTGATAGAGAAACTCTGACTAATATCATGGATGCTCATAGTCAGCATCGAAGCATTAAATCTAGGCTTGAAGGGTTGATGACAGCTTTGGGAGCGAAAGATTCAACAACAAAAGCATTTGAGAAGAAATACTTTGAGCAAATCGAGAATGATCCTGTCTTATTGGCTATGAGCGAAGCCTATCGCAAATGTTGTCCTGAAGGATTCGATCGCACTGTACCTCAAGGTGACGAAATGATCCGCGAAAGTCTTAACGATATGAAGACAAAGGATGGAATTGAGGCACTGTCGCGTTTTGCTTGCTTGCTCCACTCGGACAACAGAATACCAAATGAAATCAAAGCAAGATGGGAAACTCATATTAAATCTGGGGATCGCGAGAAATTAGTTCAGGTATCTCGACAAAAGTCGAGTACTAAATGCTCGGAATGTTATCGTCTAATGATTTATGTTGCGGATCATCACAGCATCAACGGAAACTTTTCCATACAATATGCTCTGTTAAAAGATTTTCAAGCTGATAGTATCGAACAGGAAATGCAACCGATTCCAATTTGTTCCAATTTGAGGGATTCTTATAAAGACACTGAAATAGTTGATGTTATCCGTGAACTATTGGATGAATCTGGGGCTGAAGTTGCACTGAGTGACCTGATTTTAGAAATATTTTTGCCCATTAAATTGATGGGGCTCAATCTAGCATCGTTAACGCAGTCAATAGATGGGACATATAGACTTTTTATTCGATTTCAGAAGCGTCAAGGAAAGCACTTAAAGAGAAAAATGGGGGATTGGAAAAAATCTTGGGATGATTTGATCGCGAAAATAGAACTGAATTACAAAGATGTATGCATTCTTTGGAATAACTGCATAGTTGATTTTAGTAGCCAATTTTACAAATTCCAATATGTCAGTTGCTCTTTTACAGGGAATCTAGAAGAATTTCCTCAAATAGTAGATAAGATATCTGAAAGCCCTATATGTACGGCTGTATGGGCGCATCAAGGTCGTAAAACAAATGAGATAGAGGATTTTGTGTTTCCACTACCTGTTGGTAATTTGCCGCGATCGCTTGCCGAGTTACGACAAAATGTTTGGATTGAGCATGGTGATGAACCCGATCGTCTGAGAGAACATTATGCTCATTACATCTACTTGTTATGGGATAATCCCTATCGCATGTTTCCTGCTACCATATTTACAAGTGAGAGTACCTAAACGATGGCAACTTGGAAGATTTATCAAGGGAATACTTCTCCTCGCAATGATTGGACATTGCCACCTGCACCTACTTGGCGAGATTTTAAAGATGATGATGCAGGAGCAGTAGCCCGCGAAGATCGTAAGGGAGAGAACTTTGAACCGCCAGATGTAGCCATTAAGATGGTAAATGCGGCAATCTGTTTGCGGCGACCACTCTTGATTACTGGCGATCCTGGTACAGGGAAATCGACCTTAGCTTACAGTGTTGCCAGAGAGCTAGAACTGGGAAAGGTTTTAAAGTGGTCAATCACAACTCGTACTCTGTTAAAGGATGGGTTATATAGTTACGATGCGATCGCACGAGTCCAAGATGCCCAGACAGAGGAGAAAGACAATCGCAAACAGGTTGGTGACTACATTACGCTGGGGGCATTGGGAACTGCTTTTTTGCCAACGGATAAGCCAAGAGTGTTGCTAATTGACGAAATTGATAAGAGCGACATTGATTTACCCAATGACCTACTCAATCTGTTTGAGGAAGGTGAATTTGCTATCCCCGAATTGCAAAGGCTAAGTTCATCGCTACATTATGTCAATTCTTACGATCGCGAAATCACTGGTGACAACAAAGGTAAACCCAAGAAAGCAGGGATTTTTAATGGATTTGTGCGCTGTCGTGCTTTTCCTTTGGTGATCATGACCAGCAACGGTGAACGTGATTTCCCACCACCATTTTTGCGTCGCTGTCTACGCCTAAAGATGCCTAGTCCTGACCTTTTAAAACTCGGCAAGATTGTTACCAAACATTTCAATGCTGAGACTTCTGATAAAGCGGAGAAGCTGATTGAGTCGTTTTTTGACAGTCGTGCGAGTGGTACTTTGGCAACCGATCAACTATTAAATGCCATTCATATGCGGCTTCAGGAAAACTTTAGCGATGATAGCGAACTGGATGATGTCTTAAAACGCTTGTTGCAATCTCTGTCTAGCGCCGAGGATGAATGAACGAGACCCTCGCTCCTGCCATTGCTGAAGTTCTGACTTTGCTGCGCGATCGCGCAAAGTTAGAGGTGACTGCCACAGAACTTGCTGAAATTCTATGGCTTGCCATGCATCTAGAGCCACAGGAAGTCAGCTATCTCCCCTCCGTAATATCTCCCGCCGCCCCCCCAAGCGAATCGTTTAGCGAAAATCGAGAATCGACCACTTCCAAGTCGCAATCACCTATTCCAGTTGCTACGCAACCTCCACAGGACAAATCATCTCAGCAAAAGAGCCAAACAAGCAATTCCCCATCGCTTCCCATTCAGATTCCCGACGCATCGCCTTTACCAAAAGGCTTAGAAATTATGCGATCGCTGCGCCCGTTAATGAAAAAGGTGCGATCGACGAGGCTGTTTACACTGGACGAAGAAGCTACAGCAATTTTGCGAGCTGAGACAAAAAGCTGGATTCCAGTCATGCGACCTGAGTTAGAACGCTGGCTAGATTTGGCATTTGTGGTCGAGAAGACAAACTTAGAAGAGGTTTGGAAAGATCCGATCGCCGCTTTTTTATATCGGGTCGAACGCAGTGGTGTATTTCGCAATGTGAGATTTTGGCATCTGAGTGCTAGACCCGATGCACCACCGCAACTTTTTTTACAAACGGCGATGGGCAAAAAATCTCACCCTCGCAGCCCCAAAGAATTGCTCGACCCTAGCGGTCGCTGTTTGGTGATGTTTGCCAGTGACTGTACTTCTACGGGCTGGCGCTCGGGTAAAGTACCTGATTTGCTAAAACAATGGACGACTAAAAACCCCGTGACTGTAGTACAGCTCTTGCCAGAGCGCTATTGGGAGCGTAGCGTTTTAGGTTTTGGTTACTTTGTCTGGCTGCGATCGCGATCGTCAGAACCCCTGAGCGATCGCTTTTTGGTCGAAGGTTTACCGCCGAGCGAGCGTCACTTACTTCACGACCCAAATCGCCACAACCCCGATCGCATGGCGATCGTGCTGCCCGTCGTCACAATCGAGCCAGAACCGCTAAAACAATGGGCGCAGGTGATGGCAGCAGGAGAACAGGAAACTGCGGGTGTAGTTCTTGATTTAAGTTTATTGAAAGATTACGTCGCTGCGGACTCGGCAGTGAAACCAACTGCCCTGCAAACTGTACGCCTTTTTTGGAGTACAGCTTCGCCTTTAGCGAGAAAACTAGCGCCGACGATCGCGGCGGTAGGGGCGAGTATGTCCGTGATTCGTCTGATTCAAAAGAATTTTCCAGAATTTAGTACCTTGCATGTCGCGGAAGTTTTTTTGAGCGGACTGTTGTGCCGTCAAGAGAATGGAGGCTATAGATGCGATCGCGAGGTTAAAGATCTGCTGCTTGGGTCGATGCCGCGATCGCAAACCCATGAGGCTGTAGAAAAGATTGGCAATCAGCTTTATGAGAATTTACCAAAGGATGTGAAGGATAGAATTTCTGCGGATATCGAGCGACGTTTTGGCGAGGCTCGTCGCAATTTCAAAGCATTTCTCGTTCCCAACCTGTCTTGGGGCGACTATCCCAATAGGGAGGTTTTAACTTTTGCAGAGATTGCTAGAGATACGCTGCGTCTTATGGGTGGTGAGGCTGCCGCGTTTGTAGAGAAGCTAGATCGCTTTCCAGAATTATTTGAAAATGAGTTTGAGGTGGCGAAAATTGAAGTCGTCGAATCTGAATTCCTAGAACTATTTCAATATCAATCAGCAAAGATTAGGGTAATAGAATCAGAAGGATCGAGGGGTGTGTTTGGGCTTGGTGCAAAACCGAAAAAGCAAAAAATTGAAATTATTAAAGAAAACCGTGAAGGGCAACAGTTTGTCGAACAGATCGATCGAGATTGCACTCTAGAGATGGTATATATCCCTAGTGGAGAGTTTCTGATGGGTTCGGCAGAAGATGAAGAGGGAAGTTATTCTTGGGAACGACCGCAACACAAGGTTACAGTGCCCGCATTTTTCATGGGAAAGTATCCAATAACGCAGGCGCAATATGTGGCGATAATGGGTAAAAATCCATCACATTTTAAAGATAAACCTGATAGTAATCGCCGACCTGTGGAAAATATAAGTTGGGATGACGCGAATAATTTTTGCCAAAAGCTAAGCGAAAAGACAGGAAGAAAATATCGACTACCGAGCGAAGCGGAATGGGAATATGCTTGTCGGGCTATGACCTCACCCCCAGCCCCTCAGCTAAAAGGCGAGGGGAGTAAGAGAGTTTATCCACCATTTCATTATGGCGAGACGATTTCTACAAAAGTAGCGAATTATAACGGCGAGATTTATGGACGAGGAGAGAAAGGTGAATATCGCCAAGAAACCACACCCGTGGACTATTTTGGCGTAGCGAATGATTTTGGGTTATGTGATATGCATGGAAATGTATGGGAATGGTGTTTAGATACATGGCACGACAATTACGAAGGAGCGCCAACGGATGGGAGCGCATGGATAGAACTTAACAAAACTTCACACATTCGTCGCGGCGGTTCTTGGAGCAGCTATCCTCGATTTTGCCGTTCTGCCTTTCGCTTCCACCTCATTCTCGACTTCCGCGACCTCAATTTCGGTTTTCGGGTTGTCGCGCTTCCCCCAGGACTCTTTTAGCCCTTTGCTCTTTTACCCTTTTACCCTTTGCGCTTCTTTTCTTTGCTCTCTTCCATTCGCCGTGAGGCGATCGAATTTTTTTATTTGATTTATGGCAAAAAACCCCTCTCCATTATTTGTTGCAATTCATAGGGGCATTGGCTAGGAAAGCTTTCTGAGGCTAGCCCAGTTTCCGCTTTTGCCTGTAACACTGCTTCTTGATAGCACTCCATAAATATCTCTGCCAAGTAAGGCTTTAGGCTAGGAGAATCTTGTAGCGACTCGCCGATGCGTCGGCGATGCTCAATAATACTGCGCTCCCAGCTACCCGTTCTTTTGAGCGGTTGAAATTGCCATTTTAAAAGATGAACCAAAAGAACGATCGCGTTGCTCTTTAAACTTCTCCGTTCGCTTTTCCCCATGTCTGCAACTTCTTCAATTAAATTCTCCCAATCGACATGCGTATAATTTTGGTTGCGTAGTTTTTCCACAGTGTTTTCAATCCATCTTACATAATCTAAGTCATATAAAGAGGATTGCAAGTTATTGTTTAGCTTGGACTGTAAGCTGGTCATATCTACCTCACTTGTGGCTCTATCGGAAGATGCTCTTATGCTAGCAGAGTTTTTTGCCTAGAGCGTGGGGGCAATTTATAAATTGCCCCCACACTCTCATTGAGAACTGGGACAGATCCCACAATTTTTAAAAAAGTTAGGCATTTTGTCCCTAGAGGGGGTAAGCTAGCCTTGGGGCTAGTCAACTAAAATGGCGCGGCGGTTCTTGGAACGACAATCCTCAAAATTGCCGTTCTGCCTATCGCAACCACAACAATCTCGACAACCGCAACAACATTATGTCGATGATTTTGCAACCAGCATCGGTGTTAATTTTGTCGGCTTTCGCGTATTGCGCGATCGCATTCGTACTTCCAACTTGCGCCGCGCTCGCCTGCGGTTAAAGCGGCAAACTACTACCTATACTCAAGGTAGAATCGATCTTCAGGCTTTGGCGCGATCGCTCTCTAGTTGGCAAGCCCACCTTCAGCATGGTGACACCCATCGACTACAACAAAGCATTTTGGCATCTTTAAAAGATGGGATAAAATGAGAATTTAGACTTGTTTAAAACGAGGCTGTGCAATGCAAACGATTCGACTTCGCTCTCATGTTGGTTCTGATGGCTGCCTACAGCTTCAGTTAAATGATTTACCCGTCGATCGCGATGTAGAGATTATTTTAATCTATCAACCCATAGAAACTGACTCACCTCAAGAGTTTTTGACAACGCAAGATGACCCACTGATTGGACTTTTTGCAGGTTCGCCTGATTTAGCTGAGAAGTCAGAAGAAATTTTACAGCTAGAAATCACCCCCAACTCTGGATGGACATGGAAATCGTAATCGCGGACACAGGATTTGTTGTAGCACTAACCAACCGTTCAGATCCAAGGCATATTACTGTGAGAGACATCTATAGCCAACAACAAAAAATACTTTTACCTCAAACTGTTTTAGCTGAAGTCGCCTACTTGGTCGGACGCGAAGCTGGAATAGCTACGGTTGTTAAATTTTTAAAGGGACTTTCAGCGAGTAGATTTTTACTTGTCGAGCTAATTGAGGCAGATATTTTGAGAACTGCCGAAATTCTTGAAGCGTATGCTGATAGCCGCATTGATTTTGTAGATGCTAGCATTATGGCACTTGCTGAGCGCCTAAACCTTGTAACAGTCCTAACTTTAGATCGTCGAGACTTTAGCTTGTTTAGACCAAGGCACTGTAACAGTTTCATCTTAGTTCCATAGAATACGTTACTTAAACAATGCGATCTCTTTAATTTTCTCATGACATCTCTAATTATCCGCCGTCACAAAAGCAAAGCACGCTTCTATCCCGAACCTCTTAGTGAATCTGTCACCCTAGACATGATGTATATCCCCAGTGGAGAGTTTCTGATGGGTTCGGCAGAAGATGAAGAGGGAAGTTATGATGACGAACGCCCGCAACACAAGGTTACAGTGCCCGCATTTTTCATGGGAAAGTATCCAGTAACGCAGGCGCAGTATGTGGCGATAATGGGTAAAAATCCATCACATTTTAAAGATAAACCTGATAGCTATCGGCGACCTGTAGAGCAAGTTAGATGGGAAGAAGCGAATGAATTTTGCCAAAAGCTGAGTAAAAAGACAGGAAGACAATATAGTTTACCGAGCGAAGCGGAATGGGAATATGCTTGTCGGGCTATGACCTCACCCCCAGCCCCTCAGCTAAAAGGCGAGGGGAGTAAGAGAGTTTATCCACCATTTCATTATGGCGAGACGATTTCTACAAAAGTAGCGAATTATAACGGCGAGATTTATGGACGAGGAGAGAAAGGTGAATATCGCCAAGAAACCACACCCGTGGACTATTTTGGCGTAGCGAATGATTTTGGGTTATGTGATATGCATGGAAATGTATGGGAATGGTGTTTAGATACATGGCACGACAATTACGAAGGAGCGCCAACGGATGGGAGCGCGTGGACAGATCTTAACAAAACTTCACACATTCGTCGCGGCGGTTCTTGGGACGACATTCCTCGGCATTGCCGTTCTGCCTATCGCTTCCACAACTCTCTCGACTTCCGCTCCTTCAATATCGGTTTTCGGGTTGTCGCGCTTCCCCCAGGACTCTTTTAGCCCTTTGCCCTCTTTCCCTTTTACCCTTTGCTCTTCTTTCCTTTGCTCTTCCCTATTCGCCGTGAGGCGATCGAATTTTTTTCGCCAACAAGTCTCGTTATCCTTGCCGCGATCGCGTTTTTAACTTATCGTTAGCTACCTCCATAGGCGATCGCTGGGTGTCAATTCTGCCAAAAGCCGTTCAACCCTTTCCCTAAGTTCAGACAAATTAGAAAACGACTTCCAACACAAATCTTTCTTGAGATACTCCCACAAACGCTCAATCGGATTTAATTCTGGACAGTAAGGAGGTTGAAATAAGAGGATGACATTGTCTGGAACCCGTAACGCTTTAGCTAAGTGATACCAATTTTACTTAGATTTGCAACAGATCGAGATTTGAGTTCCGCGCTCCGCGCGGTCTTTCAAAAGATAATGCGTCGCATTATCTTTTGAAAATGGTATTAGAAGCAGCATTTGCGTCTGGATTAACGGATAAAGGGAGATATGAGATGAGACTTTGGAGGCTCTGTAGACATGGGCTACAGCGATCTTAGTTTTACGTCATTCTATCTAACGTGCGATATTGTACAGCTTCGGCAAGGTGAGCGGTTTTGATGGTTTCCTCAGCGGCAAGGTCAGCGATCGTGCGCGATACTTTGAGAATCCGATCCGTGGCACGGGCAGACAGCCCCAATCGCTTGATTGCAGCTTCGAGTAAATTTCGCGAGGCTTCATCAAGTTGACACCATTGACGAATATGTCGAGCCTGCATCTGGGCATTGCAGTTAACCTGTGCCTCGGCTTGAAATCGCTCTTGCTGACGTTGACGTGCTGCCTGAACCCGCGATCGCACCGCTTCCGAACTTTCTCCCTCAGGCGATCGCATGATTTCTTCGGGCTTGAGTCGGGTCACTGCCACCTGCAAATCGATCCGATCCATCAAGGGTCCCGATAGTTTTGCCCAATATTGTTCGCGTTGGCGCGGCGTGCAAGTACAGGGTTGAATAGAATCACCGTAATATCCACATTGACAAGGATTCGTACTTGCAATCAGGGTAAACTGGGCTGGAAAGACTACGGATTGACGCGTGCGAGAGATACTAACACAGCCATCTTCCAGCGGTTGACGCAGAAATTCTAGGACTTCGCGTTTGAATTCGGTGAGTTCGTCAAGAAAAAGGATCCCATGGGTGGCGAGAGATATCTCTCCCGGTTTTGGAAAGCTACCACCACCTACAAGAGCAGGACCTGATGCCGAGTGATGGGGGCTGCGAAACGGGCGATCGCAGACTAATCCCTTTCCCTTTAACAGTCCCGCTACGGAATAGACCTGTGTAATCTCTAAGGCTTCTTGGAAAGATAGATCGGGCAGAATACTGGGCAAACGTCGAGCCAATAGAGTTTTCCCAGAACCAGGAGCGCCCACAAAAATCAGGTTGTGTCCGCCTGCCGCTGCAACTTCTAAAGCTCGTCTTGCATGTTGCTGTCCTTTGACATCCTTAAGGTCGAGCTTAAAGGGAACTTCCGTAGGCTTGGGCATGTCGCGATCGGCGATCGCAGGCTGATATTGTTGCGGATTGGCTAAGAAATCTCCAACCTCCGTTAGGTTCTGTAAGCCATACACAGCTAGACCTTTGACTAAAGCCGCTTCTTGGGCATTCTCAATCGGTACGACCATACCGCTAATCCCCATCTTTTTTGCCGAGGCAGCAATCGGCAGTACGCCCGAAACGGCTCGTAGGGAACCATCAAGGGAAACTTCGCCCACAAATAAAAAGTCACCCAACAGCATCGGATCGACTTGGTCGGAAGCTGCGAGAATGCCAATACTGATCGGCAAATCGAAGCTAGGCCCCTCCTTTCGCAGATCGGCAGGGGTTAGATTTACGACGATCTTTCGCATAGGGAAGGAATAGCCAGAGTTTTTAAGCGCTGCTTTTACCCGTTCTTTGCTCTCTTGCACGGCAGTATCAGGCAAGCCAACCACGACAATTCCCGGTAGACCGCCTGCAACATCCACCTCTACGCCCACTTGTACGGCATTGATGCCTAAAACCGATGCACTCCAAACTCTTGCTAACACGATTTATGCAATCTCACCTACGAACACTTTCTGGGCGGGGCCAGTCATCAGGACGTGATTGGTTTCTGCCGACCAGTGAATGCGTAAATCCCCTCCTGGCAGATTAACAGTACAGAGGCGATCGCAGAGGTTATTTAACACACCTGCGACCAAAGAGGCACAGGCTCCCGTTCCACAGGCGAGGGTTGCACCTGCACCGCGTTCCCACACTAGCATCTTGATATAGTCGGGACGAACCACTTCAATAAATTCCGTGTTTGTACGCTTGGGGAATGCCGAATGATGCTCAAATTTGACACCGAGTTCTTTGAGGGGAATGCTGGTGACATCAGGCACAAAGGTAATGCAGTGAGGGTTTCCCATGCTTACAGTCGTTACTGCCCAGGTCTTTCCATCGACTTCGAGAGGATAGTTGATAATTTTGCTCTGGGGTTCGCCTAAGGTTGTCGGAATCTCCGCTGCCAAAAGCACGGGTTCGCCCATATCCACAGTCACCTGTCCGTCGGCATCCAGTTGCGGCACGATCTTACCCGCTCCAGTTTGAATCTCGTACTTCCCCTCCACGGGTTCGATACCTAAGTCCTGCATAAATTTGGCAAGACAACGAATGCCATTGCCACACATTTCTGGCTCGGAACCATCGGAGTTAAAAATCCGCATCCTGTAGTTGCCACGATTCAGATCGGATGTGGGCAAGAGAAAAATCACGCCATCTGCCCCAATGCCAAAGTTGCGATCGCACCACTGCACTGCCTGTTCGGGCGTTATACAAGGTTCAGGTCGATCTCGGTTATCCATGAGAATGAAGTCATTGCCCAGCCCATGATATTTACTAAATGCGATCGCCATGATGGTACAAGTTGAAATCTAAATTAGCCCCCATTTTAGCTCATTCATATGAACCCCACTCAAGGAATCCTGACACGATGTTAAACCACAGTAAAACCTATTCCACACAATAAACTACGCTAACGAATATCTTGAAATGTTTTGATGGATTAGACTAAGTTGTGGAACTAACATTTGAGTGGGACGAGCAAAAAGAAACTGAAAATATCAAGAAATATGGCATTAGTTTTCAAGAAGGAAAGACTGTATTCAACGATCCTTTATCGATTACACTTAGCGATCCCATACACTCAATAGATGAAGACCGATTTATCGATCTTGTTTTTTCCAATCAAGGAAGATTACTAATTGTAGTTTACCCCAATACTTCGGACAAAATTAGTAAGCAATAGTGCCGTAGGAGCAAAGATCTAGGAATTTAGGATGAGATTTAATCGAAATAGGATCTAAATCTAACAGAGAAATAAATCGATAGTATTGCTTAAGAGATTGACGTTTAATGCCTGAGTATCCTGCAATACAGAAAGCAAACACCACTCAACGTTTAATCGGAGTAATTTGGATACTGTATACAGTATCCAAATTACTGTTATTTTTCAAGATTGTTTGTTGATTTGTAGGTAATTGGTTTGAGGAGTTATGTCAAAAGCTTGCACTGGTTCGCTTTCATTTCTGGCGATATTTGTCGCGCTATCTGCTTTGTATGATGCACCTACTCAGGCTGCACCTCAAACACCAGAAAGTTTATCGTTGAGTTCATCTAAACCGGCTACAACAACATCAATTGGTAATTTAATCGATCGCCAAGATGCTTCCGTCACGCTCAAACCAAATTTATCCACCAGCTCGTCCATCGGTAATTTAGAAGTAGATAATCTGGTTCAGCCTGCAAGTCTTGCAGGTGTTACTTCTGTTTCGCAACTATCTGATGTACGTCCAACCGATTGGGCATTTACAGCCCTGCAATCTCTGGTGGAGCGCTATGGCTGCATTGCAGGATATCCTGACAGTACTTTTCGGGGTGGTAGATCGTTAACTCGATATGAATTTGCGGCTGGCTTAAATGCTTGTTTGGATAAAATTAACGAAATTATTTCCGCAGGTTTAGCCGACAAGGTTTCAAAGGAAGATCTCGCGGCTTTACAGAAACTGCAAGAAGAATTTGCGGCTGAGTTAGCTACCCTGCGCGGTCGGGTTGATGCGCTTGAAAATAAAGTTGCAACGCTTGATGCACAGCAATTTTCACCGACGACCAAACTCACTGGTCTGGTGTTCTTTAATTTGACTGGTGCGACAGCTTCAGGCGATGTGATCGCAGAGCGCAATCCTGCCAACCCCAACCTTTTTGCAAATCCAACACGCAATCCTGTCACGCGACAACCTTCGCGAGTGATAACTCAACGTCCGAGCGTTACCTTTGGCTACTATCTATTTTTGAATTTCACGACTTCATTTACGGGTAAAGATGCTTTAGTGACTCAATTGGTCTCAGGAAATGGAAGTTCTCCCGCTAATAATTTTGTGTCGGCGGGCTATACCAATTCTTGGGGAACGCCATTCCTAGACCAGACAGGTGTGCCAACTGCGGGTCAAGTTAGTATTCGTGAGTTGTTTTACAGCTTTCCGCTCGCAAATAACGTCAATGTAGTGATTGGACCACGCGTGAACTTCTATCGTTATTTCGATCAAAATCGATTTACGAACTTCTTGACAGGTGCTACAAGTTTTAACTCAAATGGAAGTACGCTCTCGAATGCAGTAGATCGCGGTTCGGGTGCAGTTATTGCTTGGACTATCAGTCCGCAATTTAGGCTGACTGCTGCTTATCTTGGAGAAAATACAGAATTCCTCAGCGCTACTAACCCTAACTTCAATACTTCTAGTAATCCGCAACAAGGTCTATTTGGAGGCACAAATACGCTTACGGCGGAACTAGTGTATTCACCAAGTCGCGATGCCAACATTCGCTTGTTATATACGCGCTCAAACATTAAAACGAATGGCGATCGCATTAGTGGTGCAACCGCAGAGCCATTGCCCTATGGCATTGCTGATGATGGTCAAGGTGGAGGAATCAACAACGCGACCGCAGATACAGTGATCTTGAACTTCGATTGGTTGATTACGAAAAACTTTGGTGTTTTTGGTCGCTATTCTTTCGGTAACACCAATATTTCGCCGCTCAATCCTGCAATTCCTGGCGGTAGTGTTAGTGTTAATTCCTTTCAGTTTGGGCTAGGCTTTCCCGATCTGTTTAAGGAAGGTGCGTTGGGTGTACTTTCCTTCGTCGTTCCTTATAGTTACAGCAGTGGGCGCAATTTCTTGGTTTCAGGTGGTGGCGATGGTTCAACTCAATACGATTTAGAGCTTTCTTACTACTACCCGATCGGCAAAAATATCGCGATCGTGCCTGCGTTTTACGCAATTTTTAATCCCAATAATTTCTCGACTAACCCAACCGTGTTTGTCGGTAATCTGCGTACCCAGTTTAGCTTCTAGCAAATTACGACGGTTCAATTTTCTGTAAAGAGTGTCATCACATGATGACACTCTTTTTTGCGATCTAGGTAGATATGTAGCTTATAATACAAATACAGATTTTAAATTGTGAGTAAAAAAAGTTATGAAAGCTCGTCGTGAAAATCAACAAGAAAGAAATAGCGACAATCGCGATCGCCAAAGATTTGAAGATGCAAACGCAGTCAACGAACCACAAATACACCTACACCAAAATTATCGTCATTGGGCATGGCTTCCAAAGCCTTGATAAACAAAAAGGCTCGCTTAGCGAGCCTTTTTGGAGATTTAGTAATTAACAGGAATATGTAGTTGTAAATCACCCCAGATGCTTTCTAGGTTTGTCTATCGTGCCCAGAATATAACTTTCTTTTCTATAGCGACAAATAAGGTATAGAGCATCACGCCTAAAACTGCGAGCGTAATCAACGCAGCAAAAGCAAGAGGAACATTAAAGTCTGATGCTGCCTGTACGATCAGATAGCCCAAGCCTGCATTAGAAGCGATTGATTCAGAAATTACGGCTCCAATAAAGGAAAAAGAAACGGCAATTTTGAGAGACGCGAAGACATAGGGCAATGTATGCGGCCAACCAACTTTTTGGAAGACTTCAAAATCAGATGCACCTAGAGCATGCATAACATCTTTCATTTCAGGTTCGATCGTCTCTAAACCCAATGCCACGTTAACCGCGATCGGAAAAAAGGCTAGCAAAAAAGCCGTTACGATCGCAGGGATAGCATTCGCACCAAACCAAACTGCCAGCAAAGGCACCAAGGCCGATTTGGGAATTGTGTTGAAAGCAACCAATAATGGATAGAAAGTCAGATAAATAAAGCGCGAGTAACCAATCAAAAATCCCAGAACAACTCCGATTACACTAGCAATCGCAAAACCTGCAAAGGTTGTCCAGACTGTTCGCCATGAGTTTTCTGTAAGTTGGGGAGCAAATTTGATTGCAGCTTCCAAAATTTTAGAAGGAGCTGGTAAATTAAAAGGTTGAATTTTAAATATCCATACTGCTGCTTCCCAAACAATAAATAGTACAACTGCCGCGATCGTCGGCAACATGATTGTCGCGGCTTTGGTATTCAGAAAAGCATCAAAATCAAACTTCTTCGGAGATCGCCTTAAACTCTCAACGGTTCCCTGCATATATTTCCTTCATTGGTAAAGCTAAGAGGTCAGATTCATGGTTTAGTTTTTGTGAATATGGCGACGCAACTCGGCGGCAAGATGTCCAAATTCATCACTGAGACACATTTCTAATGTTCTAGGACGCGGCAGATCGATTTTCTGAACGCAGGCAATCTCGCTGGGACGGGGACTCATAACATAGACAGTATCGGATAGAAATACCGCCTCGCGCAAATCGTGGGTAATTAGAATTCCCACGCATTTTGCTTGCATCCAAAGATCTTGCAGCATTACCCACATTTCTTCACGGGTAAATGCATCTAGCGCACCAAAAGGTTCATCCAACAATAGAATCTCAGGTTGGTGAATCAAGGCACGACAAAGAGAAGCCCTCTGACGCATGCCGCCCGACAATTGCCAAGGAAATTGCTGTTGAAAGTCCTTTAATCCGACTGCTTGCAATAGCTTTTGAGCCATTTCTACATAGCGATCTCGACTAACTTTGAAGTCGCGCTTATAGGGATGTACGACCTCCAGTGGCAATAGAACATTATCGATTGTGCGTCGCCAAGGCAGCAACACAGGATTTTGAAAAGCGATGCCCACATTTTTGAGTGGCTTGGTTACAGCTTGTCCATGACAGCGTAACTCCCCAATTTTGGTGGGACTCAAGCCCGAAACCATCCTCAAAATTGAGGTTTTACCGCAGCCGCTTGGGCCAACAAACGACACAAATTCGCCTGGTTGAATGTTGAGCGTAATTTCCTGAATGATCGTGCGGATTGATTCACCAAACGGATATTCCAAGCCAATGCGATCGAATTCTAGCAAGGGCATAGAAGGAGCAGTGGCTTCAGATGATGAAGAAGTTAGAGGCTGTACCATTTTAGCTTTACCAATTTAAAAGTGTGGGGTGAGATTACAATGGTTTGCGATCGGCAACTGGAGGAACCATTCGTTGTTCTTTAGCAGGCAAAAACTTATCCGTGAACATATCTGTTGCGGTAACGGGTTTCAGCTTAAATCCTTCTATGGTCTGGGCAACACTCTTTTCTAGACGTTTCATATCAACACCGCCAAAACCTGCAGCTTCAACTTCTGGGGTTACATACATCCGTTCGATCGCCAACTTCAGACGCAGTTTTTCGGCATCTCGATCCATCAATTTACTTTGATCGGTAGAAACAACTAAATCAAGAGCTGCGTTTGGATCTTTCACTACGTCCTGCATGCCACGAAAATAGGCTTTGAGAAATGATTTGATCGCTTCAGGATTTTTTGCCATGAAGTCTTGCTTAACCAAAATTCCATTGCCATAAAAATCCAACCCAAATTCATCATAAAAGAAGATTTGGATGTCATCCATGGTTTTCCCAGCTTTGATTAAAGAGGGAATAACTGAAGTATAGAAACCACTGACCGCATCAACTTTTCCTTGCAACAAGAAAGTTTCGCGCAATTTTGGTTCCATCGTTTCCCAAGTAATCGAATCAGGGGAAAGTTTCACTTCTTTCGCAAAAAGTGGAAAGAGCTTACGAGGTCCATCCCCTGCGGGTGCGCCAATTTTTTTACCTGCTAGATCGGCAGGAGTCTTAATTCCACTTGACTTGAGCGTGACAATCGAAAATGGAGCTTTGTTTTGGTAGAAGGCAACAGCAATAATTTTGTCATTCGGATTTTTCTCATTGAATTCCATCGCGTTATAAATATCGCTAAATGCAAGGTCGTACTTGCCAGTACCAAGCTTGCTAATCGTATCAGCGTTACCAAAACCGCGCTCATAAGTGACGTTTAATCCCTCTTCGGCAAAGTATCCTTTTTCGATCGCAACAATTAGAGGTGCATCAAGACTTTGTTTTAAAAAAGGCAACTGCACTCGAATGTCTTGTTTGGCTTTTTTGTCAGGAGTGCCTGCTTGAGGTGCCATTGAAGTTGGCGATGAAGCTTTGTCAGTTGGATTTGGACTAGGTGGTGACGGATTGCAAGCAGCTAGCACTGCTGATGCTATAGCAAGTAAAAGAACTCGATGTAGTTGTTTCTGAAAAATATGACGCATTCTTGCTCTACAAAGTTAAATATGTATACTGTATACAAGGGTTCCTCGTATTTAAGGTGAGTAGAGAAGAAGTTTCTGTATATACCATTACAAAGAAAGAAGGGTGGTGTGACAAACCTCGAATGGCGCATTGAGTTGTTGAACAAGATGCTCGCCAAGCGATCGCTCTTGCATAGGCATATAGGCGTGCAAAGCTTGATTTCCCTGCCAATGTCCTTCAAACAATTGCGCTTTAAACTGCATTGGTTGTGCTCGATCGAAGTTCGCTTTTGCTACTAAGGGAAATAGAAACTGACTGGGTAAAACTAAATTTTGAAACTGCCGATTGCTGACTTGAACCATTGTCTCGCTGATGTTCTGGCAATCCTCAAACATAAACAGATTTGTCCATCTTGCGTCCGTATCTTTTTGGGCTAGTTTATTCGGCTGTGTTTCCCAATTCTTCTGTCTAGCTGAGCTGAGCCGAAGCCTAATTCGTCCTATTAGACTTGGCTATTGCTAGCCTACTCTTGTTTGTATTTTTAGAGATGCCCTTAAGGCTTATGCTTAATCGCCTTGCGGGTGCTTCCTGAGATATCAAATGGGTTCTATAGGGCAATGCGATCGTCAAACACAAAGCATTCTCCTTGCCACAGACTCTCGTTCGGGGGAACTTCTTCCAAATATTTGAGGATGCCGCCTTTGAGGTGATACACCTCTGAAAAACCCTGCGCCAACATATAAGCGCTTGCCTTCTCACAGCGAATTCCTCCCGTACAGAACATGGCGATTTTTTGATGCTGGTTGGGATTGAGATGCTCGTCCACATACTTTGGAAATTCGCCAAAGGTTTCTAAGTTCGGATCGATCGCACCGCAAAAAGTCCCAAACTCGACTTCATAAATATTGCGCGTGTCAATCACCATCACGGTAGGGTCAGAAATCAGCGCATTCCAATCCTTAGGTTCCACATAAATTCCAACCTCACGGGTCGGATCGATCTCAGGGATGCCCATCTTGACCAGTTCTTTTTTTAATCTCACGCGAATCTTTTGAAAAGGCATGACCTTGCAGTAAGACTCTTTATGATCGAGGCTTTGGAGGCGGATATCCGATCGCAGATAGCTCAGTAAAGCATCCATTCCCGCACGACTGCCCGCGATCGTGGCGTTAATTCCCTCCTGTGCTAAGAGAATTGACCCTTTAAGCCCGTGGCTATGGCAAAAAGACTTGAGCGAGGAACGCATGGCTTGATAGTCGGATAGGTCGGTAAAATGATAAAAAGTTGCCACCACAAATTGCTCGGACTTTTCTAGAGACTTCTCCATGAGATAGTTTGCTATTTTCTGTCCTTTGCTAGAGTCTTGCCATTCCTTCACAATGGTAAATCCCCTGCTCTTAAAAAATGCCCTTGCCGAACCAGTCACCGAAGTAAATAGACGCTCGATGCTTAATTCTATAGCTTTTGCCTCGATCGCCCGATAGAGACGAATGCCAACACCGCAGCGCTGAAAATCTTTGTGACAGTAAAAGCGATCGATCTGTCCGCTCGTTTCAAGTTCGCCTAAACCAATAATTTCCCCTTCTGCTTCAGCGATATAAATAAATTGACTGGAATTCTCTATTGCGAGGTCATGGCAGTTGGCGTTGGCATGAATGTCATGCCACAACTGCGTTACGAGATCTCGATCTTGGGGTTGAAATAATCGAATGTTCATGGATAGCGGGGACTTCAAAATACAGACTGTTTATGCATAGATTTATTGGCGATCGCTGGCGATCTGCCGAAGCAAATTTCTAGAAAAACAAAACTCCAAACAGGCTTGAGCTACTGCAAACCAGAATATACTTTCTGCAAGTACCAGACCAGATGCCCAAAGCATTTGCGTTAAATCTTGACTGTTGAGTAGCATTTCTACCTGCCCCAAACCTCTGACAAGGGCAAACGCTAGCAAGGTTCCAGTTTTTAGGTGCGGATTGGTTTCATCGCGAACGGCATAACGGTAGGTAGCCCCAAATAGAAATCCACTGATTGCCGCGATCGCAAGACTCCCTAAGAATGGCAGTAAGGTTTCGTGGGCATTTCCCCCCATGCCTAACCAAAACTGGCTGACTATTTTCGCGATCGTTGCCGCAAGACTAACTGCAATTGCTGCAATAATTCCTGCCTTGGCTGACTCGATCCGTTCTATAGCTTCTTGCATGAGCAAATCAATCTCCTTCCATTCGTAATATCATAATTCAAACCGACTGCGTTACAAATTGACAGAATCGTACTCTATACTGAGCTTTTCTGGACTCCCCAAGTTTACCCCATAGGATGGTTCGGGTAGCTCGTCTAAGATCTGATGTTGCGGTGGAACGTAGGAATGACTGACGGAATCATAGGCTAGGACTTCGCCCGTTTCTAAATTGTAGACCCAGCCGTAAATATTTAACCTGCCTTGAAAAAGGCGCGATCGCACGATTGGATAGGTCTTTAGATTGTCGATCTGAGTCAGTACGTTTTCAGCGCTGGTAATTTCTAGTAATTCTTTGTCTGGGAAGTTCGTGTAATTTTCTTTAACTAATCGCCGCGTTCCTTCCGCTAGTTTTAGCCAATCATACACAATCGGCATCTCTTCGCGCAGGTGTTCGAGTTGTAATAAGCCCTTCATCGCACCGCAGTGCGTATGTCCGCAAACGATGATTTGCTCGATCTCCAGCGACTGAATGGCATACTCGATCGTCGCGCCTTCGCCGCAAAGCGTTCCATAGGGTGGAATAATGTTGCCTGCATTGCGCATAATAAATAATTCACCAACGTCAGCTTGGGTCAATAGGTTGGGATCGATCCGCGAGTCCGAACAGGTAATAAATAAAACTCTGGGCTTTTGCCCCATGCCCAGCAGTTGAAATAATTCTAAATGGGAAGGAAAATGATTATCTTTAAAATCTCGTAAACCTCTGATTAGCTTTCTCATAGGTGTCCAACGCTACATTCTGTAAACAGAGTTATTCTAGTTTTGGCGAAGTAAGCAAGTTGTGTCGAACAAACTAAACTTAACAATTGTAAAACGGCTGCCCTTGCAGCATCCGTTTAAATCGAAGCAATTAGAGGCTTGGTGGCGTTGATGTAAAGGAAGCGATCGCGTGTTTGCGGATGACTGACCATAAAGCCTACCTGAGCGATCGCGGCTAAAAGTTCGGGTGTTTTCTCTGCCCAGTGACTTTGGGGTTCGGCAATCAGTAGACTGCCTCCACCCTTGAGCGTGCGATATGCCTCTTTGAGATAGTCTGCATAGTTTAGCCCCATAAGCGAGAGAGAAAATACAGCGACATCGAGGGTTTTGTCGTCGAGAGGTGTATGGGTGATGTCACAGGCGATAACTTTATCGTTAATGGCGATGTGATCGAAAGAGCGAACGATATTGGGGAGCAGGTCGGCTAGTTTGGCTTCACCACATCCAAAATCACCAATCACCAGATCGGGATGATTTCGCAGACTCTCGGCAATTTTTTCATAGGGAACTTCTGTCCAAGTTTGACGGGCTTCGCGATAGAGGGTGTGGTATTGATACCATTCTTCGGGGTTTTGGGTGAGGCGATCGTGGGTGGTTTTGCTGTAGGCATTGTTAAAGCGGTTATTCATAGCGGAGAGGTCACCAAAGCGGCGTTGTAGGATTTTAGCGATCGCTTCGGGTAAAGGTACGCGCAATTCTTCGCGATCGATTTCAAAAACTTCACCACGCTCAAGGCGATCGATCCATCCTTGCAGAGCTTCACCTGCTTTTTGCAGCACCACTTTTTCAGATGCGAGTTCGCCTTTGGGAATCACACCATCAAGGGCAGTATCGGCAAGGGACTTCTTCCATTGGATGCGATTCCATCGGTACTGACGATCCCACGACCATACATCATTGTTGTGAGCGAGGACAACTTGGGGAATTACCACTTCTACTTTTTCAAATTTCGAGCCTTGGCGATAGAGTCGCCCGACTAGTTGCTCGTATTCGGCATGAGTCCAAGGTAGGCTAGCGATAATCATGCGATCGCAAACGTACTGCAATCCATTTACCCCTGTACCGATGGGAGCCGTACCGATCAGAACATCGATTTCCCTGTCGATAAACTTTTGTAAGGATGATTCGCGCTGATGGGTATCTTCGATTCCCGTGAATAAGCCCACTGTATAGCCTGCCGCAGCGATCGCTTTACGGAGAGGTTCGACCATGCCATCGACATAGTGGGTATAGATGAGGGTTCCTGTTTTGAGATGGCTGATGATACTGTCGATTTTGGCTTCTAGCAAGACTTGCTCGACGGCTAGGGGACTGACTTTAATTGCCTGCACTAAATCAGGTCGCAGATTTTCGCCTGAGATTTCGGGGAAGATTTCGGCGATCGCGATCTTGTAATTGGGGCGGTAGCGAATGCCATACAGCATCAGTTTTTCCTGCATAGCGAGGGCATTGGCGATCGTACTGAAGGTTTTCAAATTATGTCATCAGGTACTATTCAAAGCAAAAATAATACATCTTTTGCTCGCTCATCTAATTTCTAAGAGTTTTCAATTTTATTCCCAACAAACTCTAGTATTGAGAGTTGATTCACAGAATAAGAATATTTTCCACTTTTATCTTTTTGCAATTTCTTTTCAGAGACAGCTCGTTTTAGATATTCTTTTAATTGTCCTTCCTTTAAATCATTAGAAAAGTTGGAATTTACATCGTCAAGAATAGCGGTCAATGTTTTGGGTTGCTCCAGATATTTGGGAATTACCTGCAAGAAAAATTCATAAAAGCTTGTAGGTGTATTAATTCCTTTTATTTCTAAGACTAATTTTTCTTTTGAGCTATAAAGGCTATGATCAACTTCTAATATATCAACCTTATGACTACAGTTGAATTCTGATAAGTCTGATTCTATCTCATTACCGATATGATCTAGCTCTTGATTATCTGAAACTAGGTAAGCGTTATCTAAATTTAGGAATGGAGATTCGCTTTGTCCATTTTTATCAAAGGAATCCTTAACAAATGCTGACTGTGAAGTGATACTGTCAGAAATATCAGGCAATAAATCACAAAGTAATTTTTTTAAGTTTGGTTTCCAAGGTGACTCAGGGAAGCGATTAGCACCTCTTTCCAATAATTTAATATTACCCTCTGACAAACTGCCTTCCATTTTTACAAATACTGGAATTGATGTATATTTTTTTAAAACTTCTGTAGCTCCTTCCCAAGTTCCACCTTTATTAAAATCAGAACATATAACAAGCCCAAAGTCTGCAAGAGAATAAATATATTTATTCCTACCCATTGCATTGCCTACATTAAATCTTGCATCAGGATCATAACTTGAGATTAGAGTTAACCTTTCAGATTCTAGCCCTTCACGATATTTAGTCGAAACTGCTTCTTTTGAGAGGCTATCAGCCATTATTCCTATTACTGAACCACCTATATCTAATGCAGAAAGCATTGCTTCACGATCTACTCCTCTTGCTGCACCAGATATAACTTGTATCCCTGATTCAACACAAGATTGCGATACTCTTCTCGTATACTCAAGCCCTTCTTCGTCTACATTTCGCGAACCAACAACTGCAAGCCCTCCAAGAGAAAGGATAGAACAATTACCAACTCCATAAAGAATCGGTGGTGACATATGACGTAAATGCTTTCTAAATTTTTCAGGATAGTTCTTGTCAGCGCGACTAAGAATCCATATACCTTGACTTTTCCATTTTTCCAATGCAAGAGCCATAGTTACACCGCGCTTTAAAAGGTTCTTAATCCTCTCTGTACTAATATTTAATAGTTCATTCCATTTGAGTTCCGTATTTTCATCTAGTAGATGAGATGGACGCATTTGCTGACCTTTTAGCCAATCTGCTACATAATTATATTCTGATATATTTAGCGGCTTAATTTCAGAATCGCGTGACTGTCCAAAACTAGCACATAGTAATAAAATAGCTTGTGTATCTGAAGATATTGTAAAGTCTGGCATCATTTTTATTTATATCTCCTGTTTTAATTTTCCGTACTCAGAGATGTAACTGAAAGAGCTACAGGGAAAACAGAACCACATCCCAAGCGTTTTAGTAAAGCAGCAGTAATTGTAAATGTCCATCGTGAATCTACCATATCATCCACTAAAAACAGCGCATCATTTTTAATCAATGACTGATTTATAGCAAAAGCTCCATCTAGGTTATGTGCTTGTTGATAGCTATTACTCATCTGTTTTTGTGGGTGTCTGGAATGAGTCTTTTGAACACAATCAATAAACGGCAAGCCTAGTTTTGCCGCTAATCTAAGTGTAAATTCAGGTACAAGTGTAGGATGGTTCAGTGATGGTACACACGTAATCCAAGTCGGAAACGGATCAGGTCTCCAACGTTGAATCATATCAACTGTAGCATCTACAAGAGCATCATCAAAGTGATTATTTTGATATTTGCCTATTCTAACAAGATCGCCCCATCCAGCATCACCCCAAATTGCCAGCGCACGACCTTGTTCAGCTTGCCAATTCCTTGGTAAATCACCTGTAAACTTATAAATGGGCATTGACCTTGGTGGTATCCGCTTTCGTGGCTCAATAATCTGCTCTGATCGCTGAAGAAATTGAACAGCACGATTGGCAGTTGATTGAGAATAAGTCTCAGGAAATAAAGGTGTGCCAATACAAACCGCACAACGACCACATAGAGAAGCATGAGGATCATCCAATTCTTTTGCCAGAAACATCATTAAGCAGTCGCGATCGCTCTGCATATATTTCAGCATTTGCTCTTGTTCTATTTTCCGAATTGTTGTCAGCCTTTCAATTTTTGCAGTGTCTACTTGATAGCGAATAGCAGTTGCCTTCCATCTATGCTCCTGCTTTATTATGGGAGATGGAGACAAAATGGACAAAAGTTTTATGACCTTATCAATTTGTCCTTTAGAAAGATTAATTTCTCTCTCCAAATCAAATTTAGAAAGTCCATTAATCGAATTTCTTAAAGCTCTTAAAACAATTTCGGTATGACCTTCGGGGGGAAACGCAGCTTCAATAAAATAATCTGTAATTTTCTGGTCTTCCTGTCCACTAAGCAAAATACCATAGGCTTTAGATATTCCTCTTCCCGCTCTCCCGACCTGTTGATAATAATGAACAATTGAACTGGGGCGTTGATAATGAACTACAAAGCCTAAATCAGGTTTGTCAAAACCCATACCCAGAGCATTAGTGGCAACTAGGGCTGTTAATTCATTATTAAGTAGTTGCTCTTCCAGTTGTTGTCTAATCTCCGTATTTAACTTGCCATGATAGGCAACAGCATTTATCCCTTCTGCTCTAAGCCAATCAGAAACTACTTCCGCATCCTTAATTGTAAGAGTGTAAATAATTCCATTGCCTGTAAATTTATTGATATTTTCAGATAGCCAAGCTAGTCTAGCAGCTTGATTAGGAAGCCATATATTTTGTAGATTTAGACTGTCTCTTGCTAGCATACCTCTAGAAATTCGCAAATTTTGACCTAGCTGAGATTTGATATCATCTATAACCCGATTATTTGCTGTTGCAGTCGTTGCAAGAATGGGAATATTTTGTGGTAGTGCTTGTAAAATACGAACAATTCTTTGATAGTCGGGACGAAAATCGTGTCCCCAATCAGAAATGCAATGAGCCTCATCAACTACAAAAAGTCCAACCCTGTTAGAAATATGTCGTAAAACGTTATTTAAAAAATCATCATTTGCTAACCTTTCAGGAGAAATTAGTAGTACATCCACTTGATTGTCTAATAGTCGTTTTTGGATGTTACCCCAGTCATTTTGAGTTGCAGTATTAATTGCATCAGCTTTAACTCCAATTTTCTCCGCAGATTCAATCTGGTTTCGCATCAAAGCTAAAAGTGGTGAAATAAGTAAAGTACACCCACGCCCCTGCAATCTGAGTAGTAAAGTTGTAAGAAAGTAAACCATACTTTTCCCCCAACCTGTCCTCTGAACAACTAGTTGTCTAGATTTTCCTCTAACTAGTCCTTCGATTGCTTCCCATTGATCATCTTGAAATTCGGCGTTGTTTTTGCCAGTAGCTAGTCGGAGAGGTTGTAATGCTACTTTTTTTAGTTCTTCAGAAGATAATTCTGATATAGGACGTAGACTGCCAAGCCATTCCGTCTTAAATATCTGATTCTCTTCGCCTGTATCGAATCTCTTTACAAGTATCGACTGACCATCACTATTGTATCCTGTGATTTTTACTAATGTTCCTCTCTGCGTTACATAACCAGAATTTAGAGGAAACTTATCTTGGATTATCTGAGACATGCGCTATATGTATTTTTCCTGATAATAGCTTAAAAATTGCTTGACTCTCAAATGGGCAGAGATAATCATCAGCAGTCTTTGCCTGCCACGGTTACTACTAAATTATCGCTATTTGGTGTTGAGATTTAGGCGATTGGGTTTTGGTTTAGTGAGAGGCGATCGCTGTTTGATTTGAGGGAATAGGCGATCGGGTTTTATGTGGTGATGAAGGGGCGATCATTGTTTGATGTTGGAGGAATAGGCGATCGGGTGTTGAGTGGCGAGGGTGCGATCGCTGTTTGATTTGAGGAAATAGGCGATTGGGTTTTATGGGTGGTGAGGGGCGATCGCGCTTTAGGTGTGGTGATAGGCGATCGGGATAGAGGTAGAGCGATAGGCGATCGCATTTGAGATATTACTGCAACAGTAACGATTTGCTACACTGAGAAAAATAGATACATTGATGAGCATGTATTCCACAAATCAAAACCAACAACTCCTAGAAGCGATCGCCAAGCTTAGCGAACAGCAGATCCAGATCGTCTTGCAATTTATTCAAACACTTCAAACTAAAAAGACTGCCAACCAAGCTTCTATTCCCTTCGATCCATTAGCAAACTTTGTCGGAGCCAACAATCACGGCAATCTTGCCCAACAAATTGAAGAAACACTTTCCTGACTGAGGATGCTCACTTTACTCAAGTCGGCTTAGGATTTCAACTTGAACCGACTTCCCTTTGATTTCTGACTGAAAGGATGCGGATTTTTTGTGCAGTAGCATCCATGCCATAAATTTTGAATAACTACTTTTTGTTTATTTTACCTGCGATGCCCTTTAGGTGTGGTGCGAGGCGATCGGGTTGAGGTAGGGCAATAGGCGATCGCTTTGCATCGAACTAAAATGATGAGGTTTTTAGAGTAATTGAGCATAGATATCATCGTCGGTATTATCCCAAATAGCATCAAGAGATGTCTGACTCGCCTGAAGCCAAAACTCAGACTCGTAATCAGAAGAAAGCAAAGTCACCAATACTCTTGTTCCTTCTGGCAGTTCTGCATTTTCCAATAACTCAATTTTTCCTTTTTGAACAGTAGCCCAAAGAGTTTTCAGCATATTCGTTGTTTGAACGTTACTAACTTGATTGTATTCCTTAATATGTAAGTTTGCCGATCGCGCTTTAGGTGTGGTGCGAGGCGATCGGTTTAGAGGTAGGGCGATAGGCGATCGCTTAGACTATTGACATTGCTAACAAAGTTGCTAGATTATCCACACTGGTTCGGGCGATCGCGAAAACTTTTACGGGTATAATTGTGACAATGTAGCAAATCATCCTTGAATTGGCGGGCTGCTATGACTAACGCACTACAATACATCTGTAATTCTGATGGACAAACAGTTTCTGTCGTTGTCCCGATTGCTTTCTGGCAAGAAATAATGGCTGAAAGAGAAACTGCCTATCTACTCAACAGTCCGGCTATGAAAGCAAGGCTACTTGCAGCCAAAAATCGTCAGAATGGAATTCCTTTGGAAGAAGTCTGTGAAAAACTTGGAATTTGATGCAGACGCTTTTGAGGACTTGGCTTGGTGGATCGAAAGCGATCGTAAAACAGCGTTAAAGATCGTCAAACTAATTCGTGAAGTTCAACGTAGTCCGTTTGAAGGTTCAGGACAACCAGAAGCTCTAAAATACGATCTTTCTGGCTGTTGGTCGCGGCGGATCGATCGAGAACATCGTCTGGTTTATGAAGTTCTAGACGATAAAATTAGGATTCTTGCTTGTCGTTATCACTACTAAAAAATAGCTGGCATTTTTTAGAGTGATTGGGCATAAATATCATCCTCGGTATTATCCAAAACTGCATCAAGGAATGTCTGATTCAATCGCGCTTTAGGTGTGGTGCGAGGCGATATTTCCCTATTCTCCTCGCCTTTTGTTTTCGTTTTTTGGTTCTGACTGATTTTTAGAGGTGCCCTAAATATCACGATCTAGAAATTGACGATTAGAATCTGTGAAGCTATGATGTCAAATGCGTTTGACCTAGTTTCTCGACTAGATCTAAGTTTATAGCTGTTAAAGTGTGACTGCGTATGGAGATTTTCGATTTACTTGAAAATTTGTGGTTGAATATTTTTGTAATGGGAGAGAAAGATGGGGATTACACACCAATTTATAATTCCAATCGGCATTAGTACCCTTGTTGGTATTGTACTTTTACCCATCCCACTAGCATTAACAGACCCAGCCGCATTAAAAACCTATGGAGGACTGCTCGTAGGGTTCTTTGTCATGGGAGGCATTCCTTGGCTATTCTTTAATATTGGGATGGCAATATTGATTTCATGGACGCTGAGGCTTCTTAGAAATACAACTTTTGCTGTCAGGATTATCTCAGGGGGCATGCTATGGACCGCGATCGCCGTTTCCCTCATGAAATTGATACTTCAACAGCAAAAACAATGCGATAAATTTTGCTTGGGGTTAGAGAATATGATGCAAGGTTCCATTGCAATGCCTGCCTACGTTGGCATACTCATTATCCTCGGTATGTTAGGTGCTTTACAGGGAAGTCTCCTGTGGCGAAAAGGAAAGTAATTTATGAAGGATAAGAGTATGGAGAAGGAAATCGTGCTTAACCTATCGTGGGATTCTCTCTAATTGCCCGATCGAAACCAGTGTATAGAAAGAATAAGACTTGAAGCCTTATTTGATCTGTGTAAACTCAAAAGCTATGATGTCTTATGAGTTCAGCCCTTGGGTGTCATCCAAAATAGGTCTTGACTATTACGCTTGCGCACCAAACCTAAAAGAATAATGCAATGAAAATTCAGAAAGACTATCGACCACTTGGCTGCACAGAATGTGCAGGTGGTGCGGGGCTAGATTTTGATTTCACAATGGCATTTCAGCCGATCGTAAATACTGCGACAAAAAGCATCTTTGCCTATGAAGCCTTAGTGCGTGGGCTAAATAATGAATCTGCGGGGCAGGTTTTTGAAAATGTGAATGATAGCAATCGCTATCGATTTGACCAAAGTTGCCGCACCAAAGCCATTAAGTTAGCCGCTCATTTGGGGTGTCAGTCGTTTCTGAGTATTAACTTCATGCCAAATGCAGTTTATCGTCCCGAACTCTGTATTCGTACGACCATTGAGGCGTCAGAGACATTTGGATTTCCAATCGAACACATTATCTTTGAGATTACTGAAGGCGAAAAAGTAGAGGACATTGCCCATGTTCGCGAGATCGTACAGTATTACAAGGCGAAAGGATTTAAAACTGCGATCGATGATTTTGGTGCGGGGTACGCGGGATTAAACCTACTTGCCGAACTTCAGACCGATATTATTAAGTTAGATATGGCATTGATCAGGGGTATTGACCAAAACAAAAGTCGTCAAGCGATTGTCAAAGGGATATTGCAAGTGTGTCAGGAATTGGCAATAACCGCGATCGCTGAGGGGGTTGAGACCTATGAGGAGTTGAGTATCTTAAAGTCCTTTGGTATTGAGTTGTTTCAGGGTTATTATTTTGCTAAACCTGCATTTCAATCCTTGGTCGCAATTTCTCCAAGTGCATTCGAGATTCCATGAAAGACGGAATCACAGTTTTGCATCTATTCTAGCCAACCATTTACCATTACCTGATGGAGCGCTTGAAAACGGGTTTTGGCTTTAAGTTTTGACAAAATATTGTTAATGTGAAATTTTACCGTGCTTTCGCTAATGATCAGGTGATTGGCAATATCGCGATCGCGTAAGCCTCGCACCAATAGGCGCATCATTTCTAATTCGCGATCGGAAAGTGGGGGAGGCAATTCCTTTACAGGCTCAATTCCCCAAGATTCCCCACGCGTCACAGCATCAACAGCTTCTCGCAGGCGATCGGCAGCGATCGATAAATCAACTTTCGCTTGAATCCCTTTCGGTAAGGTTTGATGGTCTTGCTGTATCCATAGTACGCGCTTAGCTGAGTGAATTTGCGTGATATCATCCGTGAGTAAAGGAATCGTATCATCGACAGTATCGCAGATGGTTAGCCCTGCTAAAAATGCCAGATGGGTAAATGCCATTTGTAAAACAGAGAACTTACACCGAATTCGCAAACTCAACCCAAACTTACAACTGGGATAGGGAATTTCAATGGAAACCTGAATTCCCCCTTGGGTTCCCCCTGTTTGTGTGTTGAGCCTGCCTCCCAAACAGGAAACGGCAAAAAGTAACTCACCAAAAGCAGACTGAATCCAATTCCCATATTGCTGAGCAGTCAGGTTTGGGGCTGGGACAATTGCCTCCAACGCCACAGAACTCGCTGTGTAGATCAGACGACAGTAGGCACATCCAATTCTATTTAGGGTTTCGGCAGCTTGCAGAAACACGAACAAGAGTGGAAGTGTCAAAGTTTGTTCTGTACCCACAAGCGTGAGTCGAGCCGAACTTAAAATACACGCCAGTTGATCGGATAATGAAAAATGGCTAAAAGATGGAATCCGAGAGGAAGTCTGCCAAGTTTGTTTTTCTAACTGATGTTGTAAAGCTGCATCCAAGGCAAGGCTGACCATCGTGCAGAGGGTAGGTAATATCTCTAAAAATTCAGGTGCAAGAGGCTGATGGCTGAAACTGGCAAGGACGCCAACCACCTTTCCTCTAATTTCTAAAGGATACCCCGCAAAGCCTCGAATTTTGTTGGCGATCGCCCATTCTCGATTGCCTACCCAGTGCTCCTCTGCAAGATTATTGCTTAAAAATGAAACCCGATTTTGGGCAATTTTTCCAACCTTGTAGGCTCCTAAAGGAACTCTGCTAAACATCCCATTGGTATGGGTGTACATGCCAGAGGAAGCCACTAACTTCAAGAACTGCTGATTGGGTTCTAACAGCCAAATCCTTGCGAAGGCACAGTCAAATTTTTCGACTAACCCGTTGGTTAGCTGCAAGGCGATCGCTTCTGGTTCGAGACATCCTGAAAAACTTTGTGCAATCTCAGTCCCTCGATGTAAATCGAACAGGAGTCTAGTTGAATCGAGTGACTCAGGCATCAGAATATCTGTATGACTTAGATTGCCATCTAATTGAGCCGTAGATTGGCATTAAACGATGTATCTCAAGTTACTAATATAACAATCCCAAATGAGTTGTATCTAAAAATGTGCCGAACCAAATCAAAGCACCTGAGGGTTAATTCATCAAATCAGGCTTCTTTCTCTGACTCATTGTAGGGATTGCCGTTGTTCGCGTTCGGAGTTTGTTCTGTTGGATCTTCGCACGTACATCGCCGCAAAAATTCTTGGATTTGCCTAACCTGAAAGTTCTTTGTGAGTTGGATCAGTTTTCTCGCAAATGGTTTAAAGCGATCGCTAGATTGTTCGATTTGCCTAGCTATTTCCTCAATTCCAAGCACATCACCGATAATTGCCAGACTGAGAAGATTGCAAATTACTTCTTGAGATGGTAGTTCTATCGCTTCATCGCTATCATCCATGATTGTTGGGTCTACATTGACAGATCCTTCTTGGTTGCTCTCAGAATACTCTTCATAAATCCACTCTAAATTTAGAAGTGATTGTAACGTATCCAATAATGTTTTTGTTCTAACGGGTTTAGAAACAAAAGCATTACAACCAACATCATAACTAGTTTTCTGATCGTACTCAAACACGCTAGCAGAAGACACAATAATAATCGCATTTTTAATGTCTGGATCGGAGGACTGGCGTAAACGTCGAATTGCTTCATACCCATTCATCACAGGCATAATCAAGTCCATAAAGATCACATCAGGCTTAAATGTTGCTATTGTTTTTAAACATTCAGCTCCATTGCTCGCTTCTTCGATCTCAAACCCCAAAGGAGCGAGCAAACTAGTTAATACAGAGCGGTTTTCAGGCTTGTCATCGACCACGATCGCTTTGCAGGTGGTTTGCCCATTGGGGCGTCGAAACCCTATCAGCATAAGTTCTTGAGTTTTCTCTGTAGGAACCCAATTAGCCACTTTTGGAAGTTGAAGTTCAAACCAAAAACTACTACCTTCATCCTGCAAGCTTTTTACCTGTAGTTTACTGTTCATCATTTCAACCAGTTTTTTACTGATGGCTAAACCAAGACCTGTACCTTCCACCATGCGAACGCGATCGCCAGATTGCTGGAACGGTTGAAAGATTTCCTCCAGTTTTTCTGGCGCAATACCAACGCCTGTATCGTCGATCTGAAAGCGAATGGTAACAATCTCTTCGTGAGTATCAACCACCCCTACCTTAAAGGCAACGCCACCAATCTCGGTAAATTTGACCGCATTCCCAATTAAATTAATTAGAACTTGCCTTAGCCTTTGTTCGTCTGCTTTGACTGCGATCGGCAGTTCTGTAAGCACTTCATAAACAAAATTAATCCCTTTTTGTGCAGCTCGAATCCGAAAAATATCCGCAATTCCTTTTAAAAAGATCGAGAGATTAAACTCACTGGGATAGAGTTCCATCCGCCTTGCCTCAATCTTAGAAAGATCTAAAACATCGTTGATTAAGGTCAGTAAATGTTCGCCACATTGTTGAATGATGTCGAGCCCATCTTTATGCTGTTGGGGAAGATTTCGCGCCCGTTTCAGGATTTGCGCGTAGCCCAAAACCCCATTGAGGGGAGTACGCAATTCATGGCTCATATTGGCAAGAAATTCACTCTTGGCATGATTTGCAACTTCTGCCGATTCTTTTGCCTGTTGCAAGGCGATCTCAGCTTGTTTGCGTGCTGTAATATCCTCAAAGATACAGAGCAAATATGTCGTAACGCCTTGATTATCAATAATCGGTAATTTTAGCATTCTGAGTAAGATGTCACCTTGAGGCATATTCCTCAAGGGCACTTCAGGAACTTCGACCATTACGCCTTGTTCTATGGCTTCTAAATCGCCAGTTTGGAATAGCTCGGCTTGTGACTGGGTAAAGATTTGGTTGATATTTCGCCAAAAGATATCGCTGCGAGACACCCCAAACATCTCTTCACTAGCTTTGTTCCATAACACGCTACGGAACTCATTGTTAACATCCATCACAGATACTGCCAGTGGAATGTTTTCGATAATGCTATCGAGGAACTGCTGAGACTTCCAGAGGTCTTGCTCTAGTTGTTTGCGATCGCTGATGTCATTTAAGTCCCAAAGCACGCAGGTCTGATGATTGATCGCAATAATCTCAGCAGAAAGCAAGAGGGTTTTCATCTCTCCAGAGTGAACCCACATCTCAAGTTCGCGGTTTTGAATTGCCTCCTGTTTTAGAAGGGTTTGACTAATTTCAGCATAGTCAATCGGATTTGCCCAAATTTCTAGTGTGGATAGAGTTTGTCCGACTACTTCCTCTATGGTGTAACCAAAATTTGTTAAGAAACTGTTATTGACTTCAATCACCGTGCCATCTTGATAGTCGGTGATTGCGATCGGATTAGGGCTGGCTAAAAATACTTTGGAAAACTTCTCTTCTGATTGACTTAATTCTGCGGTTCGTTCGGTAATGCGACTCTCTAGCTGAGCGTTTGTAGTTTCTAAGGTTTTAAACGAGCGATGTAACTGCGTCGCCATCTGATGAAATGCTTGTGACAACAGACTCAGTTCCTCAACATTCTCGCTCGGAGATGGTCGATCGAGCAACCCATCTTCTAACTGTCCTGATTCAAATTGCTCGGACAGGGACTTTGAGGCACGAATGAGGCGGTAAATCGGTCGAGTAATCCAACGAGAGGTGAGAATTCCTAAAACGATCGCGACGATTAGCGCTAATAGGCACAAAAGAAGTGTCGTGCGCGTATTTTTGTCGATTTCTGCCATGAAATCATTCTCAGGAATCACCACCACTACTAACCAATTTAGCCCTAAGCGATCGCGGAAGGTTTCTACCTGCGCTAAATGACGTCGATCGGCGATCGTAAACTCAAATTTTTGGTTGCCTCGAAATTGGCTGGGATTACTGGGGTCTTTTGCCATGTTTGCCGCCACGGCACGCAGCAGAGGAACGTTGCTTTCTAGCACTTGAATCCGTTCAGTTTTCCCATTACGAATCAAAAAAGGCTTATCTAAGCCAGAGCTGGCAATCAATTCTCCTGATGGTTCCATAATAAAGGTCTGTCCAGTCGATCCTGTACTTAACCCTTGTAGAAATTTACTGATATCTGTCAGGGATAGATCGACGGCTGCCACTCCTAACATCTTTCCCTGTTGGTTATAAACGGGAACGCTCTGCGTAATTGCTAAAACGGGCAAATTATAATAGGTATAGACGGGACTCCATGACAATTTAGGGATTGAATTTAATTGACCTCCTTGATTTGATGGCGTTGTTCGATACCAAGGTCGCGATCGCGGATCGAAGTTAGGTGTTACGAGAATCAGGTTTGATCGATCGCCTCGGGCATCGATCTCATAGGTGTTTAAGGCCCCCTTCGTGTTGCGATCGGTCGCATCAAAATTATATTGCCCTCCATCTACTCGTTTTACCGCCGTATATTCTCCAGTTTCAGTACCGATGTGAATTGTAGTCACCGATTCAAAGATCCGAAGTTGCGTCCAAAGGTATCGTTCAATTTTGGCTCGATCTTGAAAATTTGACTCCACAGCCTGTACGATCTGAGAATTTCCAGCGTTTAAGCGGTTGATAAATTGGGGTATTTCTAAGTAGCTATGGAGGTGGTGCTGAATGCGATCGGTCACTTCCTGACGATAGCGACTGGCAACGTCACTCACGGCTTGCTGTCCGTTGCGCCAAGACAACCATCCTGTTAAACCTACGGCTACACAAATTTGCAGGACAAAAGGTCCTACTAATAGCAATCGCAGGGATAATTTTTTGGGTTTGAACGCACGATCCGTTTGGCTGTGTGACACAATTTGACTGAGGGATCGATTAAGGATACTACCAGTCTAAAACAATACCCTGCGAAGCGAGATGCTTTTGTAAATTAGGCACTAATTTTCGGTAAATAATTTCCTGCGGTGAAAGCGACAGATCTTGTTGTTTAACGATCCATGCTGCAGTTGAGCCCGAAGCCGCACCTACCGCCCACTCGCCAACGTGAATGCGGGTAGCTCCATTCACAATATGGCTGACAGCAATACCTTTGCCACCAATCAATAGATTATTGAGCTTGAGTGGGATGAGACTCTCAAGAGGCATATAAATCGGTTTTACAAAGTCCTCATTGACTGGCGCAGAACTAGGGGATTTAGAAGGTTCCCAATTGCGGTAGCGACAGCCATGCATATCGATCGCATAGTGAGTAATCCCAATTGTAGAAGGGCGGAAATCTCTTCCACCTACCATGTCTCTACGCAGGTCTTGCTCGCGCATAAAGAAAGTCTCCTGTCCATAGGCAGAGCGACCTAAGATTCTTCTTCCTTCACGAATATAGGGATACAAGCTCAAACCCGACTCAGTTGGCATAGGCGAACCTATACCCGACAAATGCGTTAATGGAAACTCTGACGTGGCATAGTTTTCGATTAACCATTCCGAAAATAGAAGTGCGTGATTTTCTCCTTCTTTGAGGGCATTAAAATTTAATCCTCCCATCCAGTTTTGACGTTGTCCCGATGCATCAATCTGTTCGTCAGTCATGATTAGAGGCGGATTCATAATACCCCAATCATTGCCGCGATTCCAATTAACGACGGTCATATCGCCTTTAGCTGGAGTCGCCTTAAATGGGTTGTCGCGCAATAAGCTGACAATGCGGCGATAGTTAAAGAAGCTATTGCCGACAAACATGGGATATCTCCCCAAATCGTAATCTTTGCGATGCTCTTCTTTAGAATAACCAGGTTGAATTGTTTTTAGCTTTTTGAGCGATTCTCCTTTGTCATCAGCGATCTTGAGAATAAAGGGAAATGTAAATGCTTGTGTGCATTCAGGATTATCGGCAACAGCGTGTTTTTCTCCAGTAGTCGCGAATCCCTCTGCACCTAAACGATGGGGAATATTTGCCCATGCTACAAGCTCACCTGTGTCGGTGGCATCAATCACGATCATCTGTTTGCCCACAGGAGGCTGAAGCCGAATGGCAACTTTTTCAAAGTCATCATTGCTTTCCCATCCGTACCAAGGAACCAATTCCCTTGATAGCCGCCCAAGTGGAATGTAATTGGGATTGCGTGGTTTGCGCTTCACCCCATAGACGGCAGTAATTATGTCTCCGTTACTGCTAAATTCTGCGCCTTTAAAGGCAATTTGGGTGCCCCAACGACTACGGGGAGCAGAGAGCTTTGCCTCGTTTAAGAGCGCTTCTGCGGCGGCTGCGCCTGCTGTGGGCGTAAAGCAAAGGTTTCCTACCCAGCAGCTATTGGTGTCTGCGACCACAGCTCCAGGTTTGAGATAGGAGTATTTTGCAGGAAATGCTTCTTGACTGGCGATCACATTTTTAAAATGCGTCCAACTTGAAGAAAATACTTGCTCATAGCGCATTAATAGGGACTCGTCGATCGCGCTCACCCCTTGAGAACTAATTTGTCCACCCATCATGGGTGTAAGCTCGATCAAGCAAGTCGTTGCACCTGTTTTCATGGAGTGATACGCTGCTGCCGTACCACCAAGCGAACCACCGACGATCGCGACTTCACATTCCCAAACTTCGGCGTTGGCAGGCGGCGGGGGCAACATCAGCGGCCAACCATTACTATCAAATTTCTCTTGGACGGATGCCTTTGCCGATGGATCGTTGGATTTGAGTCCCCCCGATCGCAACCAAATTTCGGTCACACTCCCACTAAGTGCCAATCCCAGAAATGCCATGATGAAGAGATGGCGGAACTTAGGTTGAAATTTAGCTGTTTTTTTTATAGCTGTTCTCTGTGAATGGTACTTTTTCCCCATTTTGGCTTTACTCAGTTATCAGTTATCAGTTGTCAGTGTTCGGTTATCGGTATTTGGGTTTTAAGCACCAATGAGCTTTGTTCGCTTTTTCTTGCTTACGGTTCGCTGATTGAAATAATTGGATCGACCTTATAGGTACTGAAGATTTTCACCATTGCTGCAATGGATTCTTTTGTAGCATTTTTCTCTAAGATGCCAGCACTTAGCACTGAGAGCTTATCACCATCTTGCTGAATATCGCTAAATCCTCTCACGCTGCCTTGCCCTTCTTTATAAGACCAAATTACTCTAGGAGCCCTGTCAGGTTCTGGGGGTACTGAGGTTAACTCAAAATTGGGACGAGAGCCAAAGTTGCTTCTCACAATTGCTGGTAAGACTTGCGCCAATTCTTCTTTAGAGGGAATGCCATTGGCTTTAGAGTTGACATTGATTTGTACGCCTAAAACGATCGTATGACTTGGATTAACCCAGATCACAGCAACTTGTTTAGGACTGCTGATATCTTTAACTGTCCAATTTTTAGGAATATCAATTTGGAAAAGCCCAGTCTTGTATGTATATATTTTGGTTTCCCCAAGTTTTAATTCGCCAATCTTGACTTCTTGGGTTTTCGTTTCGGACGTTTTATTTTCAGGATTTGCAGAAGCGGAGGCTGTAACAGGTTGAACAGTCATTCCCGTTTGAGGTTTCCCTGTTTCTGGGGAATTGGTAATTCCTGAAGGATTTGTACAAGATGACAGCAACGTTGCTAGGCTAAAGCAAAGCACAAGTATCGATCTTGAAAGCACAGCTTTCTGCGGCAGGCATCTTGCCGCGCATAAATAGCGATCAACTCGATGGACACCGCCGAGTTTCATAGTTGACTCCTAATACACCTCACTTTTAAATTCTACCCAATATTATTAACTTTCCCTAACATGTGTATTGTTTATCACGATCTTTTGCGACATTATGCCGAAACTCGCCCATATCTCAATCTATCCAATTAAGTCTTTAGATGGTTTAGCAGTCAGTCACGCTGAAGTTTTATCAAGCGGAGCATTGCGAGGCGATCGCGAGTTTGCCATAGTTGACGCCCAAGGAAATTTTGTGAATGCAAAACGCAATCCTAAAGTGCATTTATTGCGAGCTAGGTTCGATTTAGCCCAGAGATTTGTCTATCTAAACCATCAAAATTCCGATCGCCCTGAAGTTTGCTTTCACCTAGACGAACGACGGGAGGCGATCGCGGTTTGGTTGAGCGAATTTTTCGGTATGACTGTACAAATTATCCAAAATCGTGAAATGGGCTTTCCTGACGACACCAACTCACCAGGCCCAACGGTTGTCAGTACGGCTTCATTGCAGGCGGTGGCTGATTGGTTTCCCGAACTAACGCTCGACCAAACAAGGTTGCGCTTTCGCACGAACTTGGAACTAAGCGATGTACCAGCCTTTTGGGAAGATCGGCTGTTTTCCACTGAGGGCAATGTGGTGAGATTTCAGATCGGAAACGTTCGGATTCATGGCATTAATCCCTGTCAGCGCTGTCCAGTCCCCACCCGCGATCCGATCGCTGGTGAAGTTTATGCAAATTTTCAGAAAATATTTGTGTCCCAACGCCGAGAAACTTTACCCGCAGAAGTAGAGCGATCGCGTTTTAATCACTTTTATCGTCTGACGGTCAATACGCAAATCCCTGCCTCTGAGGCAGGGAAAATTTTGCAAGTAGGCGATGCGATCGAAATTCTTTAATGCACCTAACCAAAAACCCTAATCGTCATACTTGAGGGTAAACTGTCGGCACTCAACTCTAAAGTCGAACCACCGCGATTTACTTTGACATTGGGAAACAAAGCTAAAAATTCATCCACAGGCGCTAGCGCACAGGTTTTGCTAGATGTAGCTGTGTGATAGTAAGTGGGCACAACAATTTTGGGGCTAAGCTCTGCGACCACTGCTTGAGCTTCGGTAGCGCTGTAACCTTTATCACCACCCCCTACGGGCAAAATCAGCACATCAGGACGCCCCATTAAAATGCGTTGATCGGGCAAAATTGGTGAAGCCGCGCATCCTAAATGCAAGAGCCGAATCCCTGCTTGCTGCCATCGCCAGGCTACGTTGCGACCAAAGCGCCGTCCGCCCACGCGATCGTGATCCATGCGAATGCCTTGAAGATTAACGCCTTTGAAATCGTAGGAACCTGGTTCGGCAAAAACTTTTGTCTTGTTTGGTAAATTTTCTAAATAGCCTTCGTCGAGTAAGCGAGAGCTAATCATTACATAGTCAACATCAGCTTTTGGGGCAGGTAAACCAGCCGTGCAGCCACTCGGACGAAAAGGGTGCGTTAACAGTCGCAGACCACCCCCACTGATCAAAAATGACATATGCCCAAACCACTGTAAGGTGAGTGGCCCAGTATTTGGCGCGGCTTTGGTACGATCTTGGCTAAAGGCAGGGGCGATCGCAAGTCCCGCCGTTAAAGTGCCAAGCAATCCGCCCTGAGCTAACTGAATGAGTTTCCTGCGTCGCATATTTTGATAATTTCTTTCGGAGTGGAGTTTGTGGAGTATTTAAGCAACCAGACGTAATTTACCTTACTTTTGTTCTGATCTGAACAATCTCTGTACTGTTACCTTAAACAATAAGAATTCAGTGCAGTAAGAATTGTTGTCTATTTCGATCTTGCACATGTCATGAAAGTCTTATCTACCGAATGTGAAGATGAGAATAGTGGAATAATCGTGAAAGTAAGAGAAGGCAGAAAAACAGGATATGTTCCTCTTGGTGAATTAGAAGTAACTTCAAGACAAGATCGAAACTTTTTGCCAGTTAGAGAATATGTGGTTTGGTTTGCCAATCGGTAAACATTTCCTAACCATGTGACTCTAATTTTATTATCCTGATATTATCCTAATCCTATGAGCTTTCCTACTGAACCAATTGGATATGAAAAGACAGTTCTTTCTGACCTACAGGGTGCATGGGGAGTTCTGCGTGCCTCTGTAGTTGCTTGCGCGGAATTTGAAGGATGGGATCGAACGATCTTTCATATCGATGAAGCAATGAGTTGGGAAACAGTACGAAATCTAGATCGCATGCCCAAGCTGTTATTGATTATCCGCAACCTATGCTTGTCTGGAGGTGCGCCAGATGAGGTGATCGAAAATATTGAGGATATTGAGGATGTGCTTACACAAGTTCAAGATGAAATTTGTAAAGGTGAGACATTTTAGGTTGCACTGATAATATCTAAACTGTATGATTTGATCTTGGGCAAAACCTTTAAAAGCCGAAAATGACTGCTTTCACTTGCAGTTGGGATAGATGAAAAAATGTCTAGCGAAACTTCCAAATTTGATGTTGAAGCTAAAAATATTAATAAATTATTTTCAGATCCTTCGATTGCTTACGAAGTCCCTAATTTTCAAAGACCATATTCGTGGGGAGTTGAAGAAGTTGGTGAAATGCTTTCAGATGTCTATGACTCAGACTGGCTAGAAAGCAATAACCAAAATAGCTCTTACTTCTTAGGTTCCATTGTTTTATCTCAAGGAGAGGAATCTGATCTTGTTCTAGATGGTCAGCAACGACTTACTACTATTTGCTTACTTTTAGCGATTTTAAAAACACTTCTTCAGCAAGAAGGACTTGAACAACATCATGTTCAAGCCATAGATAGTTTACTCACCGCTGGGAAAATTCTACAGCCTAGAAAACCTAAGATCAAATTACAAGATATAGACTCTGCCATTTACTTCTCTCTGATTACCAACCCTTTGAAATCTGTATCAGAGGGAAATGGCTCACTTTTATCAAAAGCTGTCTCAGAAATATTGGAGAAAATAAATAAATATTCTAATGATCTGATAGAGCGTAGAAAGATATCAAAGAAAGATGCTCTCGGAGAGATGTTGAAGCGCATTCTCTATAATGTAGAGCTTGTTCAGATAAAAGCCCCCTCTGAGAGTGCTGCTTTTAAGCTCTTTGAAACATTAAATGATAGAGGATTGGCACTCAATGCTGCTGATCTCATTAAGAATAAATTGTTTGCTCAGTGTGATGAACAAGAGCTATTAGAGGAGGCATTTGATAGCTGGCAAAACATTCTTGATACTGTTGGTGATGGGCAAATACTAAACTTTCTAAGATATTATTGGATAGCCTTTAAGGGAGCAGTTAGTAGGAATGGTCTTTATGATGCTTTCAGGAATGATCTTTCTAATAAATCGCTATCGTATTCAATAGAATTTCTAAGACATCTAACAGATAGTGCCAAGACTTACCGACACATTACTTCTCCAGATCCGAAAAGTTGTCCTTGGCGCAATAAAAATGAAACTGCTGAAGGGCTCCAAAGATTAAAGGTATATCGAACTAGAAGTTTTATTTCTGCTTTGTTGGTCTGCTCGGAGAAAGATCCTTCCAGCGTTTCCCTATTAACTAGAGTTTTTGAATCAGTTGCTGTACGCTATTCAGTAGTTGGAGAGCTAAACACAAATCAGTTAGAAAAAGTTTATGTTTCCATTTGTCAGAGACTTCGTAATGAATCTGGGAAAGTCGATCTCATCCTGAGAGATGAATTCAATCCTTATGTCCCGACAAATGATGAGTTTTTTGAGAAATTTTCTCGGCTTAAAGTTAATACTAAAAGCTCGGTATGGAGAACTATTTTAATAAGGATAAATGAGAGCTATAGTAATGGCGAAACTAAAGTTGAGGGACCAGATAAAGTTCACATAGAACATTTGCTTCCTCAAAAACCAAGCAAAGAAGCCTTGAAGGAAGCTAATCTCACTGAGGTTGATGTCGAGGAATTAAAAAACAGAATTGGGAACCTTACTTTATTGCTTGGACGCAAGAATCAATCAATATCGAATAGCTCCTTCTCAAAAAAAGTCCCTGTACTGCGTGAGTCTGTTATAGCCTTAAACAAAGAGGTTTTGAGAGAATATAAGGAAGGAGAGCCTTGGGGAAGAAGCCAAATTGAACAGAGATCTAAACAATTAGCAAGAAAAGCTGTTGAGATTTGGCCTTGGCCTGTAAATTGAGTTTAATCCTTCTTAGAGTGCTATCACAAGTTCTGTAATGCTGTACATTCATCGATAGAATAAAGGGGTTCTACTAGAGTGAAATTCAGTAGGTATTGTTGTATTGCATCGCCAGAGCTTGGATCGTTATCTCAAATAAGAATTCCAGTATGAATAGTAAGTTGGATGTAAAGCTATGATTGATTCTTTGCCAAAAAAACATTGATTTTGTAGGGCTAACGAGTGAAGAAGCTAATCGGGTAAAAAATGCCATGTTAGAAGGGGCAAGCATTTATGGTTTTATCCCAGAAAAAGGATTGGATTTTATTGTCAAAAATTTTAGAGCGTTGTCATCTATTGGTGTTCTCGAACAAAATTGGATGGATGCTTACACACACGCATCAAACTTTGAGGATATACCCTTAGATTTAATGCAAGAGATCTTTGATACGTGTGACAGAGAATTACTTCAAAAAAATTATCCTATTTATGTAGGCGATCACTTTAATAATGGTGAACGCTTCAGTTTGTTTCGTGGTTGCGCAGGACTTATCCATAAAAAAGGTATGTCATGGACTTCTTCGTTAGATATAGCTATTTGGTATGCTGCACACCATGCTGAATATTATGATTTGGATAATGTTGCAGTTTATGCAGCAGTTGTGAACAGAGAAGAAATTTATTGTTGTGGATGCCACTACGACTATGATTTCATAGTAAGACCAAAAGAATGGTGGCGCATAGAAGTTCCACAGAGCGAGTTCAGGTTAGATAGACCAAGATAAACAAGGCTACCAAAATAATTTAAATCATTTTTATTGATGCGATAGCAAGCTGTACAGGCTCAATCCTGTTGGAATTCTTGCATTTCTGCCTTCAAACTGTCTAAGCTATCAAATAGCATTGTTATAAAACATTAGATCGAACAAGCTTACTGCTGGTATAGAAAGTTCAATCCTGAGTTTGCCGATCGCTGTTTTTGGAGGTTATCGATCTCCAGATTTCGAGCGGGATGTATAATTCTGCTGACGAGTTTTTGACTGCTTTAATCGAACAAGATTGAGAACGGCAAGCTAAGCAAAAAATTAATACCATGCTGCGATCTACACTTCAAAAAGATAGAGCGATCGCAGCTACCAATGAATGCTGGGAACAGCAGCATCAATCTTCCAAAAGCTTAAAGATGTTATAGTTGTGGCGATCGCAGAAAATACTAACCCAAAAACCTATGCTAAAAACAGTCGAAGGCATTTATCAAAATGGGCAGGTTTATCTTAACGAATTACCTCAAGATATTAGCGAACATTCTCAAGTTTTTGTCACATTTCTCGCTTCTGGGAAAATCGATCCACTCAAACTACGCCAGCTAATCGAGCAACTGGAGATACTTGCGGCGACTCAGCAAGGCTTTGACGAACTAAATGCTGGTCAAACTCAACCGATTGGGAACTTTTTCCAAGAGATGCAACAAAAATATGACATTTCAGGTTGAGATTACCCCAATTGCGAAAGCTCAGATCGAACAAGCTTATCGTTGGTATCGAGAATTAAATCCTGAGTTTGCCGATCGCTGGTTACGAGGATTGATGAATGCGATCGCAACAAGAATTCAAATCAGCTAAAAACTTCTGCTACAGATTGCTCGAAATTGGGTAGCAATGGACTGCTCAAAACATCGCTACTAAACAACGTCGCCACTAAAGGTAAGCCTGCACTGCGGGACGCATCCTGCAAGGCATCGCGTCGAAAGATCTCGATGGATTTCCAACGAATTGTTTGGTACATTCAAGTTAGCCTCTAGCAATTACTTCTATTTTGACATAGCGTAAAGCGATCGCTCTATTAAGCGTAAACCCTCAACCCAAAAGCTTAAAAACGCTATATAGAAATGCAGTTTATATGCCATGATTTGGTTGCAAGTTTATAGCTGCGATCGCTGAGATTCGTTAAGAATTGCGAGAAATTCAAAAAACATGGAATCAAACCAAAGCCTAAATTTCCCTAGCCCTCCGCCGAATAAACCGATTGCTCCCTTGCAATGGATTAAAGAGAATCTGTTTAGCGATTGGTTTAATAGCCTCTTGACTATAGTTTGTATCGGGCTGATTTATTGGATTGCTAAAGGTCTGATTGTTTGGTGCACAACCCAAGCGCAGTGGTCGGTCGTGAGTGCAAACTTTCGCCTGTTTTTTGTGGGGCGATATCCCCTAGAGCAAGGTTGGCGACTTTGGATCGTGCTTGCCATGATTAGTGCGCTATCTGGACTGGCTTGGGGTGTTTGGGGAAGGTTCAGCCGCACGGTGGGCATGGCGATCGCTTCTCTTTCTGTGGCATTGGCTATTCTCGTTCCAGTGGAATTACCATCAAGGCTCTGGATTCTCAGTACAACGGTTTTGGTTGGGGCAGGTTTTGGCTTGGGACAAAGGCTCAAAACGGTTCGTTTCATTTCCCTTGGCTTATCCTTTCTGTGGTTGTTATCGCTTCCGATCGCACTTTGGCTGGTGGGCGGTGGACTTCGCATTCTCGAACCCGTAGAAGTGAATCTGTGGAATGGATTGCTCCTAACAGTTTTGATTGCCGTACTGAGTATCGTCGCTTCTTTCCCCTTAGGGGTTTTGCTAGCCTTGGGACGACAGAGCACGATGCCCGTGATTCGCTGGTTTTGCATTCTCTACATTGAGATTATTCGCGGCTTGCCTTTGGTGGGCATTTTATTTATGGCTCAGGTGATGCTGCCTTTGTTTTTACCGACAGGCGTGAGCCTCAATCAGGTGGTGCGCGTAATTGCGGCTTTCGTTCTGTTTAGTGCCGCCTATCTTGCTGAAAATGTGCGCGGAGGTCTGCAATCCGTGCCGAGAGGTCAAATTGAAGCAGCCAAAGCTTTAGGATTTGGTACTCCCCTGATTATTGTTTTGATTGTGTTGCCGCAGGCTCTGCGGGCGGTGATCCCTGCGATCGTCGGTCAGTTCATCGGCTTGTTTAAAGATACCTCCCTTGTCTCGATCGCTGGTTTAGTAGAATTAATGGGTATCTCTCGGTCGATTTTGTCACAGCCTGACTTTATTGGTCGTAATGCTGAGGTCTACCTGTTTGTTGGCTTGATTTACTGGGTATTTTGCTATGCCATGTCTCAAGGGAGCCAAAAACTTGAGAAGGTGCTTAATTCAGATTAAAAGCGGCTGTTACTAGCTCTACGTTATGATGCGAAGGCTGAAAGAATAGAAAATTATTCAAGTTTTTCAGATTTAGACCTTGTAGCATCATAACGTTTAGTCTCTATGCAAGCAATTATGGTGGTGGGAACCACTTCCAATGCAGGAAAATCTCTAATCTGTGCCGCGCTCTGCCGTCTCTATCATCGCCAAGGATGGAAAGTCACACCTTTTAAAGGGCAAAACATGGCACTCAATTCCTATGTCGTCAAGATGGAAGGGGAAGAAATTGGGGGTGAAATTGGCTATGCTCAGGCAGTGCAAGCATGGGCAGCGAATGTCGAACCCAGTGTCGCAATGAATCCAATTTTGCTCAAGCCCCAAGGCGATATGACTTCGCAAGTGATTTTCTTAGGCAAAGCTGTAGGTGTGACTCAAGCCTCAGAGTACTATCAAAATTACTTCGATCGCGGTTGGGAATGCATTCAAACTTCCTTGGCGAAGCTGGCAGAGCAGTTTGACTTGGTAATTTGCGAAGGGGCAGGCAGTCCCGCCGAAATTAATCTCAAACATCGCGATTTAACCAATATGCGGGTAGCGATGCATTTGAATGCCGCTACAATCCTAGTTGTCTGTATCGATCTGGGTGGAGCCTTTGCCCATGTGGTCGGAACCTTGCAACTGCTCGAGCCTGAGGAACGAGCGCAGATTAAAGGCATCGTTATTAATAAATTTAGAGGGCAGCGATCGCTCCTGCAATCTGGCATTGATTGGCTAGAGGAGTATACGGGTATTCCTGTGATAGGCGTGATTCCCTATCTCGATATAGCCTTCCCTGCCGAAGATTCGGTGAGCTTGTTTGAACGTCGCAGTCGGCTCTCGCCAACGGACATTAGTATTGCAGTATTGCGACTACCTCGTATTTCCAACTTCACAGATTTCGATCCGTTGATTGCTGAGTCAACAGTGGATTTGCGTTTTGTCGCTCTCGGACAAACCTTAGGCAAACCCGATGCCGTAATTTTACCTGGCTCCAAAACCACGATCGCCGATCTAATCGCCTTACAGGAATCAGGCATGGCTGACCAATTGCGTGACTATTGGCAAGGTGGTGGCACAGTCCTAGGAATTTGTGGCGGGCTGCAAATGTTAGGTCAAGCGATCGCCGATCCTGAAGGCAGAGAAGGAAAATCTGGAAGTTTTACAGGGCTGGGGCTTCTACCAATTACAACCACGATTACCGACACCAAAATTCTCCGCCAGCGTCAAGCTATGTCTATTTGTTCCCTATTTGGGAGGGGGTTTGAGCAGGAAGTTGAGCAAAGCAATTTCGATATCACTGGGTATGAAATTCATCAGGGTATTTCTAAGATTTTGCCAGAACAGGGAAATCAAGTCAGCGAGCTGTTTGATGATGCTGACCTTGGCATGGTGACAACCGATGGCAGGGTATGGGGAACTTATCTGCACGGATTATTTGACAGCGGTAAATGGCGACGCCATTGGTTAAATCAGTTACGGCATAAGCGCGGTATCTCACCTTTACCGATTGATACTTTAGATTATCAGCAACAACGCGATCGCATCTTTGACCAACTTGCCGATGCGATCGCGCCCCATCTCGATCTGAGTAAACTACTCAGTCTTTAGGAGAATCTCTAGAGTTTTTCAGGGTAAAGTTATAATTCCTGTAGAGCTTTGTAAGACCAGTGAAATGCAACCTAAAATGGCTTGATTCCGTCCCAAAGATGACTATTATCTCTCTCTCAATCCTACCCTCTGGAGACTGGCGATGAATAACTCACTCTTATTACTAGGCGAATTTTCGGAGCAAGATATTCTTTGGTTACAGCAGTTTTGCCAGAGAATTGATTTAAAAGCAGGAGAAGTACTCATACAAGAAGGTGTTCCGATCGAGATGCTTTATTTTCTCCTAGAGGGCAGGCTCACGGTCAAAGTTTTATCATCCAATAACCACGATCGCCATCGGATGCTGGCAAATCTAACCCCAGGAGAGATTATTGGCGAGATGTCCTTTATCGATCGTCGCCCTCCTTCTGCAACGGTCATTGCTAATAGCGAGGCAGTCTTATTGGCAATTCCCCATGCGTTATTAGCGCAAAGAACTGAGGAGGATATTGACTTTGGGCGACGTTTCTATCGCGGACTTGCCTATTGCTTATCAAATCGCCTGCGATTGATGAACGTCAGCTTACCTCAAGCTGGTATTGAAGTCAGTGGCACGGTTCCTTCGGAATTTGCCAATTCCGAAGTTGCGGCTAAACTTCCAGTTGCCCAGGCTCGACTTGAGACTCTCATTGCGTCTATATAGAAGGGTGGGTATAGGCTGAAAGCCCGTGTAGGTAAGATGCCTGCGCTGCAAATAAACTACAATTTATCTAGGATTTTTATACTTACCACTATTGTTCTCTTCAACCATTAAAAACAAATTGGCATTATGAAACCAGCGATCGCACTAATTGTTCTAGTCTTTATGACCTTGTTGCTACTTCCTACGGCTGTTTATGCCGCAAATCCCAGCCATGTTGTGAGGTTGCGTGAAACCCAAGAATGTGTAAATTGCGACCTCAGTAATGCGTATCTAATTGCCGCGAATTTGGAGGGGAATTATATGCTTGGCTCTAATCTAAGCAAGGCAAATTTAAAGGCGGCAAATCTCGGATCCGCCCGTCTCAGTCGGACAAACTTAACAGGAGCCAATCTAAGTTTGGCAAATCTCAACCACGCTAGTTTAGTGTTAGCTAACTTGACCAATGCTAATTTAGACCATGCCGACCTCAGCTATGCCGATCTCTTAAGCGCCTCGTTAGTGGGAGTTAACCTCAACAACATTAAACTCTGTCAAACTACTCTGCCTGATGGCGTCATCTCCAATCGAGATTGTTAAACTTTATTCCCGCAAATAGTAGTCTGTCAACGATTCGTTGATGGGTATGTAGAATCTAGAAAGCTTTTTGGGTGTGTTTTTGAAGGTTTTCAACCCTCAAAAAATTCTTGACAAAACACTAAGAAGTTAAGCCTTTACGACAAGATCTAAAAAATCTCGATCTTTTTAGATTTGCCCGTTATATAGAATGTATTTTGATGTTAAGATTAAAGACTGTGCAATTATTTACGCTCGGATCAGGTGAATGCACCAAAGTCGGAGACCATCCGATTACCTGTACGGCATCTAAACATCAAATTCAAATTATGAGTTACGCAATTATTCAAACAGGTGGTAAGCAATATCGGGTTGAGACTGGCAGATTCTATGATGTAGAGTTTCTCCATGTCGAGCCAGATACAAAACTCACCATTACAGATGTCTACCTTGTTAATCTTGATGGCAACGTCAGTATTGGGCAACCTTTGGTAGAAGGTGCAGCGGTAGAAGTGACGATCAGGCAGCACTTGAAGGCAAAGAAAGTAATTGTCTACAAGATGAAGCCCAAAAAGAAAACTCGTTCAAAAAATGGACATCGTCAAACATTAACGCGCATTATGGTCGATGCCATTAGCCTTAATGGTGTGGTATCCAATGCCAATAATATTAAAGTAGACGAGCCTGTAGCAGTCTAGAGTTTCGAGAATTCAGACGATTCGATTTAGATTGGTCTGATTAAGTTCAACCTGCGTAATTTATTCAGTAAAGTTAGAGGTTAATAGGTCATGGCACATAAGAAAGGTACGGGTAGTACGCGTAACGGGCGCGACTCTAATGCTAAGCGTTTAGGTGTTAAGCGTTATGGTGGCGAAAAAGTTACCGCAGGTAGCATCTTAGTCCGTCAACGTGGAACCAAGTTTCACCCAGGCAATAATGTTGGTATTGGCAGTGACGATACCCTATATTCCACAGTTGCTGGCATTGTCACGTTTGAAAGATTAGGCAAAACTCGCCAAAAGATCAGCGTTTACCCTGTTGCAGTCGAAGCAACTACAGAGGCTGTAGCAGTATAGGCGATCGCAAATTACGCTTATAAAGATAACTTGAGGGGAGCCAAGCATTGCTTGGCTCCCTTTTTTATTGCTAGATTTTTCTGACCCGTTAAAGTTTGTGGCGCTTTGTCTATTTTGGGGGAATCCATCAAGCTACGAAGATGCGAACTTCAATCAAGCGTTCTCGCCTGTGAATTTGGACTCTTCATAGTATGTCTAGCTTATTTCAAGCCTTTTATAGTTAGAATTTTACTTTTTTTATCTCGAACTAGCATTTATTGTCGGTTTAATAACTTTCTTATGAAAATTTCTTGCTTTGTTTACAGGGTGATTACTATATATCCATGTCGTAGTTTTAGAATATTCAAATGAGCCCAATCAAAAAAATTAGTCGCAAAATCTTGTTGATTGTTGCGGCATTTGTTATCGGTTTAATTGCTGCATCATCCATTTCCATTCTTGCTGTTGAAGCAGCGCCACAGTGGAGTTATGGTGGTGCAGAAAACCCCACGAGATGGGGCGATCTCAGCACTGATTTCGCAATGTGTGAGATCGGCAAGGAACAATCTCCTATTAATATCGCAGGTGCTGCAAAAGGAAGCCCCGCAAAAATCGTCTTTCACTACAGTCCAGCACCCTTAGTCGTTTTTAACAATGGTCATACGATCCAAGTAAATTATGCAAAAGGAAGCACCGTGACGATTGATGGCAATGAATACGAACTTCTCCAGTTCCACTTCCATACCCCAAGCGAACATACCATTGATGGGAAAGCTTCAGCAATGGAACTGCACCTAGTTCACCGTAATACGGCAGGCAAATTAGCTGTTGTTGGCATCATGCTGGATGAAGGATCTGAAAATCCTCTAATTAATGAGATTTGGCAGAATATTCCTGCTGCTGGCAAAACCAATAAGGTCAGCGATCGCACGATTAATGCTGCTGATTTCCTACCTAAGAGCAAAGCTTACTTTAGCTATAATGGTTCGCTCACAACCCCCCCCTGTAGTGAAAGTGTGAAATGGAATGTTCTTGTAGAACCCATTACAGTTTCCGAAGCAGAAATTGATGTATTTCAAAAGCTCTATCAGGTGGATGCGCGTCCAGTTCAGCCCACAAACGGTAGAGTGATTACATTACATCGCGAATAGTTAATAGCTTTTAGGGGTCTTAAAAAAAACCTGCGACGCAGGTTTTTTTAATGAAATTACTGCAGGCTAGAGCTTTTACCTTGCAGAGAAATAAATCAATGGTAGTCATTGTAAAGATTAATGATTAAATCTTCATGAAGTTTAGTAAAATGAATTTATCTCTTCGGTAAGTATTTATTCTCATTGACATGACATTAGACCGATTCCCTTGGCTTACCGCGATCGTCCTGCTCCCCCTCGTAGCTTCTTTACTTATCCCCTTTTTGCCTGACAAAGATGGCAAAAATGTGAGGTGGTATGCCTTGGGTGTAGGCATCGCAGACTTTATTTTGATGTGCTACGCCTTCTGGAGGCATTACGATCCGAGCAGTGCGACATTTCAGCTAGCGGAAAAATATGATTGGATTCCGCAGTTAGGGTTAAGTTGGGCAGTTTCGGTCGATGGTATTTCTGTACCTCTGGTGCTTTTAGCAGGAATCGTGACGACGCTTTCAATTTTTGCCGCATGGCAAGTCGATCGCAAACCACGTCTTTTTTACTTCCTCATGCTCGTTCTGTATGCCGCACAGATAGGTGTATTTGTGGCGCAAGACCTACTGCTATTTTTCATCATGTGGGAGGTCGAGCTTATCCCCGTTTACTTACTGGTTTCGATCTGGGGCGGTAAGAATCGGCAGTATGCAGCCACCAAGTTTTTAATTTATACCGCTGCCGCCTCTATTTTTATTTTGGTAGCAGGGTTAGCCATGGCATTTTATGGAAACACCCTCACCTTTGACATTGCCGAACTTGCCTTAAAAAATTACCCACTGGCGTTAGAGCTACCCCTCTATGCAGGATTGTTGATTGCCTTTGGGGTCAAATTGGCAATTTTCCCCTTTCATACTTGGTTACCTGATGCCCACGGGGAAGCATCATCCCCCGTATCGATGATTTTGGCTGGCGTCCTACTCAAGATGGGAGGGTACGGATTGATTCGTCTCAATATGGGACTGCTCGACCAAGCCCACGTTTATTTCGCGCCGATTTTGGTAATGTTGGGCGTAATCAATATTGTCTATGGCGCATTTAACTCCTTTGCCCAAAACAATATGAAGCGTCGTCTCGCCTATTCCTCGGTTTCGCACATGGGGTTTGTCTTGATTGGGATTGCGTCCTTTACGGATTTGGGCATAAATGGTGCGATGTTACAGATGATTTCCCACGGACTGATTGCCTCAGTCTTGTTCTTCTTAGCAGGGGTGACCTACGATCGCACCCACACGATGTCCTTAAAAGAGATGGGCTATATTGGGAAAGTGATGCCTAAGGTGTTTGCCCTATTTACGATCGGGGCATTAGCCTCCCTCGCACTGCCTGGGATGAGTGGGTTTGCCAGCGAATTTGCGGTTTTTGTCGGTATTACAACCAGCGACATCTATAGTTCACCTTTCCGCACGGTAACGGTTTTCTTGGCGGCAGTGGGTGTAATTTTGACACCGATTTACCTGCTCTCGATGTTGCGCCAAATCTTTTATGCTTCGGAGGCAATTCCCTCCTGCGATATCTCGCCTTCTTGCGATATTTCCGATATCAGCTTAAAGGCACAGGGGAACCAAGAAGCGGTTTGCTTTGGTACCAATTGCGTTTTGCCGATTGATGCTGACTTTAGCGATGCCAGACCCCGTGAAGTGTTTATCGCACTGCTCTTCTTCGTGCCGATTGTGGCGATCGGAGTCTATCCCAAACTGGCTTCGCAACTCTACGATGCCTCGACGATTGCACTGAACGTACAGGTGCGCCAATCTTACGCGCAGGTTGCGATTTCTAAGAATGCCCCTCTTTTTGCTAGCCAGTCGTCATTTCCCACAATTGCAAAGGTTGAAGTTAATGCTGCGCTAGTTAGCGATTAATTACTTTTGCCAATGGACAATTGAATATATCGGTGCTTTCTTAGCATTTCCAGCGATCGCCACTTTAAAGTGGCGATCGCTTTGCTTTGTAGTAATCCCATTTTCAAAAAGTGATGCAACGCATCTTTTTGAAAAGACCGCGCTCCGCGCGGAACACAAACCCCGATCTGTCGCAATTTCAAGAGAAATTGGTATAATCCCATCGTCTCAAGTGGTAGATTAGGAATATCTCAGATTTAGGTATCGAATTGTCGTTGCTGAGAATTACTTCTTGAAGAATAGTGCTTGAAATGCTGGTTAATCATTCCATTGTTCGGTAATAAGGAAAAACAAAATATATAAGAACTGGAGGAACCTCATGGAATCAATTCAAGAGTTCTTAACTTCGGGGGGATTTATCCCTCATGGGCATTGTTATTTATGGAAAATGGAACTCGTATGGTTGCATCTTTTGTCAGATCTGCTGATTGCGATCGCTTACTACTCAATTCCGATCTCATTAATTTACTTTGTCCGCAAACGCGAAGATTTACCCTTTCGTTGGATATTTTTACTCTTTGGTGCGTTCATTATTCTTTGTGGCACGACCCACTTAATGGAAATATGGACGCTGTGGCATCCCACCTATTGGCTTTCAGGTACAGTCAAAGCTCTTACTGCGATTGTTTCTGTTTTTACCGCCGCTAGTCTCATCCCCCTTCTTCCTAGGGTGCTAGCAATGCCCACACTTTCCCAATTGGAAGCAATTAACATCGCGCTCGCCAAAGAGATTGCCGAGCGCAAAGAGGTGGAACTAGAACTATCTCATAATCTCGATCTTAGAGAGGCGATTTATAATGAAGCGACAGATGCGCTGTTTCTAGTTGATACGACGACCCTTCTGATTATCGATTGCAATCCTTGTGCTGTAGGGATGTTTGAAGCGAATAGCAAAGAAGAACTGATCGGAATTGAGGGGAACATGCTACAAAAACGGCAATTTACCGATCGCGAACTAGCTGCGATCCTTGAGGACATCCGTAAAAAAGGCTTTTGGAGAGGCGATATAGAATATGTTACGAAAAAAGGGAAGCATTTCTGGGGTAATTTGGCAGCAAAGCACATCAATGTCGCAGGTCAAGATATGAATCTCGTGCGCGTTAAGGATATCAACGATCGTAAACTGGCAGAACAAGAAGCCCAAGAAAGCAAAAGAATTCTCGATGCCCTGATGGAGTATATTCCTGACGGCATCACGATTGCCGATGCCCCCGATGTCAACATTCGGCGTGTGAGTAAGTATGGCGAACAATTGACCGGGCGATCGCGTGAAGTTCTCGAAGGTATTCCTGTAGATCGGCACGTTCAAGAATGGGGAATCTTTCATGTCGATGGTATTACACCAGCAACAAATGACGAACTACCTTTGACCCGTGCAGTCCAGAAAGGAGAAAATGTAATAGACGAGGAATGGGTACTACAGAAACCCGATGGAAGTCAGATCGTGATTTTATGTAACGCGGGCCCGATTCGGAGTGAAGATAATACGGTTACGGGAGGTGTGATTGCATGGCGAGATATCACCGATCGCAAACGGGTGGAAGAATATATCAGCAATCTTAACATCGAATTAGAGGCAAGAGTAAGCAAGCGCACGCTCGAACTTTCTAAAGCCAATGCTGAGTTAGAAGCTGAAATCAACGAACGCAAACGAACCGAAGAGCGATTTGACTTAGTTTTAAAGAACTCACCGATTACCGTATTTACGCAAGATCGGGAACTGCGCTATACATGGGTGTATAATCCCGCTCTGGGAGTGAATGACGAATCTATCATCGGGAAACTAGATGCTGAGATTTTGACATTTGAAGAAGATGCTCAAAGATTGAGTCATCTCAAGCAGCAAGTTCTTACCAGTGGTATCGGTAAACGCGATGAGGTGCATATCAGCACCCATGATGAAACCCGATATTTCGATCTGACGGTGGAACCATTGCACGATCGCCATGAGGAAATCATCGGAATTGGCTGTGTTGCCTTAGATATTACATGGCGCAAAGAATCGGAAGCGCAGTTGAGAGCCGCTTACGATCGCGAGATCGTTCTGATGAAAGAGATTCACCATCGGGTAAAGAATAACTTGCAGATCATCTCAGGATTGCTCTACCTGCAATCTCGGCAAGTCGGAGATCCTAAAACGCAAGCAATTATTCAGAGCAGTCGCGATCGCATTTTGTCGATGGCTTTACTCCACGAAAAGCTCTACCGATCTAGAGATCTAGAGCATATTGATTTTATTGGTTATATTCAGAGTTTGACCCTCAGTCTAGAGAGTTCCTACGCATCAAGATCTACAGATATCTCTTTAAATATCAACGCCGCACCCGTTAAAGTTGACATTGACACCGCCATGTATTGTGGCTTAATTGTGAACGAGTTGGTTTCAAACTCCCTGAAGTATGCTTTCCCTGAAGGTCGTTCGGGGCAAATTACGATTGAGTTTTATCTGGATAAGCCCGACAGTTATACTTTGATCGTACGAGATAACGGTATTGGTATGAATGAAGCGATCGACCTCAAACATGCCAAGAATTTGGGTCTACAGCTTGTCTATTCCCTTGCGACAAAGCAATTAAAAGGACAGATTTCTTTAGAGCATCAAGGAGGCATGGTTTTTAAGATTTCATTTACAATCAAACCCTAACCTAGTTAAACAAGTTAAAATTGAAGAATTTGGTATGAATTGAAGTGTATTTCGCTAGGATATTATTTTTTTATATCAAAATACCAAATCATCATAAATTTTAAATAAATTCTAAAAGAGAACTATTAAGAATGGCACCAATCAGAGTTTTAGTTGTTGAAGATGAGGTGATTACTGGAAGAGTCATTTCAGAAGAATTATCCCTGCTTGGATATGCTGTCACCGATCTTGCGACCTCCGATGAAGAGGTATTCGCCAGCGTATCTAAAAACAGACCCGATTTAGTGTTGATGGATATCATTTTGAAAGGCTCCCCAAGAGATGGTATCGAAATCGCCACAATCCTGCGTCAAGAATTTCAACTCCCATTTATTTATATCACTGCCCATACTGATGATGCCACGCTAGAGCGAGCTAAAAACTCCGAACCCTATGGCTATCTTGTCAAACCCTTTGACGAGAGAGATTTACGCGTGGCGATCGAGACTGCCACGTACAAACATCAGATGGAAAGGCAACTTGCAATGCGAGAAGCCCAACTTTCTGCGATTCTCAAATCGACTAGCGATGCTGTCATTGCTACAGATAATATTGCCGAAATCACCTACATGAATCCTGCCGCAGAGAAACTAACAGGTTGGCGCTTTTCAGAAGCTTTAGGCAGAGATGTAACAGAGATTTTATATCTGATCGATGAAAATAGTGGGAAGGAAATTGCCCATCCCGTTCCCCTTGTCTTACAAACTGGACAAGTTAGCTTCCTGAACGACTCCACTGCTGCGATCGATCGCCAAGGAATCAAAAAACCAGTGGGTGATAGTGCTTCTCCTATTTGTATGCCTTCAGGGGCAATCGATGGAGCCGTAATGGTTCTTTGGGATATGACCGATCGCAAAAGAGCCGAAGCCGCCCTAAGCGAATCTGAATCTCGCTTTAGAAATGCTTTTGAAACCGCAGCGATCGGTATGGCTTTGAATACTGTCGATGGATATTTTTTACAGGTTAATACAGCCCTTTGTCAAATCTTGGGCTATTCAGAGTCCGAATTACTGTCGCTTACTTTCCAAGAAATTACCCATGTGGACGATCTGGGAGTAGACTTAGATGCTACAAACCGTTTGCTGAGAGGAGAAATTAGTTCTTTTAATTTAGAGAAGCGATTTTGGCATAAAAACAGACATATTGTCTGGATCTTACTGAGCGTCTCCTTAGTCCGCGATACCATGCAGCAGCCGATGTACCTGATCGCACAAATGCAAAACATTAGCGATCGCAAGCAAGCTGAAATCGCCCTCTCTCAACTCAATAAGGAACTCGAAAGTCGAGTTGCTCGGCGTACAGAAGCATTACAAAAGAGCGAATCTCGTCTGATCGCAACCAACGAACAGCTTGCGATTACCAATGCCGAACTTGCCCGTGCGACAAGACTCAAAGATGAGTTCCTCGCTAACATGAGCCACGAACTCCGCACGCCGCTCAATGCCGTTTTAGGAATGGCGGAAGGACTTATAGAGAGCGTATTTGGTTCGATCAACGAACGGCAAAAAAAGGCGATCGACACGATCGAACGCAGTGGTAAACACCTGTTAGAGTTAATCAATGATATCCTCGATCTTGCCAAGATCGAATCTGGTAAATTGGAATTACAAATTTCCGATGTTCCCGTCCAAAGTATCTGCGACAACAGCACGCTCTTGGTAAGGCAGATGGCTTTAAAGAAAAATATTCGCCTCAGTACCCACATCCCAGAAGATATTGGCATGATTTGGGTAGACGATCGCCGCATCCGCCAAGTGCTGATCAACTTACTCAGTAATGCAATCAAATTCACTCCCGCAGAAGGAAGCGTAACCCTAGAAGTTTGGGTAGAAACGGAAGAGAGCAGGGGAGAAAAACTTACAGACGAAGCTTCTTCTTCTCAAGTCGCTTTCGCTATTGTTGATACGGGCATTGGCATTAGCCGTGAAAACATCCAAAAACTATTCCAACCTTTCGTGCAAATTGATAGCAGTCTCAGCAGGCAGAACGTTGGGACTGGTTTGGGGCTATCTCTCGTACAACGCATTGTTACCCAACATGGTGGAACGGTCTCCGTTGAGAGTGAGGTCGGACATGGTAGCCGCTTTACCATTCGTCTTCCCTATGGCGATGCTTCTGGGGCAACACAGTTGCCTTTGACCAAAAGCGATCCATTGTCTGCAGATTTGATTTTGCTGGTAGATGACAATGAGGCAAATATTCAAAGTATTTCCATCTACCTGACTGCGAAGGGATACCGTTTTATTACTGCAAAGAATGGAGAGGAAGCGATCGCACTAGCACGTACCGAGCATCCAAATCTAATTCTGATGGAAACCCAAACTCTAGGTATAGATGGTCTGGAGTCAATCCGACTGATCAGAGCAGAATCTCAGTTAAATAATGTTCCCATTATTGCCATGGCTGCGCTATCGACGCCAAGCGATCGCGAGAGATGTCTGGCAGCAGGTGCTAGCGACTATCTGGCAAAACCCTTTAAACTCAAACAACTCGTAAATTTTATCCAGCAACTTTTAGCGATCTAAAATCACTTTTTACTAAAGCAATCCATTAAGCAATCAATTAAACAGGGGAATTTTTTGAATGCCTGCCACCAAAGTTCTAGTTGTTGAAGATGAAGTAATTACAGGAAGAGTTATTTCAGAGGAACTAACCTTACTAGGATATATTGTCACCGATGTCGCTACCTCCGATCTAGAGGTAATTGCTAGCGTAGTTAAAAACAAACCCGACTTGGTGTTAATGGATATCATTCTGAAAGGATCGGCGCAGGATGGTATCGCGATCGCTACGCTCCTGCGCCAACAGTTTCAAATCCCAGTGATTTATATTACTGCGCATACAGATGATGTCACGCTAAAGCGAACTAGGAATTCCGAACCCTATGGGTATCTTGTGAAACCATTTAATGAGAGAGATTTACGCGTGGCGATTGAAACAGCCCTGTATAAACATCGCATGGAACGGCAACTTGTCGAGCGCGAAGAATTCCTCTCAGCGATTCTAAAATCGACCAATAATGCTGTTATTGCCACCGATAATGTCGCCACCATAACCTACATGAATCCCGCCGCCGAAAATTTGACGGGATGGCAGCAAAAAGAGGCAACTGGAAGAAATGTGGCTGAAATTTTACAACTGGTTGATGAAAATACGGGTTGTGCCATTGCTAACCCCATTCCTCAGGTCTTGCGATCGGGAGAAGTCGCCCATCTAAATGACGGCACAGCGATATTAGATCGCCATGGAATTCAAAAACCCGTAGGCGATAGTGCATCCCCTATCTGTAGGGAACCTGGAATAATCGATGGCGCAGTTATGGTGCTTTGGGATATTAGCGATCGCCGCAAGGCAGAATCCTCAGAAGCAGAAAAAGTTGCAATACAAGAAGCCCTAAAAAAAGAGAAAGAACTTAACGAACTTAAATCAAAGTTTATTGCCATTGCCTCCCATGAATTGCGAACACCTTTGACGATCGTCATGCTTGCAGCCGAGTATCTCCAAAATCCAAATCTAAACAATGATGTCATCCAAAGCCGCCTAGAGCGCATCAAAAAATCAGTCAAGCATATGACTGCCGTTCTAGAAAATATGTTAGCGCTGGGTAGATTTGCCTTAGAAATTTCCAGTTTTAAGCCCATTCTCACAAATTTGGAAACATTCTGTTTAGATCTCGTGGAGGAAATCAAATTCCTTTACCCCAACGATCGCAATAAGTCGGTTGTAATAAGTTTTTCTAGTCAAGGAACTTGCGATCGCGCTTGTATCGATCGAGACCTACTGCGTCATATTTTGATGAACTTACTCTCGAACGCCATGAAATATTCTAATCATGGTGGCAGCGTTCAAATTGAACTCACCTGCGATCGGGAAGATTTTCTTTCTGCGCCTATAGCGAAATTTCTAATTCGCGATCGGGGCATTGGCATTCCTGCCAATGACTTACCTTTTGTGTTCGATCTCCATTATCGTGCTTCTAATGTCAGCAAAACTCCTGGTTCTGGCATTGGCTTAGCGATCGCAAAACGTGCTGTAGAGATGCATAACGGTCAAATTAAAGTCGAGAGCGAGGTCGAGAACGGTACAACATTTACGGTTACATTACCAATTGGCTAAAACGTTGGCTTTCACTCAGTTCGACCTCGCCCACTAACCTCCGCCAACTAACTCGATGCACCAGGATTTGTACCGATGCCACCAAAAATCTGCCCAAAGGATTTACCAGTTGCTTCTACTACTGGATTGGCTTTTTTAGCTTCTAAAGCAGCCCATGTGGCTGAACCCACGATACCGTCAGCATCGAGACTATGCTCGGTCTGAAATTCGATCACAGCCGCCTCAGTTTGGTCGCCAAAAACACCATCAGCATTGACTCCTAACAATGTTTGTAAAAGAGTTACCTCTTCACTCGTATCTCCTTTATATAATTCTGCATGTGCCATGGATAAGTCCTCCTTAAAAATGTGTAAAAACCGAACATTGCCAAAAATAAAAATCCACCCTTTAGTTTAGAGTATGTTTGAGAACTTTTTAATCTCTCTGCTCAATCGGATCGCTTAGTTTAACGTCAGTTAGATACTTCCACGCTCGGGTGTTCCAATCACCGATCTTGGCTGTAGCGAAAACTCAACACATTAAAGTAGCGAGCACGCATCGATCGGCATTTACACCCGCAAAAAATATCGTAGTTCTACCCAAATTGCGCAGAATGCTATCGAGGGGCGTATCCCAAAATCCACTCATGCGATACTTGGCGACATGAATATCCGTAGGCTCTGGTTGCAACTCATCGACGATCGCGGCTGCCCAGCTATGCTCGATTAAAACTGGCGCACCGTTGGCAGGCAGGGGATCGCCCAGCCCTATTCCATGACCCGTGGGATTATAGACATGACGCAAGCCTGCGCTAATGTTCAACAAATCTGGTCGATTTCCCCAATTCAACCAGATTATCGGTACTTTTTGCGATCGCAACGCGGGTAATAGGGTTTGCAAGGGAGCAATAGGAGCGCGCGCAGGTGCAACATCAACGCCAATATGCGCTAGCCAACCATCGGGGTGACAGAAATCATTCTGCATATCCACGATAATTGCTGCACTTTTTGCCAAATCTATCCTGAGCTTCTTTGTCTCTGTAGACAGCACGATCGGCTGCGGTATCAGGGGTGGGCGGGTTAGATCTGCGATCGCCTCATTTACAAGCCAGGCATTAGGCAGTATGCCAAGGGGATACAATTTAGAAGAAGCCCTATTTGAATTTGAGTCCATCCCTTTCCACCTCATGCTCTGCTATGAAATGCTAGCACCATCGGTCAGACTGCTCACCGCTTGCAGATCGGGGGACGCGACCAATTCTAGATAGAGGAGGAGGATTAAAATTGTGCGATCGCCTCACGCTACTTTTTCTCGCTTTCAGGGAGTCAAATGTATTCTTTATAACAGATTTAGAATTTGTTGATAAGATCGATTGGAGTACTTAAATTTTACGTTTAAAACACTACGCCTCAATAATTACCAAACTGGAGGTTCTGAGGAAATGTCGATCGCCTCTACAAATCCAACGACTGGGGAAGTCGTTCAGACTTTTATCGCCCTGACAAGTTCTGAACTCGATACCAAGTTAGCGCTTGCCGAACGAGCATTCACAACCTATCGCCACATTAGTTTTGCTCAAAAAGCAGGTTGGATGCATAAAGCTGTAGATATTCTAGAAGCGCGTAAGCTAGAATTTGCCAAATTAATGACCTTAGAAATGGGAAAGCCTCTGCTCAGCGCGATCGCCGAAGTTGAAAAATCGGCTTTGGTTTGTCGTTTTTATGCTGAGAATGCCGAACAATTTCTAGGGGATGTATCCATCCCAACTGCCGCCAGTCGTTCTTTTGTACGCTATCAGCCTTTGGGGATTATTCTCGCGGTCATGCCTTGGAACTTTCCATTTTGGCAAGTATTTCGATTTGCTGCGCCAGCGCTGATGGCGGGCAATATTGGTTTGTTAAAACATGCCTCTAACGTTCCTCAGTGTGCTTTGGCAATCGAGGAGATCTTCCAAGCCGCAGGATTTCCCACAGGAGTATTTCAAACCCTGTTAGTTGGGGCAAATCGCGTTGCAGAAATTGTGAAAGACGGGCGGGTTAAAGCTGCTACGCTCACGGGTAGCGAACCTGCGGGTCAGAGTCTCGCCGCGATCGCGGGTCACGAAATCAAAAAAACCGTATTGGAACTGGGTGGTAGCGATCCATTTATCGTGCTCAAAAGCGCCAATCTAGAAGAAGCTGTTTCTACTGCGATCGCAGCGCGAATGCTCAACAGCGGTCAGTCTTGTATTGCCGCCAAGCGCTTTATTGTCGAAGCTGCGATCGCAGCGGAATTTGAGCAACGCCTCGTTGAAGGATACAAAGCCTTAAAGGTAGGCGATCCGATGCTCCCTGAAACCGATATTGGTCCCTTAGCTACCGATCGCATTCGTCAAGAACTCGATCTCCAAGTACAGAAATCGGTTCAACATGGTGCCAAACTGCTGATCGGGGGTGATATGCATATCTATAGCCATACGCCTTTAGCCAAGGGAAACTTCTATCCACCCACAATTTTGAGCGATATTCCCAAGGGTTGTCCTGCCTATGCCGATGAGTTATTTGGACCTGTGGCTTCCCTGTTTCGGGTTGCAGATATTGACGAAGCGATCGCCCTCGCCAATTGCACGCCCTTTGGTCTAGGTGCTAGTGCATGGACAACCGATCTGCAGGAACAAGAGCGTCTGATTAACGATCTTGAAGCTGGAGCCGTGTTTATTAACAGTATGGTCAAATCCGATCCGAAATTGCCTTTTGGGGGAATTAAGCGATCGGGATATGGCAGAGAACTGGGCATTCAAGGCATCCAAGAATTTGTCAACATCAAAACCGTTTGCGTGCAATAAAACTTGACTATTGTTCGCTACAGAGAATTTACCGAACCATTAATAAACCTATGAATACCGCCGAACTATTAGTCCGTTGTCTTGAAAATGAGGGGGTTCAATATATCTTTGGACTCCCTGGCGAGGAAAATTTAGAGGTCATCAATGCCCTAGAGAATTCCTCCATTCAATTTATCACCACCCGCCACGAACAAGGGGCGGCGTTTATGGCAGATGTCTATGGGCGGCTCACGGGGAAACCAGGCGTATGCCTATCAACCTTAGGTCCAGGGGCAACCAATTTAATGACAGGTGTCGCCGATGCCAACCTTGACTGCGCTCCCTTGGTGGCGATCACAGGACAAGTAGGCACCGATCGCATGCATATCGAATCGCATCAATATCTCGATCTCGTGGCAATGTTTGAGCCCGTAACCAAATGGAATGCCCAGATCGTGCGTCCTAGCATTACCCCCGAAATTGTGCGTAAAGCTTTTAAACTTGCACAAACAGAAAAGCCAGGAGCCGTGCATATTGACCTACCTGAGAATATCGCGGCGATGGAGGTAATGGGAAAACCTTTGACCGTAGATGACAACAGCAGAATGTATGCCTCTTACCGAAGTTTAGGCGATGCTGCCATGCTGATTGCCAAAGCCAAAAATCCTCTAATTTTGGTGGGCAATGGTGCGATTCGCTCCAAAGCTAGTCAAGCGCTCACAGACTTTGCTACAAGGCTCAATATTCCTGTGGTGAATACCTTTATGGGTAAGGGCGTGATTCCCTACACCCATCCTCTGGCGATGTGGACGATTGGTTTACAACAGCGAGATTTGATCAACTGCGCCTTTGATGAAACCGATCTGGTGATTGCCGTAGGCTACGACCTGATCGAATACTCGCCCAAAAAATGGAATGCTCTGGGTACAATCCCGATTATTCACATTGGCGAAAATCGGGCGGAAGTTGATAGCAGCTATATTCCTAAGGTGGAAATTGTGGGCGATATCTCTGATGCCCTCAATGAAATTATGCACCGCGTCGATCGCTCTGGGAAGCCTGACCCCCACGCCTTACAACTCAGACCTAGCATTCTGGCTGACTACGAGCAGTACGCTGATGACGAAGGGTTTCCAGTGAAACCCCAAAAAGTTGTCTATGATGTCCGCCAAGTTATGGGAGCTGAAGATATCGTGATTTCTGATGTGGGTGCCCATAAAATCTGGATGGCAAGGCACTACCACTGCGATCGCCCTAACACCTGCATCATCTCCAATGGGTTTGCCGCCATGGGGATCGCCATCCCCGGGGCAGTTGCAGCCAAATTGGTCTATCCCAATCGCAAGATCATTGCAATCACTGGCGATGGTGGTTTTATGATGAATATGCAAGAACTGGAAACCGCCGTGCGCATAGGTACGCCGTTTGTCACCTTAATCTTTAATGACGGTGGCTATGGCTTGATCGAATGGAAACAAAACATTCACTTTGGTAAATCCGCCCATGTCAGGTTTGGGAATCCTGATTTTGTCAAGCTTGCCGAGAGTATGGGGCTAATTGGCTATCGGGTTGAGTCCGCGATCGATTTGATCCCAACGTTAAAAGAAGCACTGGAACAGTCAGTACCCACCGTAATTGACTGCCCCGTTGACTATCGTGAAAACATGCTATTCACCCGAAAAGTTGGTGATATCACCTGTGCTATTTAGACTTGAAATAAGCTGCGATCGCAAAGGTTGAAATTACAAAGGTAAAGTGTGAAGATTTCAAGGATCTTTGGGGTTAAATTATGTCGTAATTGGCACAAATCTTGACTGATGACGGGGTAATTGTCGTACAGAGACCCGCTTAAGTCTTAATTTAACTTCAAATTCTTTAATATAATCAACAGCCTCTCCTTTACTTTCTCGCTTATCGAGTTGTTCTAACAAAGCAAAAATCTCCTTGTCTAGCCCCGGTTCTCCACTAAATAAGTGCATGAGGGTTTCGCTGCAGTCATCATCAGGATAGATGGGAATGTAGTAGATGTATGGGGTATCCATAAGCGGTTACTTTATACTTAAATTAAGTGGGTGACGATAGGCACATGGCGAGCATCTGCAACTAAAATGACTGCGATCGCAATCCATGCTTATGCATCAAATCAAATTATTCATCAAATATAGACCAGTTAGATGTGATTCGACAGACATAGAATCTTAAGCTCTGACTAAGAAATGTTTTTGATTCCCGCAAAACAACCAGATCGTTCCATGATTAACAAAGGTAATTCTGACTCAACCTATGCTTGACCCTGACCTTAATAATATTCAACTTAGTCCAGATGACTACGAGCGGTATTCGCGTCATCTGATTTTGCCCGAGGTGGGCGTAGAAGGACAAAAACGACTCAAAGCCGCCAGTGTACTTTGTATCGGTACGGGGGGCTTAGGCTCTCCCCTACTGTTGTATCTTGCAGCGGCTGGCATCGGACGCATCGGCATTGTGGACTTCGATGTGGTGGACACATCCAATCTTCAGCGTCAAGTGATTCATGGCACAAACTGGGTTGGTAAACCAAAAATCGAATCTGCCAAAGCAAGAATCTTAGAAATCAACCCCTACTGCCAGATCGATCTATACAACACGCATTTATCTTCGGCAAATGCCCTAGAGATTATGGCTCCCTACGACATTGTTGTTGATGGCACAGATAATTTCCCCACCCGTTATTTAGTTAACGATGCTTGCGTGCTGCTAAATAAACCCAATGTTTACGGCTCGATATTCCGCTTTGAAGGGCAAGCCACTGTCTTCAATTATCAGGATGGCCCCAATTATCGCGATCTCTATCCAGAGCCACCGCCTCCTGGGCTAGTTCCCTCCTGCGCTGAAGGTGGAGTCTTAGGGATTTTACCTGGGATTATAGGGGTGATCCAAGCAACAGAAACGGTCAAAATTGTGCTTGGACAAGGAAATACGCTAAGCGGGCGTTTATTACTTTATGATGCCCTCAAGATGACTTTTCGTGAGTTAAAGTTGCGTCCTAATCCCGAGCGACCTAAGATCGAGAAGTTGATTGATTACGAAATGTTCTGTGGTATTCCCCAAGCAGCAGCCACAGAATCACAACAACAAATTTCTGAGATTACCGTTCGCGAACTCAAGCAGATTATTGATGCAGGTGCAAAGGATTATTTAATCGTGGATGTTCGTAACCCCAACGAATGGGAAATTGGCAAAATCCCTAACACCGTCTTGATCCCCTTACCTGAAATTGAGAATGGTAAGGGTGTGGACAAAGTTAGATCGTTGCTCAATGGGCACAAACTCATTGCGCATTGCAAGATGGGAGGACGCTCTGCAAAGGCATTGGGTATTCTCAAGCAAGCTGGCATTGATGGCATTAATGTCAAAGGTGGCATTAACGCTTGGAGCCAAGAGATCGATCCTTCTATACCTAAATACTAAAATGGCTTTGGCTTCGCTCAGCCACCGTTAGCTGAGAATTAGGCGCATAAGCAAAAATTACTAAACCAGTTCCTAGATCGCTACTTTGGGTATAAGTTAGTTGTAAAGGGGTTAGAAATAATTACTACCCCTTTATAGCTTTATAGTGAACTGTTAGGGATTATTCTGACGATCTAGTTCTAATAAGGGTAAATCATTGAGCGCTGAGTGGGTTTTAGAGCAATATAGTCAAGGGGTCAGGGATTTTTCTATTCTCGATCTCGGTGGGCTGAAATTGAGAGGCGCAGTGTTAAGTGGGGTCGATCTGAGGGGAGCCAATCTCAAGAATGTCGATTTGAGCAGTGCCAACCTAATTGATGCCGATCTGAGTGGGGCTAATTTAATTGAGACAAATTTTAGGGGTGCCATACTCAGAAACACAAACTTTTCCGATGCCGATCTAAGTTGGGCTAACTTAACTTGGGCAAATCTAACAGAGGCAAAATTTGTCCGAAGCAACCTCAGTGTTGCTAACTTTAGTGGTGCTAACTTGATTGATGCCGATTTTACCCGTGCAAATCTTAAGGGCACAAATCTTAGAGGCACAAATCTTAGAGGTGCTAGGTTCGTAGGTCTAAAATCAATTACTGATGCAGATTTTACAGGTGTAAAAAATCTTCCTGATGCAACCAGAGCTTATTTATGCTCGATCGCCGAAGGTATGCACCCATTTACTAAAAACGATACCAGAAGCACGCTAGGCTGTCTTTAGAATTGCAGTTGATAGTTGGTAGTTGGCAGTTTCTTGAAAGCCAAGGGCTATTAGCCAAGAGCTATTTACTACTTTGTCTCTGAGAGTTGTAATAAGTAAGGAAAAGACATATTGGCTTCATAGGAACCAACCCAAATCTCATAGGTGCCCGGTAACCATTCTCCTGCGATGATAGGGTTGCGATCTCTGACATCATCGCTGCACCAACTGCCCCCAGGACCTCGGATCAGCATCACCGTATCGCCTGAACTTTTTACTTGTAACTCTAGATATTTAAAGGGCTTGGTTAGCGTAATCGTGTGATCTGGCACGGTATCGATAAAGCCTATACAGGCACCTGTTTCGGTTTCGACCCGACCTGACATTTTTTGTGTTTCTACGATGCCACCGCTGATCCCATGCAAAACCTTGAGTGTAGGTGTGAAGTGAGGGGCAAGGATAACATTTTCAAACATAGTCAAGGTAGTCTCTTTCTTGGGCGTTACCTTGGTTTCTTTAGGTGTTATCTTGATTTCCTCAGCTGAAACCCTTTGATTGCTGAAACAAATTGGGGTAAATATCAGTGTTAAAAATACTGATGCGATCGGTAAATTGAACTTTTTCCAGTGATATTGCGTCATTATGCGACCAAGAAGGACTAAAAGGTAGATCGAACGTAGGTACGTAAGCTTGATAACACGATCTTGAGTGTCAAGGAGTATAGATTACTCCTAAAGTCCACGCATCGCCAACCTGTGATTAACCCATCTTAGTTGGGAATAATATTCACAAGTTATTACGGCATATTCAGTTAGTTATAAGGCATAAATGAGGTTGAAACCGTGCTAAACAAAGTTTCAGAAAAGCAAATGCACAATGTCAGATTAGTGCTGACGATTGGCTGGCTAGTGCTGATACTCTCCCTATTTTACGATCCCTTTTCGGCATATTTAACCGATCCTGATGATGTCTGGAGCCCTTTTCACATTCGTAGTCATCTTGAATGTTTTCAGTTTCAGGGACAATGCCGCGATTTAGATGATTATCCAATGGGTGCACGCATTTTTTGGGGCATGGTCGTACCTGCTTCAGTTTTGATTCTCTTGGTATTGGGGCATGAGGCTTGGCGGCGCATCTGTCCTTTATCATTTATGTCCCAGATTCCCAGAGCCCTAGGAATTCAAAGACGGCGCAAGGTCGTCAATCCCGTCACAAAGGCAACCAGGTTGGAATTGGTGACGATCGCTAAAGATTCTTGGTTGGGACGCAACGGTTTAAATTTCCAGTTTGCGCTGTTATTTATCAGTCTAAACATTCGGCTGTTGCTGGTTAACTCCGATCGCTTACTCTTGGGCATTTTTTTAATCGCAAGCATTTTGACCTCAATTACCGTGGGCTATCTATTTGGGGGTAAAACATGGTGTCAATATTTTTGCCCGATGGCTCCTGTACAGATGGTTTATACAGGGACACGCGGGCTACTAGGCAGTGAGGCGCATCAGGGAGCCTCTACGATCACCCAATCGATGTGTCGCAGTTCCGATCGCGAGGGCAATGAAAAAAGTGCCTGTGTCAGTTGTCAATCGCCTTGTTTTGATATTGATGCCGAACGAGCCTATTGGGATACGATTACCCAAAGCGATCGCAAATTGCTCTATTACGGCTATGTCGGTTTGGTGATTGGATTCTATATTTATTTTTCGCTCTATTCAGGCAACTGGAGCTATCTCTCAGCAGGTGTGTGGAATGAAACCGACCAACTCTCAGCCTTGTTTAAGCCAGGGTTTTACATTGCCAACCAAGCGATTCCCATTCCTAAGATTTTGGCAGTTCCTTTAACCTTAAGCGTTACAACCGCTGCAACCTATATGCTTGGTGTGTGGCTCGAAAGGCTGTATAAGCATTACAACAAAAAGCGAAGCGTGCCCCTAAGTCACGAACAAATTCAGCATTGGGCGTTTTCCTTCAGTACATTTTTTGCGTTTAATTTCCTCTTCTTTTTGGGTGTGTATCCTACCTTGGGTTGGCTCTCGCCTTGGGGGCAGTCTCTGGTGAGTTGGCTAGCTGTCATTGCCGTGACGCTATGGCTCTATAGAACCCTCGGACGCAACACAGATCTCTATAACCGCGAGAGCATTACCACTAGTCTCCGTCGTCAGTTAAACAAGTTGGGTATTGACTTCTCTAAACTTTTAGAAGGGCGATCGCTAGAAAATCTCAAACCCGATGAAGTCTATGTTTTGGCAAAAACTTTGCCAGGGCTAAATCACGAAAAAAGGATGCAAATGTATAAGGGCGTGCTACAAGAGGCTTTAGCCTCAGGCAATGTGCGTTCCTCTGGCAGTTTGGAAGTGTTTAAAACGATGCGTGGTTCTCTCGGGATGACCGATGAAGAGCATCAAAACGTTCTATTAGAATTGGGAATTGCCGATCCCAGCCTCTTAAATCCCGAACACCAGCTCACAAGAGAGCATCTACTGCGAATTGAGAGCTATCGCCAAGCGCTAGAGATGATTTTGTTGGAACTGGTGGAAAGCGGTACACCGATGCAGACTGCGTTACAGTTAAAACAGAGGCAAATCCTAGCACTCAAGCGAGAATACAACATTACGACCGAAGAAGAGGAGCAAGTACTGGCAGCTATGTTTCATGCCAACAGTACGATGATTCGGGCGGCAGAATCTCTCGTTTCCCAACTGCAAATCTTAACTGGACGCGATCACGCCCTCAATCGATTAGTCAGTGCCGATGATAAACTCGCCCTTTTGCTCCGTCGTTCCATTCATCAAAAGCAGCACTTAGTGTTAACGCAATTACTGGGGATTTTAGAAATTTTAGGCGATGCTCCCGAAGCACTTAAACTAGCGAATTCCCTACAGGATCTAGCTGTGAGCGTATTGCAACAACTCCTAGAGCATAGAGGAGAAGGAGGGGATTGGGACACTCGTCTCAGCCCTGAAGTCATGAAGAAACTTGTCGCGATCGCCAATACTACCCAAGTGAGAGTTGCCCCATCTAATCCATCCGCAACAATTGAGGTGCTATTAGAACTTTTGCAGGAATTAGAGCCTGTGACTCAAGCCGCTAGTCTCTATGCCTTAAATCTGTTAGAACCAACAAAGGCGATCGAGCAAGCTAAGAAGCTACTTAGCAACAGCCATCATTTGGATGAGTTAGTTAGAGAAACGGCACAAGAGATTGCAGGGAATGGCTTAAGGGCTGCTTCTTTGTCCAATACACTGTTGGTCAAGATTAGACATGAAGGACTTACCGTAGATCGCGTCTTCCAACAACCTAGTATTCGTGTCGGGCGGGAAGATGACAACGATTTGGTGCTGCAAGACAGACAGGTTTCACGTCAGCATGCTGTCTTTTTTGTGGATGAAACTGGCGTTAAGGTTCAAGACCTGGGCAGTGCAAATGGACTTCGCATTGGGCATAAGGTACTTAGAAACGAGCAAGCCCAGCTAAGTCAAGGCGATGTTGTATATTTTAGTAACTCGCACGAACCTAGTATCTCGGTGCGGTGGGAGCTACTGCCTCTGATCAAACCGACTGCAACCAGACCCCTAGACACTTTCCAGAAGTTATTGCGCTTGTTTGAAAGCAATTTCTTTAAGGGACTCAAGACAGACGTTTTGGTGGAGTTGGCGCGTCAAGCTGAGGTGAAAACCTACAATCAAGATGAGTCCATTTATCAACAGGGCAAAGTCGCACAGGAAATTTTGGTGGTGGTAAGTGGTTCGATTCAGATGCTACGAGTGCTGGGCGATCGCGCATCTGTTTTGGCGTTGATTTCCCCTGGCGAAACCATTGGTGAGTTAGAAGTTTTAACCCACCGCGCCTATAGAACCTCGTTTGTTGCTGCCACATCCAATACGGTTGGACTGGCAATCAAGGCAGATCTATTTGAAGAGGTAATCAGACAAGACGCCCTGTTTGCCCAAAATTTATTAGTAAAGGTCAGCGATCGCTTGCAAACTATGCTTACATCATCCTTAGCCTAAAATAATTTGTAATTTAACGTGAATTCGGGATAATAAAACCTGAAACTCGGAAATCTAGTTTCCTCCCTCTTTACTTAGGGTGGGTTAATACGTTTGACTCTAAACTCTAAAAGTGTGGTTTGTTTTCCAAAATCCTTAACTCGAATTCACATTAATCGATCGCTAGTAGGGAATTCTCTATAGAATTGTCTTGTTCTGTGGGTGAGATCCCCACACCTTAAAACCGCCGAAACCCTCGCACTACGATTTTTTGCGAATCTAAAAGAAGTGCTATCGTTGCTAGCTTTCTAAGACTCAACTAACAACCGAATTACTGAACCGCAAATAGAATCCATGCTCAAAGTTAAAATCTACAACGCCCAAACCCCAAAAGATCGTAAAAGCCTTGACCTAGCACCAGAACAAATGACTGGAGGCGAATGCATGGTAGGGCGATCGAGCACCTGTGGCATCGTTCTCAATAGTCCCGAAGTTAGTCGCATGCATGCCAAAATCGGTCTGAAGGATGGACAATATTACTTCTCAGACCTTGCCAGTAAAGACGGCAGTAGATTAAACAATCAAGTGATGCTGGCAAATCAGGCCTCTGAACTTAAGGCAGGAGATATCTTACGGATTGCAGATTTCATCTTGGAAATCGAAGCGATCGCTTTTGTCTCAGAAGAAGATGCGACGATTATCGATCCCAGACGGACGATTGTTGCCCCACCAGCACCCGTGCCTTTAGAGCCCAGTCAATATATGCCTGTGGCACTGGTCGATCCCACCCAAATGACGCGTTGGACAAAAGGCGAGCTAACAGTAAAGTGCGTGCGAATTATTGATGAAACCCCTGACGCTAAGACCTTTGCTTTTGTTACCGATCCACCCACCTTGTTTAGCTATAAGCCAGGACAGTTTGTTACCCTCGATCTAGACATTGACGGGGAGCAAGTACTGCGTTCCTATTCCATCTCTTCTACCCCTTCACGCCCTCATACTTTGGAAATTACGGTCAAGCGCGTACCTGCCCCAGACAATGAACCCAACGTTCCGCGCGGGTTGGTGTCAAACTGGTTGCACGACAATTTGACAGTGGATAGCGAGATCAAACTGAGCGGGCCCCTCGGTAAATTTACTTGTTTTGCCAATCCATCCCAAAAATTATTATTCATCTCGGCTGGAAGCGGTATTACGCCGATGATGGGTATGTCCCGTTGGGTCTATGATACGGCTTCTGACTGCAATATCGTGTTTTTACATAGCGCACGTAGCAGGCAAGATATTATTTTCCATCAGGAATTAGAATTGATGGCATCGCGACAACCCAACTTTCATCTCGCAATTACCACGACCCGTAATGAAGCAGGACAAAACTGGGTTGGCTTAAGAGGTCGGATCACCGAATCCATGCTGCAAATGGTTGCTCCTGATTTCCGCGATCGCACCGTGTATGTATGCGGCCCCGATAGTTTTATGCAAGGCACAAAAACGCTTTTAGATAGTATTGGGTTCCCCATGCAAAACTACTACGAAGAAAGTTTTGGCGGAGCGAAGAAGAAGAAAGCTGCCCCAGAATCTAAGTCTGTAGATGCTCCTCCAGCAATATCCCCCACACCCAAGGCGTTTGGGATCGGAGCCTTTTTAGAGAACCTACAGCCAGTATTCGCGCCAGTTGCTAATGCTCCTGCAATTGCTGCCGCGCCAGTTGCTGCCCCATCCGCTCCATCTGCCTCTAAAGTAGCGGTAGTCTTTGCCAAATCTGGTAAAGAAGTGGCTTGTGATGGCGAAGAATCCATTCTGGAAATTGCCGAACAAGCAGGGGTGAAGATCCGCAGTAGTTGCCGCGTCGGTAGCTGTGGCACTTGCAAAAAGCTTAAGAAAGAAGGAACTGTAAAAATGGAAGACTTCGACCCTGAAGCCCTAGAACCAAGCGAACAAGAAGCGGGATTCATTCTCACCTGTGTTTCTTTCCCACGCGATCGCGTGGTGATGGATGTGTAATGGCTAAATGCCATCTTGCTGTCAGGCTCTAGCTCGTATATTCCTTGGTACGGGGCAGTAGACCAAACAGGGTAAGTAGGGAGATCGCCCCCAAGGCAATGGGCGTTGTGATTTCAAACCCATCCATTTCTTTAAAGCCTTGCTCAACGGCGCGATCGAAGGCTTGTTGGTTGACCTCAAGGGTTTTATCTAGCGCCCGATCGAAGCGATTGAATGCCCAGTTTGATTCTCCTTGTTTATTTCCAATACAAAGTGCAACAGCCGCATCATGCTTTCCACTTTCTTGAAGTTGACGAATTTGGAGATCGATCTCAAAATATTTACCAAAAGCCTCCAGTGTCTCGATCGCCGCCTCTCGCTCGCCCTTAAACGTAATGTTGTTGAGTTCGTCAGCAAATAAGCCTTTAAAGCCAGCATCCGCTTTACTGTCCGTTCCAGCCCTCTTTAGTTCAGATACAATCGTTTTGAACGTTTCTACATCAGGGATTTGAGCCAGTTTTGTAACCTTTGTAAAAAAAGCCTGTTCGTGTTTGGCTGCCATCGCTGAATCCAAAAGATATCGGCTTTCATCGCCGTTGGCGCTATTGGCTAAAGCACGGATTTGCCAGAGGGCGTGAATCGACTCAAACGCATCCTCTTTGGCAACTTTAAGCTGATAGGAAGTGGAAGACAAAGCTCGTACCGTGTTGCCCATAAATAGAACTGCGATCGCAGTGGCAGCTAAAAGCATGGGATTGAGCAGACGGCGCATCCTCGCATTCAGGAAAATTTGTAAGGCAACAAGCACCCCCAACAGTCCCAGCCCCGATATCAAGACAAAAAACAAATATTTACCCGCAGCAAACTTCTGCTCGCGGTAAATGCGATCGAGTACTTCGCGATTTGCCCGATCTAGGTCATCCGCAGCAGATAAGAGTGTATTGTCGATAATGTCCGCACCACCACGGTAAGCTGCCAAAGTCGCTCCTTCATTTTTTTGCTTTTGAAAGATGCGTGCTTCATGGATCTTGATGCGATAGTCGCCCAACGCCACAAATAGCTTCCGAATAGGAACGCGTTCGGCATCGCCGTAGGTAATATTTTCTGCCGCAGACAACGAAGCATCGATAACTTCTTGGCGGCGTTTATCATAGGCTTTCTCTGCCTCAGGATTTTTGCCTACCTCAACCAGCAATTTATTGGCAGCATTGGCGTCGAGATCGGCAAGCCCCGCTTTAATTTGCTGAGCGGCGATAATACTTGGAGCCGTATCTTTCCCAATTGTTTTGATTGCATATCGTTGTCCCTGTACTGCCGCAATTGTGGCAATCAGCACCAGCACGCTTGCTCCCCAAGTCAGGTATAAGCCACCCTTGAGCAACTGCGGCGTATTCAAGCGGGCGATCGCTTTTTGAGGCGTGGTGGTGTGGGTCATGGAAGTAGCCTTGAATAAATTATGGAGAACGTAATGGAATAGAATCGTGAAAGCATGTTTTGCCTAGTGGCGATCGCTTTTTTCAATTTCTAGCTCAACATTTAGGAAACAGCAAACTCGGTCAGTTTGCGACGATCTATAGGCTTGAAACCTAATACAATCTGGTGTTTAGGAATACCAAGAGCGATTAAATCGTCAGCAATTCCTGCTTCAGTTCCATCTTGTTGAATCCAGAGCTTATTGTTAATGATATCAATATGCAGAAGTGTGCCGTAGATGCGACGACCATTTTGCCAACTGACCTCAACCAGTTGATAGCGATCGCGCACGGTGTCAAAAATCAACTCACTCTGTAACCACAGGTCGGATGCCTGATTGTTCTGTACCAATTACGGGATTTAGGTCACATAAGACAATATCGCCTCTGGCGACTGTTACCATTGGATTTCTCCGCGTACTAGTCTTTCTTCGTAGTCTTCTAGGTTTTTGAGATAGTCGCTAAAGTCAGATTCGCCGATCGCTAAGGATTCACTAAATTGTGTCCATTGCTGCCAGCGTTGATTGTCTTGTTTGAGCATGAGAAAGTCAATAAAATCACTTACTTCCTGAACAAGTTCGTTGGGAAGATTTTGGATTTTGGCGATCGCTAGGTCTTGTACTGTCATAAATATTCCTGAAAGTCGGCTAACGTTTCATCAAAGTCATCGGGTAATGGCAAAACGAATGTACCTTTTAATATCCCTGCTCGACGTTTTTTAACGGGAGATGGGGGTTGATGATCTGCATAAAGTAGCTCATCAACTCGTTCTGATAGGTTGGTCATGCCACTGTCGCCCATGCCTATACATTTGGGGCGTTGTTTGTTGCCAGTCGGTTGATTATCCATGTGTCTAATTGTTCAAGATTAGTTCCGTTTGCGCCAATAGTTAGGTTTTTGCTTGTGATGCGCGATCGCTAAAATATAAACTTGCTCACCATCCACAAGACGGTATAGAAGCGAATACGGGAACTTTGATATCACTAATCGCCGAATTGAACCTCGAAATTTTAAACCGAGTTCAGGATAACGGGTTAGTAAGTTGGTTGAGGACTCTACGGCATTTAAAAACTCTAAGGCGATCGCTTTGTCTTGAGTTTGGTAGTAGCCAATCGCATCGTTTAGCTCTTGTTGTGCTAGTGGATGAAAAATGATTTTCTTCATCGCAAGTTTCTAGGCTAGGGATGCACGAAGGTCTGTAAATACTTGGCTGGCGGGATAGCCTATAACTTTTCCACTGGTTAGATCGCGATCGCGTGCTTCAGCTTCTTCGAGCCAGTCGTTTTCAACTTCGCGATCGATCTCGTTGGTTTTGCCTAGTTGTTCGATTAGTCGGGTGAATAGATGAATTAAGGAGTCTTGGGGTAATGCAAGTACTTCGTTTTCTAGTTGTTCGAGTGTCATTATTTAGTTCCTCAAGTTTGGCAATCTGTTGTGGAAGTACTTTCATTATAGTTTCTGTCATGAATAGTCTATCAGACAGCTATGAGAAGCATTTTTACTTTTTAGGCTTGGCTTCAAGGGCTGCTTTGAAGGCGGCGAGGAAGACTTCAACAAAATCATTTTTGGCGATTTTTTTGATCGCTTCAAATGCACCTGCTGTAAGCGCAGCAACTAATCGATCTTTAAGCGTTGGCTTCTTTTCTATCTCTTTCAGTGCAGTGGCAGTGATGATTTCTTTGCCTGCTTCGCTGGTGGGATCGGAAATTTGTGGAACGATTCCTTGCAGTAGTTCGTCGAGTTCGATCGCTAGTTGTTGGGTGTCGGGGTCATCTATACCGTAGTAGTTATTTTGCGTGCCGATGTTGTCGCCTGTGACGGTTTGATCGCCTGCGATGACTTGTCCTACGGGGGCGTTGAAGTTAAAGGTCATATTTTTCTTACTGGGTAATGTTTAGTGGTTAGTTTTGTTACAGGAGATAGCCGTCTAAGCCACACCATAGCCTGTATAGGGTCTTTTGTAGGGAGGATGTAAGCCCAGCACAATGTCTTCTTTGGGAATACCAAACTCTAGTAACTCTTGTCCTATGTCAATATCAGTTGTATTTTGCTGTAGCCAGATCTTTCCATCTTTGATGTCAAAATGCAGAACAGTATGATAGACCCGCTTCAAACCTTTCCAGCCCACACGCATCAGTTGATAGCGATCGCGCACGGTGTCAAAAATCAACTCATTCTGTACACCGTCTTGAGTTTTAAAATGACTATGCCTTTCCAAAAGATTTTGAATGTATAAACGGTAATTTTCTAGTTTATCCATTTGACTATCTCCTCAGCGATGGGTTCATAAACAATCAGCTTTAATTGATACCGCTCGATCGATGCTTGGGCAAAGCGGCTTTGAAAAAATGTTTCATAGGCATCTAGGGGAATTGCTAAATAAAGTTGGCGATCGGGTTCATTAACTTCTAGCATGATTCTATAGTTGAGAAATTGTCCCAGTGCTGTATGAAAGTCGCTAATGGCAGATGTACTGATAAAGCTTTTAATTTCAACCGCAATTTTTTGTTGGTCTCGTTCGGCAGCAATTAAGCGCTCCGCAGCTAAGTCAATCTTAACTTTAACTTCTTCCCATTCCAGTTCTAGTGGATCGTCAGTTATTTGCCAATGGTCTTTTTCTAACCCTCGTCTAACTGCATCGTGAAACAGATCTTTTGCTGACATTTTACTTTTTTACTCTTCATCGGCGCTAAATCCATCAAGGAAGGCGACTCCAGCTTTGAGAAATACGCTGTTTTCGGCATAATGTTTGGCGATTTCGCTAATTGTGGCTTTACCGCCATTTAGCCAGCGTTCAGGGTTGAGGAGTTGCTGACGGAAAGTCGTCCATCTATGTGGTTGGTTGTTTTGAATTTCTTTAAATTCTGCTTCGATAATGTCTTTGGCTTCGGCTTCAGTTGCAGTGGGATGATCTTTTTGCAAGTTGGCGAGAACTTGCACGATCTCGTTTATTGTCTGTAGCAAGGCTGGATCGTTGGCATATTTTTTGGCAATGACTTCGCCTGAGTTGTTTTCAATATATTGGATAACTTCTGCGTTGAAATTGCTTTTTCTAGTTTCTGGCATGGTTTTAAGGGTTTGATGGATTTCTTGTAATATTCTCTCTACAGGATTAGCACGATTTTCTGTTTCCTGCAAAGGTGTTTGGGCTATGTCGTAGTTGTAGTATTTGCATCGGGCTTGGATGGCGGTGATGACTGAGAGGGCTTGTTGGCTGGCTTCTGTGGGGATGAGGGTGAGGAGGTGGGGGAGTTGTTGGGTGAGGGTGGGTAAGTTGCGATCGGATTCAGCAATATTGTCCAAAGCCTCTATTACATTCCTAAATACGGAATCATTTGAATCTTTGAGAGCTAGTAGTATGAGATGGTCAACTGCTTTATCATTGCCAATCTTGCCCAAAGCAACTGCTGCATTCCTACGTACAGAATCATTTGAATCTTTGAGAGCACGTATGAGAGGGTAAACTGCTTTGTCGCCACCAATATTACCCAAAGCCTCTGCTGCTACCTCACGCATATAATCATTTAAATCTTTGATACCTAGTAGTATGAGAGCGTCAACTGCTTTTTCACTGCCAATCTTGCCCAAAGCATTTGCTGTATTTCTACGTACAAAATAATTTGAATCTTTGAGAGCAAGTATGAGAGCGTCAACTGCTTTTTCACTGCCAATCTTACCCAAAACCTCTGCGGTATTCCTACGTACATAATCATTTGAATCTTTGAGAGCAAGTATGAGAGCGTCAACTGCTTTTTCACTGCCAATCTTACCCAAAACCTCTGCGGCATTCTCACGTACAGAATCAGTTGAATCTTTAAGCACTTGAATGAGAAGTTCGACCACTTTTTCACTGCCAAGCTTGCCCAAAGCATCTGCTGCATCCCCACGTACAAAATAATTTGAATCTTTGAGCGCTTGAATGAGCGGTTCGACCACTTTTTCACTGCCAAGCTTGCCCAAAGCATTTGCTGTATTTCTACGTACAAAATAATTTGAATCTTTGAGAGCAAGTATGAGAGCGTCAACTGCTTTTTCACTGCCAAGCTTGCCCAAAGCATTTGCTGNATTNCTACGTACANAATNATTTGAATCTTTGAGAGCAAGTATGAGAGCGTCAACTGCTTTTTCACTGCCAATCTTACCCAAAACCTCTGCGGCATTCTCACGTACAGAATCAGTTGAATCTTTGAGCACTTGAATGAGCAGTTCGACCACTTTTTCACTGCCAAGCTTGCCCAAAGCATTTGCTGCATTCCTACGTACATAATCATTTGAATCTTTGAGAGCACGTATGAGAGGGGCAACTGCAAAATTTGATTTTGTTTCAATAAAAAGCTCGATCGCCGACACTTGAGGAATTTTCCATTCTTCTATTTCCCGAATCAACACTCCAAAAGTTTTCTCTTGAAATCCATACTTCACCGCCCCAGCCAACCTCGCCCCCAACCGCAAATCCACCTCCAGCGCCAGCCTTACCACCCGCACTGCCTGCTCCTCACCCTCCACCAACTCCAACATCAACGCCAAAGGTTCTGTCCATTTCAAATAATTGAGATAGACCTGCTGTAACCGCCCATCACTCAAACTCGGCAACAGCCCCAACAACCACTCCGCCGCATAATATTCCTGAATCAACTGATGCCGAAACTCAATGCGGTCATTGCTAATCTGAATCAAATGATGCTTCAGCAAATCCTCTAGCCACCGCACCGCGCAATCGTCCGCAAACTCTACTTTCCCTTGCAAAAACTCCACCAAAAACTGCTCCGCATCCCGCCGCGAAATCGCCACCTGCAATTCCGTCAGATTTTCGCCGCAGGTCATCTTAAAGGCTAAATACTGCAACAACCGCCCCCACCATGCCCGCGAATCCTTCGATAGCGTCACATCCTGCTTAATTCTGTCGCCATAACCCACCGTAAAGGCACGAAACACCATACCCAAATTCGGCGGAATCTGTTCCGATCGCTGAAACAACGAACAAAGCATCCATAACAACAAAGGCGTTTGCCCAAACTCCCGCAACCGTCCCGACAACTGCCGCAACAACCTCTCCCCCTGCGTCGGCAAATACGCCATCACAAACTGCTGCATCTGCGGCTCCGTCAAAGGCTGCATCTCTAGCCGCTTCGCAATCCCTAAATCCCCACCCGCACTCAACTCCCGTGTCGTAAAAATCATCGGGCAAGTCTTTTGATAAAGCTCCCGAAATTGATTCACCTGAGCGCGACCGCGATCCGATGGCAGCTCATTCACCCCATCCACCAGCAGTAAAAAACGCCCCTGACGCAATAGATTTTCAATCGCCGACACATCCAAATCCAAAGTAGGATCGTGTGTCAAAATAAACGCCCGAATCCGCTCAATTACCGAAGACTCATTCGCCTCAGATGGCAAATACCGCAACTCCACCAGTACGGGGATTTTCGCTTGGCGATCCTCAAGAGATTTTTGGGATTCCTCCAACAACAGCCTTGCTAAAGCCGTTGACTTTCCCGATCCCGGTCGCCCCACCAGTAACACATGCTCCGCTGCATATTTGCAGATCCCTTCCAGCACAGGCAACCGTTCTATTTTTTCTTTTTTCTCTTGCTTATCCCGATCTTGCTCAAATTCCCGCCCTTGTTCTTGCTGCTGTACAGTCTGCACCATTAAGCCAAAATCAAAAAAAGCAGGTGCAATCTGCTCGCGTTCCACCCGTTGCGATTCCCGACCTGTCGCATCCGTCAGCGTATACAAGCACCACCATTGCCTGTATCGATCGACAACAGTCCTTAAATAAGTCTCAAAACTAATCTCTACACTCATGCGTAAGCTGTAGCGGCGGGGATATTGATGTATATCTTAACCGTTTCAGTCAGATTTCAGAACGATTTGTATGACTTTTTCCTTAAATCCCTGCTTGTTGAAATATTTACTGAAATCGCTTCCCTGCCGCAGCTCGCGTACCCCCAGATTATCGATTTTGTGAGAAGTTCACCCCACCCAACAAAAACTCCCCCCTACAAAAAGTAGGCTGGGGAGAACTCACTTGTCCCCCTTTCGTAAGGGGGATGCCCGATAGGGCAGGGGGATCAAACCCCTCGCTTTCAGCAAGTCGGCTTGCTTTGTTCCGAAATCCTTATCCCGAACTGATATTACCTAAGAATTTGCCAAGCCCTGTTGATAGGCAACCTGCTGGACTGCCGATGCCACCACCTTAGAGACCCTCGGATCGAATACCGAAGGGATGATGAAATCGGGAGCTAGTTCGCTACTGCTAACTAAAGAAGCGATCGCTTGGGCAGCGGCTAGATTCATCTCAGTGGTAATACGTTTGACTCTGGCATCCAACGCACCTCTAAAGATACCAGGGAACGCCAAGACATTATTGATTTGGTTGGCATAATCGCTGCGTCCCGTTGCCATCACTGCCACATCATTTTCCACCAGTTCGGGTTGAATTTCAGGTGTGGGGTTTGCCATCGCAAAGACAATGCGATCTTCAGCCATGCTGCGAACCATTTCAGGCGAAAGGGCTTTCGCGACGCTCAGACCGACAAACACATCGGCTCCCTTGATGGTTTCCGCAAGGCTGCCTGCTTTTTCGCTGGCAAATTCTAGCTTCTCAGGCGATAGATTGGGACGATCCGTAGAAATGCAACCTTGGGAATCGCACATTTGAATGTTTGCCGCACCTGCCTTGCGGAGAAGCCTTGCCACAGCAATTCCCGAAGCACCCGCTCCATTCATCACAATGCGAACCTTCTCAATCGGCTTGTTGACGACCTTGAGTGCGTTGAGCATCGCTGCCACCACCACGATCGCAGTTCCATGCTGATCGTCATGAAACACAGGAATGTCTAGTTCTTCGCGCAGGCGTTTTTCGACTTCAAAGCAGCGAGGCGCACTGATGTCTTCTAAATTGACGCCACCAAAGGTAGGTGCGAGAAACTTCACGGTTTGGACAATTTCATCGACGTCTTGGGTAGCAAGGCAAATGGGGAAGGCATCTAGGTCAGCGAATTGTTTAAACAGCATCGCTTTGCCTTCCATGACGGGCATTGCAGCTTCAGGTCCAATATTGCCTAGACCTAAAACAGCACTACCATCGGTGACAACGGCGATCGTGTTGCACTTAATCGTATAGTCGTAGGCTTTGCTCTTGTCCGCCGCGATCGCCATGCAAATTCTGCCCACACCGGGAGTATAGACCATTGCCAGATCGTCTTGTCCCTTGACTGGAATTTTAGAGTGAATGCTGATTTTGCCACCTTGGTGGAGATTGAACGTGCGATCGTGCACGTCAATAAATCGCACATCCTGAATTTCCTTAACCACCTTGACGAGTTCTTCTTCGTGCTCGGAACTGTAAGCGTTTACCGTAATGTCACGCACAGAAATCTTACGCGTCTGCTGAATCAGATCGATTTGACCGAGATTCCCCCCGGCATCGGCTAAGGCTTTGATCACTGAAGACAACATTCCTGCTCGGTTGGGCAGTTGCACTCTGATAGTAAGACTAAAACTGGGGTTGGGGGTAAGTTGTTGCATTAGAAATTGTGTACGTTTGAGAGTAGTTTCCGTTGATATAACAATCCGAATTAATTCATAAGAACTGATGTGGGTTAGGCTTCTTGCCTGACCTTGGACAACCAACTATCCCACAGTTTACAACTAAGTTAGGATTGTTGCTTGTTTGCACTGAGCCTAAAATACACCATGTCCGCTTAGGATAGGCGTTACAAAAATAACCATACCTCCATCTTTTTTGCCATCTTTTTGCACAGGTCATCTCTCTGTGTGAATTGTTTTTGATGTAAGATTTATCGGTGCGAATACTTTTTATGAATACCCATAGGAAGCGAAGCAAATGGAGCCAGTCGTTCTTTTTCTTGATATTGATGGGGTCGTTAACACAAGTATCAATTCGCGATCGCAACTTCTTGGCACATACCAAGGCAGGGATTTATATGGCAGTCCATCACCGATGGTGAAGCCTTTCCTACATGATGTGGATCGAGCAAAGCATATCAAACCCATTTGGATGTCTTCGGGTTGGCGAGAACATTCCAATATCTGGAATCGGTGGGCTGGCATAGCTCCTTGGACGGTGGGCTATCCTATCTCTTTTGAAAAGAGTAGGTATATAACAGGAAAGTACGGCAAACAATTGACACTCGATGAATTGGAGGATGGCAAAACCATCGCGGTTCTTTATCATGCTGGGAACGCTCCCAAAATCATATGGATTGAAGATGGATTCCCAGAATCTGCCCTTACTTGGGCTAAATTAGATACGCGCGTCCATTTAATTAATACTATCCATCCTTCCGATCCATTATTACTGGGAATTCAATCTTGGAATATCGAGTTAATCTTAAATGCCTTGCGGGCACCTCTATAAAAGGAATGGGAAATAAGACCAAGTTCTGGAACTTGGTCTTATTTCCCAATAACTCCAATATTAACGATTGAGAGAACTCATGTTTTGGGCGGGATAGCGATCGCCTGCGGCAACACCTTGGGGCGCGACAGCATCGATGCGGCTCAGATCTTCGGCAGTCAGCGTTACTGTTGCTGCTCCGATATTTTCTTCCAAATAGGTACGGCGTTTGGTTCCAGGGATGGGAACGATATCCTCGCCTTGAGCCAAGAGCCAAGCTAGCGCCAATTGCCCTGCGGTAATCCCTTTTTCAACAGCGATCGCTTTTACCTGCTCCACGACTTGCAGATTTTTAACAAAGTTTTCACCTTGAAAGCGCGGCGATCTACGTCGAAAGTCATCGGGGGCAAAATCATCGGGACTTGCGATCGCACCCGTCAGAAAACCTCTACCTAAAGGACTATAGGGAACAAAGCCAATGCCTAATTCTCGCAAAGTTGGCAAAATCTCGTCCTCTGGATCGCGACTCCAAAGAGAATATTCCGTTTGTAATGCCGAAATGGGATGGATAGCTTGGGCGCGGCGAATCGTTGCGGGTGCAGCTTCTGACAAGCCGAGATACCTGACCTTTCCCTGTTGGACTAATTCTGCCATTGCGCCAACGGTTTCTTCGATCGGTACGGTGACATCCACGCGGTGTTGATAATAGAGGTCGATGACATCAACGCCCAAACGCTGTAACGAGGCATCGCAAGCCTGACGCACATATTCGGGTTTGCCGCTAATGCCTAGCCAGCCGCCATCAGCACTGCGGACATTGCCAAATTTGGTAGCTAAGACGACGCGATCGCGTCGGTCGTTAATCGCTTTCCCAACCAGTTGTTCGTTCGTGAAAGGTCCATACATGTCTGCGGTATCGATGAAGTTAACGCCAAGGTCTAGGGCAAGATGAATCGTGGCGATCGCCTCTTGTTCGTCTCCACTGCCATAAAACTCAGACATTCCCATACAGCCAAGACCGAGTTCGGAAACCTCTAGTCCTTGATTACCCAGTTTTCTCAATTTCATGGATTGACTCCTTTAGTTATTTTCTCAAGATTTTAGGGTTAGGACGAACGATGCTTCGTGTCGCCCATCCTAGCATTTGGATTGTTGTTCGAGCGTTGCAATTGTTCGATTAGCTTGGATATACTAGCTGGATCGAGATGTTCGATTAATTTTTGTGCGGCAATTTCTGGATCTAAGGGCAGGTGAATTGAACGATCGATCGTTCCTCCTCGAACCATTGCCATATAAGTCGGAAGTTGATAGGATTCTGCTTCGCTAGTAATCTTCTTTTCCTCCAGTTCCTTGTAGTACGCAATTTTCTTGCGAATTACTTCAAGGCTGTGATTCAGTTCTTGCTGGCTAGCAGTCACCACATCGTAATGCTCTTCCAATAGCAATCGTCTTTGGTGTGCCGAAGAAATTCCCTGTCGGCGTAGCTCCGCGAACTGCTGCATCTGGCGGATAGGCATTTTCGTAGCGCGAAGCTTGGTCAGAAATCTGACACAGTCCAGATCGTAATTTGTAAATGTACGATACCCACTCCGATCACGAGCGATCGGATCGAGAAGATGCATGCGTTCGTAGTAGCGCAATGTATGCGTACTTATGCCTGTCTCTTCTGCCGCTTCTTGAATCGTAAATGTCCTTTCCATAAAACTAACTCTAAACCTTAGAGTGCACTCTAAGTCAAGGGCGATCGCCCACAATAAAATTTAGCTTGCGTCCTTTTTGGGAGATCTCCGTCTTTTGTGTAAGTACATTGTTAAGCGGCATCGTTAGGGTGCATCGCTGACGACATCACTTACGACACCATCAAACTGGGGAAATCAGTCATGAATATTAGTCCTGTTATGAATCATCCAACTCGAACCCTTGACTTGGAATTACTAGCTTTAGACCTGAATACCTGCACCCGTTGTGTGGGCGCTTTGGTAAATATTCAGCAGGCGATCGCACTCCTGCAAGCTCTCCTTAAAACGATGGGGATGACTATCTCTGTACGTCCTATCGTGATTGAATCTGAGTCACAAGCTCGGCAACTCCAGTTTGCAGCTTCTCCGACTATCCGAATCAATGGGGCAGATATTGCCCTCGAAACCTTGGAGAGTCCATGTGACTCCTGCACCGGCCTATGTGGATGCGATCGCATAAACTGCCGAGTGTGGCGCTATCAAGGCGAGGAATACACCGAAGCCCCCGTAGGTACGATCGTAGATGCTATCTTAGGGGAAATTTACAACCATCAACAACGCGCTATTGTGTTACCAAACACCTATGCCGATGTACCCGATCATCTGAAGCAGTTTTTCAATTCTAAAGCCGAACAATCTTCAGCCTGTTGCTCGGTGAACGAGCAAGCTAGCTGCTGCGACGCGGACAAAAAATCGGAGTGTTGTGGAATCGAAGTGGCAGCGCCAGCAACCTGCGGCTGTCAGTAGTTAAGAATTTTGAATGTAGTATGTGCTAAACATGGGAAACAAGGTTAATCATCTTTGGCAGACATTTCACCATCGATTGCGTGGATTTATTTTGCAACGCGTTCAAAATCCCAGTGATGCCGATGATATCCTGCAAGAAGTTTTTCTCCGCATTCATCTGCGTATCTCTACGCTTAGGGATAGCGATCGCATTGTCTCTTGGATGTTTCAGATTACGCGCAATGCCGTTATAGATTACTATCGATCGCCAGTACGACAGCGAGAAATTATCGCTGGAGACGCGGTGGATCTGGAGCTGAATGCCCCAAATCCTCAAACTGAGGAATTCCTTTTGGAAGGCGAGTCACCTAACTTTAATCGAGAACTTTCTGCTTGTCTGAAACCTATGCTTCAAGAACTACCCGAATCTTACCGAGAAGCCCTCGATCTAGTCGAAATTCATGGGCTATCGCAACGAGTTGCTGCCGAAAATCTGGGTCTATCCCTATCGGGGGCAAAATCACGGGTTCAACGCGGTCGGCAAAAGTTGAAAGCCTTGCTCTTGGAATGTTGCCAAGTCCAATTAGATGCTGGGGGAAATGTCCTAGATTACAAGATGAAAGAAACCAAGTGTAGTTCAGAAGAGATGCTAAAGACTTCCTGCTGTTAGTTCCAAGTATCCAAAAGAGACTGAAGACAATCCAACGCTAGTTGGGGACATTGTGTATGTCTATACTGGGTTTTCTGAGTTGGGAATGTTGCTTGCTATGTTAGGAGGTGTGCTGTTAATGTTATGGATGCTCATTTTGGGAATTTTGGGCTGGAAGAAATCAATATTTTGACCGACAATTTTACTTTGAGAATTTTGTTCCCTTTATAACTTTGGAAAAAGCAAATCTATGTCTACTTCCATCACGGCAGGTGCAGTTATATATGCCAAGAATCTCGATCGCGTCAGTACTTTCTATGCAGAGGTCACAGGACTAAAGGTCACTGAGAAGGAAGATGACTATGTTGTCCTCGAATCCTCATCTTTTCAGCTCGTTGTACTGCAAATCCCATCGGAGATTGCTTCTGCGATCGAAATTGCGAACCCACCCGTTCGTAGAGAAGATGCTGCTGTAAAGCCGATCTTTCTGATCCCAAACCTCAGCATTGCCCGTACCCTTGCTGCACAATTTGGCGGTGAGTTAAACCCCGCCGAGCAAGAGTGGCAGTTTCAGACTTTTCGAGTTTGCGATGGTCGCGACCCTGAGGGTAACGTCATTCAACTGCGAGAACTGGTGTGTTAATCTTTCCAAAAGTCAAGGGAAAGGAAACAGATGAAATTGAACTACATTCGTAGCATCTGTTCTGTTAGCGAGCAAGGCTAGCAATTCTTTTGGCTTCGCGTTCCCCTGATAGGAAAGCGCCATGTACTGAACTGGGATAAGCTTTATGGGTTGCCTCACCCGCAAAGAACAAGCGATCGCCTACGGGCTCAGCTAAGACCTCACGATCTGTCAACGAAGATCCGCGTGGCATAATCGAATAGGAACCTCTAGAAAGCGGATCGCTATGCCATTGGGTTGCGATCGCATGGGTTGGCTCAGGAATAGAACTGCCAAACATCATCTTTAGATCGGCTATCACAATTCCCACAACCCGATCGAGGGGCATTTTCTCTAGTTCTCGAGAATAGGTTCCACCCACCAAGGCAGCCAACACGGGCACATCCACATACTTTTGCCAATTCCAATAATCCATTATCTGAGATCGGTTGTCCTTCAGCAGTCCTATAAAGTGAGGAGATTCATCCCAAAATTGTTTGGGGAACTTGAGGACGACTTTATTGAGAGCGCCCATGCCCAAATGCTGAATCGCTTGTAGCTTTGCCTGCGGCAAAGGAGGTTCAAAGGCAATGCTGCCCTGTTTGAGTACGCCCAAGGGAACCGTAATGATAGCGCGATCGCTTTGGAATGTACCTTGACTTGTGGAAATACTTACGCCTTGTGCATTGTATTCCACCTTGTTTGCCGTAATCCCCAAACGAATATCGAGTCCCTGTGCCAACCCATTGACAATCTGAATGTAGCCTTTTGGGAAGACCAAATCCATACCTGTAAATTCTAAATCTTCATCATGGGTCTTGAGTGCTAGTTCCGATAGACTTGCACCATTCTCAATTTCAATTTGAGAGGCAAGTTGCCAATTTATACCCTGTAAGGTTTTGGGTGAAAAATTTTTCGTCGCTAAGATTTTTGATACAGCTTCTTCTAAGCTGGTGTTTAAGGATTCATTGTCAGATTCATTGGCTGCGATTCTGAGCTTGGAAATTTCACTTTCTACCTCTTTGTAAGCCAGCTCAATTTGTTCGATTTCTGACTGGCTCAGGCTTTTGCCATCGCTGCCGTAGAGTGCGATCGCATCAAAATCCGTTACCAGAGTTTGTATTTGAAATTGTTGGGCGAGTTTGGTAATCGGATTTCCATTTTTGCGATGAATCCATGCCGCACCCAGATCGATGGGAACGCCCAAAGAATTATCCGTCCTAATTCTGCCACCAATGCGATCGCGGGCTTCAAGAACGATGACTTTATAGCCTTCTGCGCTCAAATTTTTAGCAGCCGCAAGTCCCGCTACACCCGCACCGATCGCCAGAATATCGGTTTGATTTGATTTTGTCGCTTCTTTTTGATTGGAGAGGGGTGGCGTATTAGCATTGATTGCGGGAGAGCAGCCATACTGTCCCAGTGCGATCGCTGAGGCGGACAAGATAGAAGTGCTAACAAATTGCCTGCGACTAAATTTCGACATATCACTGCGGCGTAATTTGGGTAATCACATTGGTTCCTGTGACCTGAACGGTTTGCTTTTCGAGATTGGCAACCGCACGATCGCCCGCCACATTCAAATTCTTGTCAGGTTGTCGATAGGTGACGTTACCATCGCCTGTCACCATTTGGGTAGGAACCAACCATTCTACCTTGTCGGCATTGACTACACCTTGAGTGGATTTAAAACTAGCTTGGACGCGACCGACGAGATTGATTTTCTCTTTATCGAGTTGGGCTTCTCCTTTCATGGCTGTTACTTCTAAGCCCCGACTAGTACTAATCGCTTTAAATTCCACAGGCAGGGTGACTAATTGTTTCTCAATATTCCACAACACCTTCGAGGTTTCAATCTCCACATCTAACTTCGGATCTTTGCCCTTAATTTCATCCTCTAGGGTCACGAGTTGGGTTTTGGTATCCCATTCTCCTTTTTTTGCCTTAAGTGTCAGTTTATCTTTGACCTGCAACACATCGATCGGCAACTTGCTAAATACCTTATGGGTGTCAGCGTTCCAAGTAATCGCTTCCCCTTTAATTTCTACGGGTGGCTTCACGGAGGTAACGATCACGTCTTTCTCAATCGTGAAGGTATTCACACTGGGGTTTGCCTTGAGGGTTTTGCCCACGATCGAAATTTTTTGATCGAACTTATCGATCTTAAGATGCCCCGTAGCGGTAAGCAGGTCTCGATCGGAGTTCCACACCATATTATCGGCAACCAAGGTGATTTTATCTTTGAGTGCGATCGCCTTGACATTACTTTTTAAGGTAATTTCGCGATTGGCTTGGTTGATCACGCCTCCATCAGCGGTTGCCTCAATCAGGGGCTTGCCGTCTTTATAAAATTTGCCCTGAACCTTGACGACATCCGCCACCTTTTGGTCTTGTCTATAGTCAGCCCGTTCTGATTTAACTTCCCAGAGTAAATTGCCCTTATCATCAAACTCTTTGAGTGTAGTATTTAAGAGGCTAGACCCTGGGGGCTTTTGGGTCTCTACGACAGGGGCTGGGGGCTTTTGAGTTCCAATCCAGATCACCCCAAAGCCAACCGCAGCAGCAATTAAAAGCAGGACAAGAATTCTGAGTAACCGATTTCCGATTAACTTAAATTTTTTCATAATTTGTCATGTCACCTTTTGATTTAGCTGCTTTGATATTGCTGTCCCTACATGGCAACGGTAAATGCCAGATCCTCAGCACTCGCCGCGATCGGATAATCAGGATTTTCTAATTTTGCGATCGCATTGTCCAGTAAGTCTAACCCCTGCTGCAAATTTTCGACCAAACATAATTGTCCGCGCAATAGAGCCGCACCCGCAAAACCTTTGGCATACCAAGTCATATGTTTGCGGGCTTGGCGAATGCCGCGATCGCCTTTGTATTCATGCAGCCCCACCAAATGTTCGCGGGCGACTTTGAGCCGCTCGATTGGCGTTGGTTTGGGCTTATGCGACCCTGTTTTTAAATAATGATCGACTTCACCCACCAAAAAGGGATAGCCCAGAGTTCCACGGGAGCACATGACACCATCAGCTCCTGTGGCTTCTAAACAAGCGATCGCGGCTTCGGCAGTAAAAATATCGCCATTGGCAATCACGGGAATCGATAGAACTTCCTTGACGCGACGAATCCATTCCCACTTGGCAGGCCCATTATAGCCCTGAGCGCGAGTACGTCCATGCACGGTAATCATCTGCGCTCCAGCTGCTTCCATGCGTCGGGCAAATTCTAAAATATTGATTTCAGTTTCGCTCCAGCCAATCCTTGTTTTGACAGTGACAGGGACATTGACGGCATTGGCGACCGTGCGCACGATCGCTTCGGCAATCTCAGGCTGGCGCAGCAAAGAAGAACCTCCGCCATTTTTGGTGATTTTATTCACGGGACAACCCATGTTGATATCAACCGTATCTGCACCTTCCTCAACGGCTCTTTGGGCAGCTTCGGCGAGAAAGTCGGGGCGACAGTCAAATAGCTGAATGCTGATCGGTGTTTCGGAGCGATCGACTTCCATGATCTTGGGCAATTCTTTGATGTAATGCAGCCCAGTGGCATTCACCATTTCGGTGTACATCATCGACTCGGGTGCATAGTTTCGTACCAATCTGCGAAACACCATATCGGTCACACCAGATAAGGGCGATTGCAATACCCGACTATTTAGCTCAAAGTCGCCAATTTTCAGCGGTTCGGCTAGTTTTCGTTGGAGATCGGGCGATAGCGCAGACATAGATTTCGAGCAGGTTTGACAAGAGTTATCTGCACCCATGATACGGCAGAATTAAGCTAGCGAAACATGGCTTTTGGGTGCGATTCATCCCTCTAGTAGGGCTTGGGCATGATGGCGCATGTGGTCGGCGATAAAGGTGCTGATAAAGTAATAGCTGTGATCGTAGCCCGTCTGCCTGCGTAAAATCAAAGGCTGTTCGGCTTTGATACAAGCTTGTTCGAACCGATCGGGCAATAGCTCGTCTAGAAAGCGATCGCTCATGCCCTGATCGATCAAAATAGGACGACCGTACTTGGCACTTAGCACCAGTTCGCTGGCATCGTAGGTGCGCCATAGCTCTGGATTTTCGCCCAGATAGCCTGTAAAAGCCTTTTGCCCCCAAGCCGATTGCATCGGTGCTGCGATCGGGGCAAAGGCGGAAACCGAGAGATATCGCTGTGGGTTGCGCAGGGCGCAGATCAAAGCTCCATGCCCTCCCATAGAATGGCCAAAAATACCTTGGCGATCGCTTCGGACGGGAAAGTTTGCCGCAATCAGGGCTGGTAATTCTTCCGTGACATAACTGTACATTTGATAATGCGATCGCCAAGGCTCTTGAGTAGCATTCACATAAAAACCCGCACCTGCGCCAAAGTCCCAATCCTTATCTTCATCGGGAATCCCTGTCTTGCGCGGACTGGTATCGGGCACAACCAGCATTAATCCATATTCTGCCGCGTGCTGAAGCGCCCCTGCTTTTGTGATGAAGTTCTCTTCGGTGCAGGTTAACCCTGAGAGAAAGTAGAGAACGGGAACTGCCTCCAATTTGGCTTGAGGTGGCTTATATACCGCAAATCGCATCTCACCGTTACAGACTTGAGAAGCATGTCTATAGAAGCCTACGATCCCGTCAAAGCAAACAGATTCCGATATTGTGACTAGGTTTAGGTCTGAGCGTAAAGACATATAGACTGATAAAGTTTGGATTAAGCTACTTTAACGTGAAATCGAGTTAAGGATTTTGAAAAACCAAATCAAAACTTGCCCTTACCTATCTCATCGGCAATAAAAGCACTGGCACGGGCTGTGATTGCCATTTCGGTCAAGGTAGGACTTTGCCACCCTGCGGATGGCCAGCAGGCTCCATCAGTCACAAATAGATTTGGGGCTTCCCAGCACTGATTGCGATCGTTCACAACGGAGTTACTAGCAGAGGTTCCCATGCGCGCACCACCCACTTCATGGATATAATAACCAGGAGGTGCAGAAAACGCCATGTCTGACTCCTTGCGATGGACAAAATCAGAAAAGATTGGAATCCGAAACATATCCGCTAGTTTCATGGATTTACCCCCTGCAAGGGCGATCGCCGCATCGATTTGGCTGTGCATATGGGTTAACATGCGGTGTTCGTTATCCGACCAAGCACATTCGATATGGGGAACTGGAATTCCCCATGCATCAACAACATCAGGGCTTAATTGAATGCGATTGTGATAGCGAGGCAGAACCTCTCCATGCGCCACCATAAAGCCGATCGCACCCTCGCCTACTTTACGAAAAACGTTAGGTATAGCTGGGAAGCGCTGAATCCCACCCCAGATACCATAGCCACGTAGGAAATCCTCTTGTTGAGATGCTAAATTACAAAAGCAGGGAATAAAGAAGCTATCGCAACCAGATAAATCGTAGGACTTGGTGGAATCCTTAATTCCCGGCAAGAAAAAGAAGGTGGAAGTGGAAACGTGATCCATAAGAAAGCGACCGAGTGTTCCCGATGTGTCGAGCAATCCACCAGATTGGTAGCGTTCGGTAGAATGCAGTAAGATGCGAACCGACTCAATTGTGGAAGCACATAAGACAACCGTACGACCAAACACCTCATGGGATGTTTTACTGATGCGATCGATATATCCTACCCCACGGGCTTTGCGCGTATTTGGATCGAAAAGAATATGGCTGACCACAGCATCCGATCGCAGGGTAACGTTACCCGTCGCGATCGCGGCTTTGAGCGAAGAACCTTGACTAGAAGAAGGAGCCCAAGGCTCGGCGGCTGTGGATCGGTGCAAAGAAAATCCGCGTGAAGGGATCAGGCAGCGATCGGACCAATGTTTTTCTACTACAGCTTTAAAATGAAGCTCAGCGGGAGTCAGAGGTAGTGTTGGCTGATATTCGCCATCGGGCAGTTGCGCCAAACCGTTGCGCTCGCCGCGCACTTTAAAGAAACGTTCCAACTCGCTGTAGTAGGGGGCTAAGTCTTTGTAAGAGATCGGCCAATCTTGCTCGTGACCATCTCGACTAGCCGCTTTAAACTCATAGTCGGACAAGCGCAACGTAATTCCACCCCAAGTTAGGCTTTTCCCGCCCACCTGCCGACCTCTCGTCCAATAGAAAGGCTTATCGGGGGGGGTGCTATAGGGGTTTTCCTTTTCATCGATATATAGATCGGGGTTCGCTTTCCAATAGCCTGGATGTAAAGCTTGGTGTGATTGTCGCTTGGAGATGGCAAGGTTATAAAAACGCTTCGCCATATCCCTGACCTCATGCCCCAGTTCAACCTGTGGGTCGATCGCTCGTCCTGCCTCTAGTACGAGAACTTTTAAGCCTCTTTCGCTGAGTTCCTTCGCGGCAACTCCTCCATTTGCACCAGAGCCAACCACGATCGCATCGTAAATCTCAGAAGGGTAGGGATTACTCATGCCGACTGATCGAAAGCAGCGCGATCGGGAAGGATATCAAAAAACCTATCCATTTTTGCTAGTTCCAGAGCAATCTGCAACTGATCGTGCAAGGAACAGATGTAGAGTTTTGCTCCTTTCGCTCTTGTCAGTTGTTGCGTTGCAACCATGGCTCTAAGCCCAGCACTATCCATAAACGTAATATTTTTAAGATCGACCAAAATCCTCTCTGCGCCAGCATCCAGTAAAGTACTGACATCTGAGCGCAATTTATTTCCCCCTGTAGTATCAATGATGCCCTCAGGCTCTAATACACTAACAGATCCACTCATGATTTACTCTTGTTTGTAAATTACTGCTATAGATTTTTGTACTGATGATAAGATGACTTTAAAATAGCCGTATAAGTTGCATAAGTTATAGATTACCAGCTACTGCGATCGCGGTTTTGTAATATTCAATATTCAGTAATCACACATTTGATTTATCTTGCTAATAGAGATAGGGCATACTAAATTTCATATCTAAATCATAATTTTAATACCAAAGCAGGAATTTAATTTGTTTTTATGTCTCCCAAGATATCTATTATTATTCCTGCTTATAATGCTGCTTCCACGATCGCCGTATCCATCCAATCTGTAGAAAATCAAACGTTTCATGATTGGGAACTATTTCTTATCAACGATGGTTCCACCGATAACACCTTAGAATGTCTTCAGCCCTTTGCCGAGAAAGATTCTAGGATTCAAATCATTTCTCGCAAAAACCAAGGAGTTTCAGCCACTCGAAATCTAGGAATTCATCAAGCCAAAGGAGAATTTATAGCCTTTCTAGATGCTGACGATGTATGGCTTCCAGATAAATTAGCTGCTCATCTTCAACATATGCAAGCAAATCTCGACCTAGCAGTCAGCTTTAGTCGGGTGGCTTTTATGAATCAGGATGGGAAACTAACGGGACAGATTTCGACTTCGCAGTTGTTCGATCTAAAGTTAGCCAATCTTCTGTACGAAAACCCCACGACCACGACTTCTAATTTATTTGTGAGACGCAAAGTATTTGAGCAGGCAGGTCTTTTTGCCACAGATATGAGCTTTGCCGAAGACCTCGAATGGTTGTGTCGGGCAATATGGCTGACAAAGGGCAAAATTGAGGGAATCGATCGCGTTTTAATGCATTATCGCACCAGTCAAGCAGGACTTTCTTCAGATTTAGATCGCATGGAAGCAGGGTGGGAAGTATTGATGGGGAAGGTAAAAGTGTATGCTCATCATGAAGTTCAGAAACATTATGCGATCGCCAAAGCTATCCATTTACGATACTTAGCGCGACGGGCTTGTCGCTTGGGTTTGCCACCTAAAGTGGGAGTAGATTTTATGAATAGAGCATTTCAATCCGATCTAAGAATCTGGTTCCGACAACCTCATCGTACCCTACTCACGGCTCTAGTTACCTACGGACGCTATATTTATTTTGCAATTGTAAAAAGATAAGGGGAAAAGATTATGCATTTCGTTACAGTTGGAACAGAACAATATCAAACTAGTAAAGTAATCTTTTGCATAAACCAAGCCTTGATTAGTTTTCACAGTTTCGGAATATCTTGATTATGAAATATCAAGACGAGAAATTGACAGAATGGAATCGCTTAGATGTAAAAACAGGCATGACGGGCATGTGGCAAGCGAACGGTCGTTCTAGTGTTAGAAGCTTCGCCAAGGTCGTAACCTTCGATCTTGAATATCGGAAAAATTGGAGTGTTTGGTATGACCTTCAGTTATCTTAAAAACAATAGTCGTTCTGTTCGATCGCAAAAAGTAAGGCAGTGTAGTTATGGTAAAAGTATCGGCGATCGTGCCCGTTTACAATGTAGAAGCCTATATTGCGGAGACGATTCAAAGCGTTCTCGCGCAGACGTTTCAAGATTTTGAGCTAATTATTGTCGATGATGAGTCCCCCGATCGCAGTATTGAGATTGCGCGAGAATTTGGAGATCCACGCATTCAGATCGTGCAACAAAAAAATCGCGGTTTGGCGGGAGCCAGAAATACAGGGATTCGTCATGCTAAAGGTGAATATATTGCGCTTTTGGATAGCGACGATCTTTGGTTGCCTGAAAAACTAGAAAAACACGTACAGCACCTCGATCTCAATCTTCTGGTGGGTGTGAGCTATTGTCCTTCGAGTTTTATCGATGAGTTGGGAAAGCCTTTGGGAATCAAACAAACTCCCAAATTAACGGGGATTACATCTGCCCAAGTGCTCTGTCGCAATCCGATTGGCAATGGTTCTGCGCCTGTAATTCGGAGGGAGGTGTTTGATGCAATTAAGTTTCAAGCCAATCTCTATGGCAGTGAAGAAGATTTCTACTTTGACGATACCTTTCGCCAGTCTGAGGATATTGAATGCTGGCTGCGCATCGCTTTACAAACCAATTGGCAGTTTGAAGGTATTCCCGAAGCCCTAACGCTATATCGGGTAAATGCTGGAGGGCTATCGGCAAATATGATGAAACAGTATGAGGCGTGGGAACGCGCGATCGCGAAGGCTCAAATCTATGCCCCTGAGTTTATCGCGGAATGGGGACAAATTGCCAAGGCATATCAATTACGCTATTTAGCCCGTCGAGCAGTACGCAATCGCGATGGTAAGGCGGCAGTAAATTTGCTACATCAAGCATTAGGATGTCACTGGAAAATTCTCTTAGAGGAGCCGAAACGCACGATTCAAACAATGCTTGCAGCTTATTTTCTCTTTCTATTTCCTTTGTCGCTCTATCAAGCTCTGGAATCTTTGTCTTTAAAATTCGCGTCGAAATTTCAAAAGTAGTAGCATTCTCAAAAGACTATAAGACACATTGCTCAACGTTGGCTTCGACTCTGCTCAGCCAACGTTGGGACTTTAATTTATGGGAGATCCCTTAGTTGCTCACACAAGCGTTAATAATCTCAAGAAATTTAGGGGGTGGCTCCTTCCCAGGGGTTAGCTCTTGGCTTATCTTGACAAACTCATCCAAGGTGTATTTGTCCTGAATTTTGTTGATGGTGCATTTGCAATAATCTACCTTGCCACCAGATGACTCTACACAGCTATCCATATAGCTTTTAACAAAAGCTGCACCATAGTCATTCTTCGGTTTTGATGTATTTTCTCCCTTGGGAGTTGCTGCTGGTGAAGTTGTTGGTGTTGCTGCTGGTGAAGTTGCTGGTGCAGAAGCCTGAGTGGTAGGTGTTTGAGCAACAGGGGTAGGCGCGTTAGGTGTACACCCTACAGCCATCAGTAAACTGAAACTTAGGAGGGGAAGAGAAAGGTGTAAACGATTTTGCATTGGTATAGAAGTAAGTTATAAAGAAACAAAAACTAACTAAGCTTCACTTAGGGCAAGGGTGTTTGCAAACGCTTGCCTTTGAGTAGGAACGTCGCCAATTTGATGATACTCAGTTTCGCCAAAAATAGCTGACTCAAATTTGTAGTGTTTAAACTCTAAAACGTTTCCTGAAGGATCGGTTAAGAAAAATGTGCGATGCTCTAGGGGGGTATCGGTAAAGCGAACTTTAGGCTTTTGATAAAACTTAAGTCGTCTTTCCTGAACCTGCTCTAGCAGAGCCATCCAGTTACTTTCGGAGTGAAAAACCAAACCAAAATGACGAGGATAAATGCCAGTTTGATCGCTCAAAGGCTCATCCACAACATGGGCAACCAGTTGATGACCGTAAAGACTCAAAATGATCGAGTTAGGAGTTTCGCGCCCCGCTAAACAGCCGAGCCCATCAACATAAAAAGCCTTTGTACTTGCGATATCTGTTACAGGAAAAGCTAAATGAAACAGGATCTTAGTCATGGTGCCGTGTTTTCGTGGATGAGTTTAGAACGTTTGAGTTTATCAGGTACAGCAATTGGATAGTCACCAGTAAAACAAGCCGTACAAAAATGGTTGATATCTGTCTCGGTTGCTTTTAGCATAGAGTTTTTGCTGAGATAAGCCAAGCTATCAACCTCTATTATTTTACCGATCTCCTCGACAGATTTTGTCGCACCGATAAGATGATCTTGTGAGTCTGTATCGATACCATAAAAGCAAGGATGCGTTACAGGGGGAGAAGAAATTCGCATGTGAACTTCGATCGCACCCGCCTCTTTTAATGCCCTGACAATTTTGCGGCTAGTCGTGCCCCGCACGATCGAATCATCAATAACCACAACCCGTTTGCCTTTTAAGACATCCTTGAGTGGGTTGAGTTTCATCTTAATGCCAGATTCGCGCATCATTTGGGTCGGCTGGATGAACGTGCGCCCGACATAACGATTTTTAATCAAGCCCTCACCATAGGGAATGCCAGAAGCCTCAGAAAACCCGATCGCGGCGGGTACGCCAGAGTCGGGGACGCCAATGACTAAATCTGCCTCCACAGGAGACTCTTTAGCCAAAATTCTTCCCAACTGCATCCGATAGGTATAAAGACTTTCGCCATGCATGACACTATCGGGTCGAGCAAAGTAGATCATCTCAAACACGCAGAGTTTGGGCTGCGTCTCGTTGAGCCACTGATGGGAATGTAGACCTGTGCGATCGATCCAAACCAACTCGCCTGGGTTTACCTCTCGAACATAATCTGCACCGATAATGTCTAGACCGCAGGTCTCAGAGGACAATACATAGCTGCCATCTGGCATGATACCAATGACCAAAGGACGTACCCCATAGCCATCTCTAGCGCCTGCGATCGCTTCCGATGTTGCCATGACTAGGCTAAATGCACCCTGACATCGCCTTAAAGCCTTAATAATGCCGTCAACCCAGCTTAGACCTTCATTGATCGCCTCAGCCACAGCAAAGGCAATCCCCTCTGAGTCAGAAGAGGATTCGAGGGCATGACCCTGCGCTAAAAGTTCGCCTCTTAGCTCGGTGGCGTTGACCAAGTTGCCATTGTGAGCCAAGGAAAAATCCCCAAGCTTGGTTTTGACCACCAAGGGTTGGGCGTTGGCAATTTTACTCGATCCCGTAGTGGAGTAACGCGTGTGCCCGATCGCGATCGAGCCCGTCAAACCTGTCAAAATTTTTTCATCAAATACTTGAGAAACCAGTCCCATCGCCTTATGGATATGCGCGACAAGGGGATCTGGCTTTTGAGTATCAAAGGAAACTATCCCAGCTGATTCTTGACCGCGATGCTGGAGGGCATACAAACCAAAATAAACAAGGTTTGCTACATCAGCCTCTGGGGCAATCACGCCAAAGACACCGCAAGCTTCTTCGGGTCTGTCTGGTCGATCGTCGAAACTTAAAAAAGGCTTTGGCAGCATAGGGGTAATTCTAGAATCAAGGACTCTCAATAGAGAAAACATAAAGCCCACAGCTTAATCGTACCAGTTAAGCCTTTCTTAACCATCAGAGATTTGTACGTAAGTTTGGATTTCCTAACTTTTGGCGAGATCCCATCATAGCTCGACAAAACTTAACATTTACAACGCTGATTTCAGTAATGTATAGGGACAGTCTCGCTTGTAAACTAGAGACTGAAGTTGTGAGATCGCAACTATTTTGTTTAAAACTTTAAAGCTCTGAAATATTTAAGGAAAAGGGATTCTACGCATGGATAACACAATCAGCCTTGAAATTATCGAGGTCGTCGAACAGGCTGCGATCGCATCCGCTAAGTGGATGGGAAAAGGTGAAAAAAATACGGCTGACGAAGTTGCAGTCGAAGCAATGCGCGATCGTATGAACAAAATTCATATGCGTGGACGAATCGTAATTGGCGAAGGAGAGCGCGATGATGCTCCCATGCTCTACATTGGCGAAGAAGTAGGGATTTGTACGCAGCCTAATGCTAGTGAGTTCTGCACCATTGAAGAACTTCAAGAAATTGATATCGCGGTTGACCCCTGTGAAGGTACAAACCTCGTTGCCTACGGTCAAAATGGCTCCATGGCAGTCTTGGCGATTTCTGAAAAAGGCGGCTTGTTTGCTGCTCCTGACTTTTACATGAATAAGCTGGCAGCCCCTGCGGTTGCTGCGGGTCATGTGGATATTCGCAACACACCTACTCAAAACCTCAAGATTTTGTCCGAATGTATGGATCGGGCGATCGAAGAGTTAGTCGTCGTAGTTATGGATCGTCCTCGTCACGATGGGCTCATTGCCGAAATCAGACAAGCTGGGGCAAGAGTCCGCTTGATCAGTGACGGGGATGTCTCGGCGGCAATTTCTTGCGCCTTTGCAGGTACAAACATTCACGCATTGATGGGTATTGGTGCAGCACCTGAAGGTGTTATTTCGGCTGCTGCTCTACGTTGCGTTGGCGGACATTTCCAAGGTCAACTGATTTACGATCCAGCGATCGTCAAAACTGGTTTGATCGGTGAGAGCAAAGAAAGCAATATCGAACGTTTGAAGTCAATGAACATCAACGATCCTGATAAGGTCTATAATGCCAACGAACTAGCTTCAGGCGAGAACGTCCTATTCGCAGCTTGCGGTATCACATCGGGTACTTTGATGGAAGGCGTTCGCTTCTTTGGTGGTGGTGCCAGAACTGAATCTCTGATTATTTCTAGTCAATCTAAGACTGTGAGATTTGTGGACACCATTCACATGAATAACAACCCTCGCACCATTAGCTTGAACTAGTGCGGTAGTCGTTAAGCGATCGGTTACAAGCGATCGGGTTTTGATTCTTTCCCGATCGCTTGTAGCGCAAAAGCAAGTTCAGCATTGGTCGAAACACCACTGAAGAACAACATAAACAATCAATCATTTTATTTTCTAATCAAAACCATTTAAATTTAATTTTTAAGTAAGTTATGAATATTGCTGTTGTTGGCTTGAGTCACAAAACGGCGACGGTAGAAGTACGGGAGAAGCTGAGCATTCCAGAAGCAAGAGTGGAAGCAGCGACTGCCCAATTAATGAGCTATCCACATATCGAAGAAGCCGCGATTCTCAGTACCTGCAACCGTTTAGAGTTGTATGTTGTTGCACGCGAAACTGAGGGCGGTATTCGAGAAATCACGCAGTTTTTGTCAGAATTTAGTCAGTTACCGCTGCAATTTTTACGCCGCTATCTATTTATTTTGCTGCGCCAAGATGCCGTGATGCACTTAATGCGCGTTGCTTCGGGTCTAGATAGTTTGGTTTTAGGCGAAGGACAAATTCTGGCTCAGGTCAAACATACGCATCGGCTCGCCCAACAGCATAATGGGGCTGGACGCATTCTCAACCAACTGTTTAAGCAATCACTCTCAGCAGGTAAGCGGGTTCGTACTGAAACAGAAATTGGTACAGGCGCTGTGTCGATTAGTTCTGCTGCGGTAGAGTTAGCGCAGATTAAGCTATCCAGCCTTGTCGATAAACGCATTTCCATTTTGGGCGCAGGCAAAATGTCGCGCTTGCTGGTTCAGCATCTTTTGTCTAAAGGTGCTCAAAAAATTACAATTATCAATCGCTCTACAAAACGAGCCGAGGAACTCGTCGCCCAATTTAGAAATGGCAACGAAAGTGTCGATTTTCATGTGTGTACATCTGAAAGCCTGTTTGAATGCGTCGCAGTTTCCGATCTAGTATTTACTAGCACTGCCTCTACAGAGATTTTGGTGGCAAAAGAACATTTGGAGCCGTTTATTCACAATCATTCGGGCTTAATGTTGGTCGATATCTCTGTACCCCGTAATGTCAGTAACGATGTTAAAGAGTTATCGAATGTCAATATCTTTAACGTAGACGATTTACAGGCTGTGGTTGCCGAAAACCAAGAAAGCCGCAGACAAATGGCATTACAAGCTGAAGTCCTTTTAGAAGAATGCGTAGAAGAGTTTGATGTTTGGTGGCGATCGCTAGAAACTGTACCTACGATCAGCAAACTGCGCCAAAAAATGGAAGTGATTCGCGAACAAGAGATGGAAAAGGCACTTTCACGTCTGGGCAGTGAGTTTGCAGATAAACATCAAGATGTAATTGAAAACTTGACTCGCGGTATTATCAACAAGATTTTGCACGACCCCATGGTACAACTTCGCGCACAAGAGGATATTGAAACCCGTCGCCGTGCCATGCAGACTTTACAGATGCTTTTCGATCTCGACGCCCCAAATCAGCTTAGAGGAACGGGTGGTTTTGGCAACTAGACAAAACCTTAGAAAAATCCATTTTAGAAGGGGGCAGAGATATCTTTGCCCTTTTCGATTTCTAACCGCATAAAAACTATCCTTGCCGAGGATAATATTGGGGCATAGAAATTTGTTGGCACAATTCCTTTTCTCACAGCCCTATAAAGGAGAAAAATCAGATGAAAACCATTGCTGTTTACCATAACAAGGGCGGCGTAGGTAAAACAACAACTGTGATCAATCTCGCTGCTGCGCTTAGTAAACGCAGGTTTAGAGTTTTAATCATTGATATTGATAGTCAAGCCAATACGACCTTTGCAACAGGCTTGATGAAATTTACTGACGAAGATGACGATGACTTAAGAGATAGCAATATCTACCATGTGATCATCTCAAAATCAAAGGATTTCATTCCAGGAATTGCGCGTAAGACCCAGTTTGCAACGCCTGAAGTCGATACGGTTCCCTCGCACATCAGCCTAATTTGGAAAGAAAGAGAACTAATCGACAAAACCTTTTCTAAAACCAGACTGATTGAGAAACTCAAACATGTGGAAGGTGACTATGATTTTGTGCTGATTGATACGCCACCTTCCCTTAATATTTATGCCCAAATTGCTTTGGTTGTCGCAGATTATTTAATTATTCCATCGGACTTAAAGCCTTTTGCGAATGAGGGCTTGCGAAATGTGAAAAACTTTATTGAAGAGATTGATGAGTTTAGAGAAGCAATTCAAAAAAAGCCTTTACAGATTTTAGGGGTATTGCCTTCAAAGATTTTAACCACTGCTAACTATGTCAAAAGTTCGTTACCAAAAGCCGAGGAGTTAATTCGATCGCGTTATGGTCTTCCAGTGCTTGAAACTCGAATTTTTCAGCGCGAAGATTTAGCCAAGTGTATCGATAATACGGTAACAGTTGGAGACCTGAGCATTCCCGACCCTAGATCGATCTTTGATTACAAGCCAGATTCTCAGTCTGCCGAGGAGTTTGAAGCTTTAGCCATAGAAGTAATTAAAAAAATTGGTGTGACTCCATGAGTCTATTAACAGAATCCATTGATATCGATGCGATCGCATCATCGGTGCCAAGATCGCAGTTTTCCGATGAATTTATCGAACAACTTGCCACTTCGATTGTGAAATCGAAAGGGATCGTTAATCCCTTAATTCTCAGGCAAAAAACGCCCATGAGCTATGAGGTCGTGGAGGGACATTTAGAATATTATGCGGCAGTAAAAGCGAATCAGCTTGATTCTGACTTTGAGGCAATTCGCGCCTTTGTGGTTAAGTCGCAAAACGAGCAGGCAATTCGGGAACAAGTGCAGTTATTGAGACCTGCGATCGCATTGCCCAATCAATCCAAACCAAAATCCCAGAATCCGCAGGGCAATACAATCAATGCTTTCACAGATTTACAAAAGTTAGCAGAGCAAGTTCAAAGAATCGAACAGAAATTAGATACCTATTCGGCAAGGGCGATCGATTCGCAGAAACTAGAAGAGCGACTTCAAAGGATTGGGCAAATACTCAATGCAGATTTATCCACCCTAAGCCAGAGACTTGATTCCCTATCTATTTCGATTTCTGCCTCGATCAAATCGAATGCGACCAAACCAAAATCTAGCCCTAGTCAAAAAGAGCTAAATGTTTCTACTCATAAAAAAGAAAAACCTGCTGCCAAGAAAAAAACGAGTTCTCAGAAAGAAGACAAACCCAAAACACTTGCTGCCAAAGAGATCCTCCAAGAAAGCTCTAAAGAAGCAACAGTATTACATCAGATCAATACCCTTACAGTCCGACAACTCGCTTTGAAACTCAGTAGAGTTGGTTTAAAGGAAACCATTCGCGAAAATATTATTTCGGCGCGGAACGAAGGACAGTTTAATTCTCAAACAGATTTATTGAAACGAGTCAAGGGGCTAGGCAAAAAAACTCTAGAAAAAACACTGGATCGTTGGGTATAAAAAAATATCCCCTTAACGCACAACGCTAAGAGGATATAAACTCAAAGACCGAGATCGATCGAGAATTATTCAGCTACAGCACTTGCTGTAGCGAGTTCTGGGGCATCTTCTGCAAGGGCAACATCAACAATTGCCTCTGGATCGAGTTTGATCGTCAAGTAACGAATTACTTCTTCACCTAAACGCATCACTTTTTCCATTTCTTCAACCGTACGAGGTTCGGCACTAAAGTTCATTTGAATGTAAATGCCTTCACGGTGCTTTTTGATGTCGTAAGCAAGGCGACGCTTGCCGCGATGTTGAATTGTGATTGGCTCTGCACCATTATTTTGCAGAATGGTTTGGTACTTAGCGATCGCTGCATCCGTATCCTGATCGTTAAGATCGGGGCGGAGAATGTACATGGTTTCGTATAAACGCTTCATCAGATGATTTTTTTCCTTATGGACAATGTGGCTTTTGGCTGCAACTAGCAGGACAAAAACAAGGCTTTGTTATTATAGCTGCTGCGATCGCATTTTGTGCTGATTTGTCCCTGACTTGGGTAAAAGGCAAAATCAATCGCCGTAGATCGCTCTAGCGAAGATTTGTTAAGCGCTGTTACTGTAACACTATATTGAAATCGCTTCTGTATAGGGATGCCAAGCCATATAACTATTCGCTATAACTATTCGCTGACTTCTACCAAACTGCGCTCGAAAAAACAAGAAAAAATTTCACTATAGAACTGAAATAAATCGTCTTGGGTATAGTTCTGATTGTAGATTAACTCAAACATGATTAAATCTACTAATACCTCAATCCCTTTGCGAGGATAACGCTTCAGAAGTTTGATACCTGAGTGGACAGATTTATTTTTTAATTTCTTTGTCAGATCCGTCGTTTTGGGCTGATAGGAACTATCTACGATTGCGCTTAGCAGGATCGCACAGAATTCTATCTTTAACTCTTTGGTCAGAAAGGTAGAATTATCAATACATCGAGCAAACGTTTTTGCAAGCAATGACGTCCCTCTAGCTAGATGATGAGTACCAATCTGAATACTTCGTTGAATTGATTTTGGGCTAGATGACATAGTGGTATGAAAATATAACCTTAGGCGATGTGCGACTTGTCTTCGATCCCTTGGGGGCGATATTCTGGCTACCTGAGAATATAGTGCGTAATTTTCTAAAATTCCAGAAGCCTTCATTTAATTTATAGGCTTTACAAAACTTAAATTACAAGTCTAGCTGCCTATTAGAATCCGTGGCTGATGGTGCTGCTAGCAAGTAAATAAGGAGAGCGTTACGCCGTAGAGTCTGAAGATAAAACCGCCGATCTTATAAATGTTCATTGCCTTTGCCTCTTACTGCTTTCTGATGAATTAACTGTACGCGAGTAGCAAGGGGTGTGATGTGGCTCATATCATGCTGACCTGTGATTGCGATCGCAGGCTGATAGGAAGGTAATTTGGACGATCGTTTGAGTTAAATCGCCTTAGCTTCGCTAAGCGTTTAACTAGAAATCGTGTTTGGGATGGTTCTAACGACTTAATATTCTACCGCCACTTTTCAGGATTTTATCATATACTGTCAAGTCTTGCTTTAAGAAGCGGTCGATAGCATAAAATCAAGTTCTGGACAGGGTATCAGCAATTACCCAATGTTCGAGCAACCTAGCTCAAGGATTAGTTGCCAATGTGCCGTAGAGACGGGCACGACCGAGAGTCGCGAAATTCTGATCAGATCGAACCCTTCAAACCGACTATCCTGTTTAATTTGGGCAAGGGTAACTGGTTGCGGCAGCGATCGCACTGCTTTTAGATCGACCACTGCCCGTTTGGGCTCATTGAGCTTAGGATCGGCATAGGGTTGGCTAATCACCTCGGCAATACCAACTGCTCTGCGCTCCTCGCTCGTATGATAAATCAGGGCTAAATCCCCAGGCATCATCGTGCGAATATGTTTTAGAGCCAAGTTGTTATTGACCCCGTCCCAAATCGTCTTGCCGTCACGCTCTAGATCGGCATAGGAATAAACATCTGGCTCGCTTTTGAGTAACCAATACGCCATGTTAAGTGCTGAGGATATATTGTGCTATCCATCATATTATGATGATCGAAACAGTAAATGCGAACAACTCATAGCTTCCCCACATGCGTAAAGTTGCCATATTCACAGAAACCTTTTTGCCCAAAATTGATGGTATTGTCACCCGCCTCAAATTCACCGTTGAACAGTTGGTAAAACTGGGTGATGAGGTGTTAGTCTTCTCGCCTGATGGTGGTATTCGCGAATATTGCGGTGCAAAAATCTATGGGGTGTCGGGCTTTCCACTACCCTTATATCCCGAACTAAAACTAGCCTTACCTCGCCCTTCGATTGGCTATGCTTTAGAGCAATTTCAACCAGATATTGTCCATGTCGTGAATCCTGCGGTGTTGGGTCTGGCTGGCTTGTTTTATGCCAAATCCATGAAGTTGCCCTTAATCGCCTCTTATCACACCCATTTACCCCAATATCTCCAGCACTATGGGTTAGGCTTTTTAGAGGGCACGATGTGGGAGTTGATCAAAACCGCCCATAATAATGCTGCCTTGAATCTCTGTACCTCCACAGCCATGGTGGAACAACTACGATCGCATGGGGTAGAACGGGTAGACTTATGGCAAAGAGGCGTAGATACGGACAAGTTCCATCCCAGATTTAAGAATAAAGCCATGCGATCGCACCTCAGTAAAGGTCACAATGACGCGACACTGTTGCTCTATGTGGGGCGATTGTCAGCAGAGAAAGAAATTACACAAATTTTGCCTTTGCTCGAAGCAATTCCCAATAGTCGCCTTGCCTTGGTTGGCGATGGTCCGTATCGTCAAGAATTAGAACGTATTTTTGCGGATACGCCCACCCACTTTGTCGGTTACCTGCAAGGCGAAGATCTGGCTGCTGCCTTCGCCTCTAGTGATGCCTTTATGTTTCCCTCTCGCACAGAAACTTTGGGCTTGGTGCTGTTAGAAGCGATGGCGGCAGGTTGCCCCGTGGTAGCAGCGCGATCGGGGGGCATTCCTGACATTGTTACCGATGGTGCGAATGGCTATTTGTTTGAGCCTTCCGATCCAAATGGGTTGCTAACAGCTACTCAGAAGTTATTAACCAATTCCTCTGGGATCGAATATCTGCGACAGAACGCTCGACAAGAAGCCGAGCGCTGGGGCTGGGAAGCGGCAACCCGCCAACTGCAAGGCTATTACGATCGCGTGATTGAAGTTTGCAAACCCGCACTTGTTAGCTAATCGCTTGGACTCAGTTCGACATCGCTTACTGACCTCCGATTAGTAAGCGGTCGCTGAACAGAGCCGGGGCTATCTAGTCTTCTCATTTCACTGATATTCCAAAATTTCACCGTCGTATCCGATGATGAAGTAACCATATACTTCCCATCGGGACTGAAACTCAATCCTATTACCCAGTCTTTATGACCTTCTAATTTATCTAATTCTCTCCCTTGGAGATTCCATAATCGCACGGTTCTATCTTGAGAGGTCGTAGCCAAAAACTGCCCATCAGGGCTAAATCCGACATTCCTGACAACGCTGCGATGACCCTTAAACTGTGCGATCGTTTCACCATCGAGGTTCCAAAGTCTAGCGATTCCATCATTCGAGGCAGTAGCGATAAGCTTCCCATCTGGACTAAATACTACCTGTCTCACCCAATCGGTATGCCCTTGCAGTTTTTTGATAATACGTCCTTGTAAATCCCAAACAATTGCCGTACCATCGGACGAAGCAGTGGCAATCAGTCTGCCATTGGGACTAAAGCAAGCACTCCAGACTTTCCCTTGATGTCCGTTAAATTCTCTAAGTAATTCTCCCTTGAGGTTCCACAAACGAGCTGTGCCATCGGAAGAAGCGGTCAATATAGTTTGTCCATCTGGACTGAAATGAACGCTATTTACCCAGTCTTTATGTCCTGTAAACTCAGTCAATAACTGACCCTGAATATCCCAAAGCCTTGCCACTTTATCTTGAGCACCTGTGATAATTTGCATACCATCGGGGCTAAAAGCTGCCGCCCAAATAATATTGTCCCCTTGTTTAAACTCTAAGGTCTGCTTTCCACTCTTGTCCCACACTTTCGTTAATCCTGCTGAGGAAGTGGTCAATAGCTTGCTGCCATCGGGGCTAAAAGTAACGCTCAGCGTGCTTGTATCATTTGCCTTAAACTCCTGCACTGCTTTAGCACCAATGCGAATTGACGGGAAAGATTGGACGATCTGCATATCCTGCCTGGGATTTGTAGCGGAACTCGCAAAACTTGGCTGTTGGAGGATAGCTCCAACCAGCAATACTCCCAAAGACAAAATACTTAACGTCATGATAAACAGAAATGAATAGAACAAATATTCTGAGAATTTGAGAACTTACACACAAAACAATAAAGGGGTTTTGCCATTGAATTGGTTGCATCATAGACTTGTAAGTTGCCCGAAATGTTTCATTGAGCTTTACAAATCAGGGTCATGAGCGTTGCAGCTTCATTGGTTCTAGCACGATACTGACTAACGCATATACCTCCAATGTACTTGCAATCCAATTTAAAGAATAGTGAAGCTATTCTTTAAATTGGGATTTATTTTGAACGGCTATGCTACTTTTCTAAAAACAAAGACATCTCTAAATCAAATATTGATACCATTTTCAAAGAAACAATGCGACGTTTCTTTGAAAAACCACACGGAGCACGGAACCCAAACCTCTACGGCTACTTTGCTCGATCGCTTTGCTTGAGCGTAACATGATTGATGTAGGGTAGTCTTGGACAATTGCTATGGTCTTAGAAGAAATCGATCGGTTGTTGGCTGACTGGAAAAACAAACTTGACCCGATCAGTCAAAATCTGATCGATCTATGCGGTCTCCTCACTTACCAAAGATTGTCGGGAGCAGCGGGATTTAGCCCTGTCAAACTTACAGGTATCTCTAAAATAAAAATAGATCCCGCGCTAGAGGCATTGAACGAACTGTTTCAGCACTTTGACTTGCTAACCCAAACTATCGACAAAGCCAGAAGTCTCCGAGCTGCTATGCCCCGCTTTTTAGGCTCTGAGCCAAAAGCCCAAGAAATTCTCCAGATTTTGACCACCGCATCGATTCAGTTGCCAGCGATTAGAACGCCCCTAGCCCAAAGAGAACTGCTCTCAGCCGCAGAGACCATCCATGCGATTACACCAACACAATTGCTGGTGGCTATGGCGAAAACTTTTGAGGTGGTCAAAGAGACCGTGATAGCAGTCGATCTGATCTGGTCTGACTTAGAGCCGCAGCTAGATCGAGCAGAAGCTGAAATTGTAACTATACAGAAACAGGGTGAATCCATAGGGGCAATCGACCTTAGAGAATTAGAGGCATCTAGACAAGCGATCGCTGCTATACGCGATCGGATCGAGACCGATCCGCTAGGGACTCGTGCGAGTTTCGATGATATCGAACGGTTAACCGCCAAGATGCGAAGCGATCTCGACCAATTAGTCCGCGCCCAAGCAAAGCTAAATGACGGGTTTACCCATGCCAAGGTGCTACTTAAACGATTAACTGCATTGAACCAAGAAGCGATCGCCGCCTTTGCCGAAAGCCAAGAAAAAATTACCGATTGTGCTGACCTTTTCCCTCCTTTACCTTTGGAGTACATTGAGGCAGTGGGGCAATGGTTGCAAAGATTGGAAAGCAAGCTCAAAGAAGGGCTGAGCAGCCCTGTGCGCGTGGGCTTAGAGAATTGCACGACCAAGATTAGCGAATATATCGCGATCGAGACCAAAAATATTGCGGCAAATCGGCGATCGCTCCAGACTCGCCAAGAGTTGCGCGGACGACTTGAAGCGCTGAAAGCCAAAGCGATCGCCAAGGGACATGCTGAGGATATGCAGTTAGCCATCCTAGCCGATCGAGCGAAGCAACTCCTTTATACGCGCCCCACCCCGTTAAATCAAGCAGAAGAAACGGTCAAGCAATATGAGGTTATGCTAAATTCTAAATCAAAAGCCTGTGGCTGAGTCTTATGCTCAAACGAATTTTTAAACGGATTGTCAATCTGAAGTGGAGTCATTCTAATGGACGGTGAATCTTGCAATCGCAGTGGATGTACGGGCATTATTGAGGATGGATATTGCAATGTCTGTGGATTAGCTGCAACAAAATCTTCGGGTGCGGGACAATATAGCGCGGCAAGAATGACTTCGGGCACAAATTCTCCAACTTCACCTCAAACAAGTGGAAAAGGAACTGGAAGGAGTTCGCCAATTACAACTGGAACTGGTTCCTCGCCGCTCACCAATCGTTCTAAGGGGTCGCGGCGCACGAGTCCGACATCGGGTCGCAGCAGTCGCAAACAGTTGGGGGCAGGGTTAGTCTCTATTCCTGAGTTGCCTTCTACCGAGCCTGAAAAGGCAATTATGTTGGAAGCAAAAGTGCCTGAAAACAAGCGCTATTGCGCCAATTGCAATAATCAGCTCAAGCGAGAAAAGGGATTTTGCAGTCAGTGCGGCCAGAAGTTTTCCTTCATTCCTTCGCTTCAGCCCCACGATTTAATTCTCGATCAATATGAGGTTAAGGGAGCGATCGCCTATGGTGGACTAGGTTGGATTTATCTCGGCTTTGATAAAGCCCTATCTCGCTATGTCGTACTCAAGGGGCTATTGAATACGGAAGATGCCGCCAGTGCAGCCGTTGCTGTCGCCGAACGTCAATTTCTTGCCTCGGTAAAGCACGCGAATATCGTAGGGATTTACAACTTTGTCAAGTATGGCACGGAAGGCTTCATCGTCATGGAATATGTGGGCGGTAAGACGCTCAAGGAAATTCGCAAGAGTCGTGGTGCCTTGCCTGTGGCAGAAGCGATCGCCTATATCCATCGCATTCTATCTGCCTTCTCGTATCTGCACCAACAGGGTTTGGTCTACTGCGATTTCAAACCCGATAATGCCATGGTGGAAGGCAATGATGTCAAATTGATTGACATGGGAGGCGTCAGACGCATTGACGATCTCACGGGGGATATCTACGGAACGGTCGGTTACAGCGCCCCTGAGGCAGGTGAAGGCCCAACCGTTGTTTCCGACCTCTATACAATTGGCAGAACGCTGGCAGTCTTACTGACAGACATTCGTGGCTTTAGTAAAGAGCATCTCTATACATTGCCCAGTCCCGAAGAGGAACCTCTATTTAGAGAACAGGAGTCTCTGTACAGATTCCTTTTAAAATCTACCGCAGAGAATCCCGACGATCGCTTCCAATCTGCCGACGAAATGGCGGATCAACTCTTAGGTGTGTTGCGCGAAATCGTGGCAGTTGAGACCAAAACACCCCGCCCTGCCTCTAGCAGCCTATTTGGGGGGGATATGCTGGCGATCGCGGCGAGCAATGATTTTACCCCGATTTTGGCTGACTACCATCAGCTCCCAATTCCCACCCTAGATGCGAGCGACCCAGCGTTTAACGCACTGCTAAATGCGGGTGCGATCGCCAACCCTACCAGACGAGTAGAGAACCTAAGGCAGGTCGTCGAAAAGACACCAAAATCTACTGAGGCGCTGCTGAGACTAGCCAATGCCCTGATTGATACGGCAACCGATACGGAAGTGGAATCTGTCTTAGCAAAGGTAGAAGCACTCGATGCTTGGGACTGGCGTATTCTTTGGTACAGGGGGCGATCGCTGATGGCGCAGGGTAAATATAAAGACGCTCAAGCCGCCTTCGATCAGGTCTATTTCGATCTCCCTGGGGAGCTAGCACCCAAGTTAGCCCTCGCGCTTGCCGCAGAGAGAGCGCAGCGCTATCCCTTCGCGATAAAAATGTACGAACTCGTCTGTCATACTGACCCCAGCTATGTTACGGCTGCTTTTGGTTTGGCGCGTTGCCTTTTGGCGACTGGCGATCGCAATGGTGCAGTGTCTGCGTTAGAGCAGGTTCCGCAAACATCGAGTCTTTTTGCGCGATCGCGTGTAGAGATTACCCGAACGTTAATTAATACAAAGATCTCTGCGCCGAGCAGCCAAGAGTTAAAAAATGCGAGTACGGCGATCGAAACCATTGCACTCGAAGGCATGGAACGCTATCGACTCACCAAGCAGGTGTTAGAAACGGCACTCAATTTGGTCACTTCGCGATCGCTTACCCCCACAACCAGCTTGACCATTTTAGGAAGCCCCCTAGAGGAAATTCATTTGCGAGAGGGCTTAGAACGGTCGCTCAGAGCCATGGCACATTTGGCAACGGGTGATGAAAAAATTCGCTTAGTGGATGAAGCCAACCGCGTCAGACCGAGAACGCTGTTTTAATAGGTTTCTGCGTTCTTCTATGGGTTTTGCCAAGAGCAAGATCGCTGGATAAAGAAAATGGGTATTCTAAGCTATTAGGTGAAATACTTATCTCAATTTTTTGGAATTGACTTCTAGAGAATGACTGCAATTCTTGATTCTTTTTACAACAAAATGGATAGTTCGTTGATATGAATTGCCCCAATTGCCAAATTGTCGTTTTTCCCACCGATCGCTTTTGTGAGGAATGCGGTATCCCACTGGTAGCAGATGTTCCCCCAGATCCCCCAAAAGCTGTTCAAGTAAATGGCTGTAGCAAGTGCGGAGCCTCATCCACGGCGATTGATGTCGAGGGATATTGCTCTAGCTGCGGCTTTCGCAATCCTACGGTCGATCGCGATCGCTTTGAAGTGTTGCTATCAAAGGATCTTGCAGGGGTATGCGATCGAGGACTAAAGCATCGCAGCAATGAAGATTTTCTCGCCTTAGAGTCCTTAGAAAATCCCCAAGCCCAGATTCTCGTTGTCTGCGACGGTGTTTCTAGTTCGCAAACTCCCGAACTTGCCTCCCAAACCGCCGCAAAGACCACCGCTGAAGTTCTTCGTACTAGACTGAATCAGGGTGAGACGCCTGAGTTGGCAATGCGTGCGGCGATCTCGGCAGCTTTGCAAGCAGTATCGGCAATTCCTTACAAACCCCATGTCAGTGCCGACCCACCCTCTACCACGCTTGTGGCAGCAGTCATTCACAAAAATCACGAGCAGGAGCAGGGGCGTATTGCCACGATTGGTTGGCTGGGCGACAGTCGCGCCTACTGGATCGATCCTAGTTCTGAGTCAAATTCTAAACAACTAACGGTAGATGACTCCTGGCTGAACGATATGGTATCGTCTGGCAAAATGTTGGAAGCCGAAGCCCTGCGATCGCCAAATGCCCACGCGATCACAAACTGGTTAGGAGCCGATGTCAAAGACAGTGCTGAGCCTTCTACGATCGATTTCTCAATCCCAGCGGCGGGTTATCTATTGCTATGTACAGATGGGTTATGGAACTATGTACCAGAAGCTTCACAAATCTTTGCGTTAATCCAGCAGATCCCAGCACAACAGGTATCTGGTGGGGATGCCACCACAATTTGTCGTCACTTGGTTGATTTTGCCCGATCGCAGGGCGGACACGATAACATCACCGTTGCAGTTCTATACTTAACCTAAAGATCGAAATAGTATCTTCTATGTCTATGCAGTTTAAAGCTGAAGTTTTTCAAAATCAATTTTTGCCACAGGGAGCGAGAGAAGTTCATGCCATCATGACCGTTTCAGCCGAAGGGAGTGCGGCAACCTCTGCCCCTATACGTACTACCAACGGTGAGAAATTGTTTGGCATTATTTGTGATGTCTCGGGCTCCATGGAGGGAAATAAGATTCATGCTGCCAAAAACGCCATGATTCAGTTGGTAAATTTATTGCCAGAGAATGTCTTCTTCTTTGTGGTTACGGGCTGCGATCGCGCCAATCTAACCGTTTCGCTCGCCAAAGCAACACCTGAGAACAAACAACGTGCGATCGCAGCGATTAAAGGCATTCAAGCTGGCGGAACTACGGCAATCTCGACTTGGCTCACCAAAGCCCTAGAACAGTTTCAGAGGATGCCCAATGCCCTGCGTCAAGCACTGCTGCTAACGGACGGACAAAATGACAAGATGGACGAACGTCCGCTTACTACTGCCCTACTTGCCTGCGAAGGTATGTTTCAATGCGATTGCCGTGGAGTGGGAACGGATTGGCAAGTTGCCCAACTTCAGAAAATTGCTGGCAAGCTTTTAGGAACGACCGATATTATTCCCAGCCCCGCCGCGATCGAGGCAGACTTCCGCAACATCCTCGACAAAGCCATGAGCAAGAGTATTAGCGATGTGGCAATGCGAATTTGGACGCCGCAGGGAGCCAAAATTCTCTTCTGCAAACAGGTTAGTCCTGAAATCGCCGAACTCAGCGATCGCGGCAGAGTTATTAAGCCACAGGTCATGGAGTATCCCACAGGAGCATGGGGTAAAGCAGAATCGCGAGATTACCACTTTTGCATTGAGGTGAATGCAGGAAATGTCGGAGATGAAATGTTAGCAGGTCGCGCCAGCCTGATTTGTACCGTGGATGGCATCGAGGATAAAGTCGCCGAAGCTCGCATTCTGGCGATCTGGACAGATGATGATGCCAAATCAACCAAAATCGATCGCCGAGTAGCCCATTACACTGGACAGGCAGAACTAGCACAATCGATTCAAGAGGGATTGGAAGCACGCGCCAGAGGGGATGTTGAAACCGCAACTGTCAAACTCGGTAAGGCGGTTAAACTTGCCCATAACTCTGGGAACGAAGCAACCGCAAAGCTGTTGAGAACCGTAGTGGATATCGAAGATGCTCCCACAGGCACGGTCAAACTAAAACGCGAAGTTGCCAAGGAAGATGCTATGGCATTAGAAACTCGCTCTACCAAAACGACTCGTATTCCTAAAGATCGCTAATTGTTTATGTCCATATAGTTTATGTCAACTTATCAATGTTCTAAAGGTCACGCATCGGTTGAGTCAGACTACTGCTCTGAATGTGGGGTTAAGATTGCGGGAAGTGTCGCATCTGCGATCGCAGGCGCAATGCCAACTTCCAATTCGTCAAGTTCTCAAGTCTGCCCCGACTGTGCTACACCCCATGAGATCGGAAGCGGTAAATTTTGTGAAATTTGCGGCTATAATTTTCTAACGGGCGGTCATGGAGAGGTTCCTGTCGCCTTAACTCCTACGCCTCCTCCTTCGATAGCGACAGTGAAACAAGCGGCGATCGCTTCAAATCCAGTGCCACTCACCCAAACTCCTTCGGTAAATAGCGAGGCTTCAAGTAGCGAACCCAGCAAGATCTTGGCATGGGAGCTGATCGTCTCTATCGATCCATCGCTTGCCTATGCAGACAGTCCGCCCCCTCCCCGCGATCGCGCTTCTACGACCTTTCGATTAGAAAAGCCCAGCAACCTGATCGGACGTACCAGTGAGTTACGCGCCATTCATCCCGAAATCCCGCTCGATTATGATGATGCCGTTTCCTCTCGTCATGCCTTGGTAAATCGTCAACCCGATGGCTCGTTCGTACTGCGCGATATTGGTTCTTCCAATGGCACAATTCTGAATGGGATAGAAATTAAAGCTTTGGTAGATATGCCTCTTAAAAGTGGCGATCGCTTCACCCTCGGACATTGGACTTGTATTGAGGTGAAAGCAATTCGATAATGTTACAAAGATATCGTTATTAAGCTTGAGGGTACTTCTGTTAATCTAGTTTGTGTTCGTTCTCTCGCGAAGGACTTTCATTTTGAGCAATCTGCCTAATTCCATCCCTCAGCCTGCTTGGTGGCAACTCTTAAGTTGGATCGCCGATCCGTTAGGATTTCAGGACATCTACCGCCAAAAATATGGTGACATCTTTACGATGCACTTGAGTGGACTCGGATCGTTTGTCCTGATTGGCGATCCGAAAATGATTCAGGAGATTTTTAACCAAGATGCCAAGCAGTTTGATATAGGACGAGGGAACAAAATTGCCGAACCCCTAGTTGGGCAATACGCTTTAATGATGATGGAAGGCGATCGCCACCGCCGCGAACGCAAACTATTAATGCCACCCTTTCATGGAGAGAGGCTCCAAATCTACTCCCAACAGATCTGCCAACTTACCAAGCAGGTTGCAAGCCAATGGCAAGTAGGTCAACCCTTTATTGTGCGAATTTCCATGCAGCAGATCAGTTTGGCAGTAATTATGCAAATTGTTTTTGGCTTGAGCGAAGGGGAACGCTACCAGCAACTCAGCACCTTACTCTCTGATTGGCTCGACATGATCGATTCTCCTTTACGTTCTAGTATGCTATTGATGCCATTCTTACAGAAAGATTGGGGAGAATGGAGTCCTTGGGGAAGAATGAAGCAACGACAACGCCAAATTCACGGACTGCTACTAAAAGAAATTACAGAGAGAAGAGCCCTAGGCGATCGCGGACAGACAGATATCCTCAGCTTGCTGATGGCGGCGCGGGACGAGCAGGGACAAGCAATGACCGATGAGGAATTGAGAGACGAACTGATCTTCATGCTGTTTGCGGGGCATGAAACCACAGCCACAACCCTCGCTTGGGCTTTCTATCAAATCCATCGCATTGCGGACGTGCGAGAGAAACTGCTAAGCGAACTTGACAGTTTGGGGGAATCTCCCAATCTTATGGAGGTCGCTCAACTTCCTTACTTGTCAGCGGTATGTCAAGAAACCTTGCGAATGTATCCAGTGATTCCGACCTTATTTGCTCGTATCACCAAATCGCCGATCGCGATCGCAGGCTATCAGTTTGAGGCAGAGACCTATTTACTGCCAAGTATCTACCTCGTGCATAATCGCGAAGACCTATATCCCGAGCCTAAGCAATTCAGACCCGAACGATTTTTAGAGCGCCAGTATTCGCCTTCTGAATATATTCCCTTTGGGGGCGGTAGTCGTCGCTGTTTGGGATATGCCCTAGCCCAGTTAGAAATTAAATTAGTTCTGACAACGGTTTTAGCCAATTACCAACTTGCCTTGGTCGAAGATCGCCCGATTAAGCCCCAACGACGAGGATTTACCTTGTCTCCTGCGGGAGGCGTGCAGATGGTGATGACTCAAAAATGCTCTTCTACTTAAGAAATGGTCATGCCTGACCAAAGTAAGATTCATTACGATTCATTGATTCCATCGTTTACGCATGGGTAATGAATCGCCTAAAATAAACGAATGTAGATTAAATTTTTTAGGAGCCAAAACGAGTGCTGGACTCAAAACAGATCGATCGCGCTGGGACAAATTCTCCAAAACCTATTGCCGAGCAAAGTTTGTCTGCGTTTAGCCAGCCTAAAACCAGCGATCTCCATGTGGTAGAGACGCGTCCGTTGCTGGCTCCTGTTGCGATTAAAACCGATTTGCCCCTTACCAAATCCGTGGCGAATGTGGTGGCTAGCGCCCGCGATCGCATCCGTCACATTTTGAATGGGGAAGACAATCGCCTTTTGGTGATCGTTGGGCCCTGCTCGATTCACGATGTTAAGGCGGCGCGGGAGTACGCCGAAAAACTAGCACAATTACGCGCAGAATTAGACGATGCCTTGGAAATCGTGATGCGGGTTTACTTTGAAAAACCTCGCACGACCGTAGGTTGGAAAGGGTTGATTAACGATCCCCATCTCGACGGCAGTTTCGATATCAACATGGGAATTCGCCTTGCCCGTCAATTGCTGATCGATGTGGCTGAACTGGGACTGCCTGCGGCGACTGAACTATTGGATCCGATTATTCCCCAGTACATTGCCGATGTGATTTCTTGGACGGCGATTGGGGCAAGAACCACAGAAAGTCAAACCCACCGCGAGATGGCATCGGGACTCTCTATGCCTGTAGGGTTTAAGAATGGCACGGATGGCAGTATCGACGTAGCAGTAAATGCGATGCTCTCAGCCCATCAATGTCACCGTTTTCTCGGTATCAACCATGAAGGCATTGCCAGTATTGTCACCACCACGGGAAATCCTGATGGGCACTTGGTCTTACGCGGTGGCAAACTAGGCCCCAACTACGACGCGGTGCATGTGGAAGCGATCGCCCATCGGTTGATGGCACGCAAGATTACCCCCTACATGATGGTTGATTGCAGCCATGACAATAGCGGTCAAGATTACAAGCGCCAACCTGATGTGCTCCAAGACATTTGCAAACAAGTGCAGGCTGGCTCTCAGTATATTGTGGGCGTGATGCTTGAAAGTCATTTGGTTGCTGGCAAGCAGTCCATCCCTAAAGATAAGTCCCTACTGGTTTACGGTCAGAGCGTTACCGATGGCTGTGTAGACTTTGCCACCACTGCGGAAATGCTGCGATCGCTGGGTAACGCCGTCAGAACCAGTCGATTGAAATAGTTGTAACAAAAGAATAGGGGTAATTCATGAATTACCCCTATTCTTTTAACTGCGGCGTTTGGTCACCTGATCGGCACTATCGAGGATCTTTGCGGAGATCGATGCACCTGTGAGCATGACATCAACTTGGCTGGAGCGTTTTTCTAATGCTTCAAGCAGTTCTGTTTCAGTAAAGAGCGATCGCTCGATTGCCAAACCAATTTCATCTAAGACAACGAGCCCATAGTCACCGTTTTGAATTGCGGTTTTGGCATATTGCCAGAGTTCTATCACAGCCTCAATTTCAGCTTCTGTGAGTTCTCGTTCCAAATCGTCAATGTTGCGATCGACATTGCAGCGCAGCCACTCTAGGTTTTCTCCGAGGCGGCGAGGATTGGCTACACCTTGGTTAATTCCACCTTGAAAAAATTGGATCACGAGTACAGATGTACCTTGCCCTGCAATTCGGAGGGCTTGGGCGATGACATCGGCATACAAACTGCGATTTGGGGCAATAAATACTTGAATGGTTCCTTTAGGAGGGGTTACAGTCAGGGTCACGGGGGGCTGTTTTTCCTTTTTACGATTTTGTTGAGCGCGATCGGTTGGGACTGCTTTCGTGGCGTTCACTTGAGTGGTTTTGATTTGGGCAACCATATAAATCTAGTGCTTCAAGTAGGTTTGAGCATCATACCAGACACTAGATATAGATCAAGCTGTTCGTTGCAAATTAACGCGATCGCAGGGATGTAAAAGTTTATGGCTACTATTAAACCCTATCAATGTGGGGGAATCGCTATATAGACTACGATAAAATGTAAAGCCAAAATGCAAAAATCAGACATAAGTAACACTTCTGATTTTATCTTCTAACCCCCCAATCTTAATTCAGCAAAATATGAGCCAACAGCCCGTTAATCAGCCTTGGAGTCAGCGTTTTGAGACTGCACTAAACCCTGCGATCGCTCGTTTTAATGCCAGCATTGGGTTTGATATTCACTTAATCGAGTACGATCTGACGGGTTCGCAAGCCCATGCCCAAATGTTGGCGAAGGTGGGCATCATCAGCGCCGAAGAAGGGGAGCAACTGGTCAAAGGGCTAGAGCAAATTCGTCAAGAATATCGGGATGGCTATTTTACGCCAGGATTAGAAGCAGAAGATGTGCATTTTGCGGTCGAACGCCGCCTGACTGAGCTACTGGGAGATACAGGGAAGAAATTACACACAGCGCGATCGCGGAACGATCAAGTTGCCACCGATGTCCGCCTGTACCTGCGCGATCAAATCCAAAAAATTCAAGCCGATCTGCGTGTTTGGCAAGCTGCTCTTGTCGCGAAAGCCGAGCAACATATCGACACCATGATTCCGGGCTATACCCATTTACAGAGGGCGCAACCTGTCTGTTTGGCGCACCACCTGCTTGCCTATTTTGAGATGGCACAACGCGATTGGCAACGCCTCACGGAAGTTTACAGTCGGGTAAATATCTGTCCTCTGGGTTCTGGGGCTTTGGCAGGGACTCCTTTTCCGATCGATCGCCACTATTCAGCCGCGTTACTAGAATTTAGCGCCCCAGGCAATAACAGCCTCGACGGTGTATCCGACCGAGATTTTGCCGTGGAATTTCTCTGTGCTGCCAGTTTGATTATGGTGCATCTCAGCCGGCTTTCAGAAGAGGTAATTCTTTGGTCGTCGCAAGAGTTTAGCTTTGTCACGCTCAGCGATCGCGTCAGTACGGGTTCGAGCATCATGCCCCAAAAGAAAAATCCCGATGTGCCCGAATTGGTAAGAGGAAAAACGGGACGGGTATTCGGCCATCTTCAAGCCATGCTCACGTTGCTCAAGGGACTGCCGCTTGCATACAACAAAGATATGCAAGAAGACAAGGAAGCGATCTTTGATGCGGTGATCACGGTTCGCTCCTGTTTAGAAGCGATGACTGTCCTGATCTCTGAAGGGATTGAATTTCAACCGACACGTTTAACCTCAGCCGTTGCGGAAGACTTCTCAAATGCCACGGACGTAGCTGACTATCTTGCTGCTAAGGGCGTGCCTTTCCGCGAAGCTTATAACTTGGTAGGAAAACTGGTAAAAACCTGCACGAGCGAAAGAATTTTGCTGAAGGATCTATCCCTAGAACGCTGGCAATCTTTCCATCCCAAATTTGAGGATGATATTTTTGCCGCGATCGCGCCCGCTCAAGTTGTCGCAGTGCGCAATAGCTATGGGGGCACGGGTTTCGATCAAGTCCGCCTTCAATTAGAAGCCGCCAAAAAAGCCTTAATGCCATAAACGGCTAATGACGACGGTTTCTGAAGTGGTAAGGGATTTAGTCTTAGAGAGTGTTTGAGAAATCTAGAACCTCGTATAGATTTCTACTTTTACCCTCCTTCATCCCCCCTTTGCAAGAGCAGGGCTGTTTCATTCTTGAGATAGAAGAAATAAAAAAGATAAATATAGGTAAATATATGGTTGTTTACCTATATTTAGTCTGAAAGACGTGGAAAAGAGCTTAATTGACTATCTCAAAGAGATCCCCGATTT
>NZ_CBDDRA010000017.1:0-128873 GCF_965232925.1 Tumidithrix helvetica PCC 7403
ACTCGAATCCTTGCATTTATTGCCTACTTCAACCGTACGATGGCAAAGCCTTTTAAGTGGACTTATAAAGGAAAGGCTCTGGCAGTTTAACGGTAGACATTTTTACGCCGTAGTGTACTAGCTTTTTTACCGCAGAGGCTTCTAAGTCCAGTCACAACTCCTAATCCATCACCTACTCTGTCTTCAACTATTTCAGTAACTGTAGTGTTAATAATCGATTGCAAATTGCTCCAATCTTGTACGTTTCCAATAGGAACAGTAACACAACCTAGAGAAACTCTTCCAGGATGTAGTCTGAATTGACCCCGAGGAACCCCAGGGACTAATGGAGAATCATCATACCGATCGTTCAAAGGCTCACTATCACGTCTATCTAATCGATACCAATTAGGGTCGGGTGTGAAATGAAGGATATCATAAACGCCCACAGGAATTGCTCCTGCTTGAGGTACGCTATCAAATTGAGCGCCCTGAAAAATTCCATATCCTGAAAACGCTTGAACAGTCACCCTCCTGTCAGTGGTGAGATCAATTACTGTCAAAGTCTGTCTAGAAATACTGAAATCTGCTACAACAAGATGACCAAATGGATCGGTTCCATTCATTGGATCATTTCCCACATAACGACAGAGATTCATATCTTCACCTGCAAAACTAATAGGGTCTTCTGAAATAAACCTACCAACCGCAGAATCGTAATACCTCGCACGATAATAATAAAGTCCAGTCTCCGTATCAAACTCCCGACCCGTAAAGCCAAACCGCGACTTCACAAGTGGCGCACTCTGAGCCGTGACATTGCCAAAACTATCGTACTTGATGTGCTTTTGCACCACACCCGCACTACTCACCAAATCCCTCACCGTACCCAAATAATCAGAAAGCGTCCAACTTACCTGACTACTTGCCTCCACCGCCAGCACCTGATCCAGATTCGCCCCATAGAGATATCTCTCCTTGAGAACGCCAAGCCCAGTCAGCACCAACATAATATGGTCGCGATCGTACACATACCGTTCCGTTGTGGCAGCACCAACACCCGCACCATCAAGGTCAACTTTTTGGCAATGCGGCGATCGAAAATATCGTACTTAATTATGATAGAGATAGATAAACATTCTATTACATTGAAGGTTTTTAGTATTACCTTCCTTTCTGAAAATTAATTTTCGAGTCATAGTAACAATTCTGATTTTCATTTACGCCTTTGCCGCAGGGAACAAGGCTTGAATATAATTGAAAAAGACCGATCAATGTATAGCTTAAATACAAAAGCTGGAAAGACAAGATCAGCATAGGCATTGAAAAGATTATTTTCTTGTGTTTTGCAGAAGGTTTAAAGTTTGCTGAAAAAAATAAAAACAACAAAAAAAACAAACTTATCGATATTCCAATTATTGAAAGACCAATACTTGCTCCAAGTACATCTATATTGACTGCGTGCTCGTAAAATCCACCAATATCGGTATAAGGGAAAAGAAGCTCCTCCTTAATGATAAGAGTTGATAAAACAATAACAGCAAAAATCACTCCAAAAAAAACAGTTAAACAAATCATTTGAATTTATCAGAACATCCACTTCTATTTATACCTCTGAAAGACTTAACACCATACTGAGCCTCATTGCCTCCTTTTTCATTAGGTTTCCAAAAATCATTTAAATAATCAAATATATTTCCAGCTCGAAATGCACCAACTAGAGCTTGCTGATCTCTAAGCGATATTTGACTAGGATTACGTCCAGGCAAGTAAGTATTCTGCAAATAAGAAAGATATCTTCCTGCAATAATAATGTTCTGTATTGGGTCTTGAAGTGAACTAATTATTCGTAAAGATTGTTCTCTAGAGATGATCTTTGGATTATAACCTAGGACTAATGCAGCGGTTTCAACCTGTACTTGAACATTCCCAAAAGACGTTTGATTTGCAGGTTTAGAATATGGAAAAATTGTCCGCAATGCATAAAAAATATCATCCGCAAAATCTGGATCTCCGCCAACTTCTCCCCACGCAACGGCAGCTAAGAGCTTTGACGGAATGTTTAATTGGTTCGCCACTGTGTTGATTGTATCTTGATAACCACAGACCCATTGGTTTTTGAATCTAACGACATAACTAGGATCATTAAGTAGTTTCCATCTACCTATGTCAATAATATCCCACTCATTAACGTTTGCTGGACGACTAAATTGTCTGGATGAATCAATTACTTCTTGATGGATTGAAGTTATCGGTGTTTCTCTTGTCAGTTGCTCTCTTTGTCTAATAGCCTCACCAAATATTATATTGGAACCATTGTTGCCAGTAGGGTCGGTAAAATTTAAGGCGTTGTTCCGCACATACCTATTTAAGTTCGCATCACCACCCGCAAAACCAATTCTATCCTCACTAATAAACCTCCCAACCGCAGAGTCATAATAACGAGAGCGATAGTAATAAAGCCCAGTCTCAGGGTCAAACTCCCTCCCCGTAAAGCCAAACCGCGACTTCACAAGTGGCGCACTCTGAGCCGTGACATTGCCAAAACTATCGTACTTGATGTGCTTTTGTACCACACCCGCACTACTCACCAGATCCCTCACCGTACCCAAATAATCAGAAAGCGTCCAGCTTACCTGACTACCCTCCACCGCCAGCACCTGATCTAGATTCGCACCATAGAGATATCGCTCCTTGAGAATGCCAAGCCCACTCAGCACCAACATAATATGGTCGCGGTCATAAACATACCGCTCAACTACTGCCAACCCCGCACCCGAACCATCAAAGTCAACACTCTTGGCAATGCGACGGTCAAACATGTCGTATGTGTAGGTCACAGACTTTGTTAACACCCCACCACTGGTTTTCGTATCCACACCCGTCAAACGATTTCGATAATCCCACACATAACTCGTCACCTCACCTGTGGCAATATTTGTCCTTTGCGTGCGATTTCCCTCATCATCATAGAGATAGGTAAACGTTCCATCTGACTGCAAACGATTATTTGCCGTCGTCACATAACCCGTGCGATTTCCCAACGCATCATAGCTAAACACCTCAGATGTTTGATAACTATGGGTCGCAGCCGTAAGCTGACTCGTGGCATCATACCCATAACCACTACTGCCATCCACCGTTGTCAACTGCGTCACCCTTGCCGCAGCATCATAGGTCAGACCATTACTATTAATCGTCACCGCATTCCGCACATGCGTCAGAGCCGTTAACTTACTCGCCAGATCGAATGTCAGATTGCTATTCACCACAGGTACAGACTGATCTGTACTCGCAAACCTGTTGATTCCCGACATTCTTCCCACCGCATCATAGATCAGGTCAACCCGCTTATTGCTCACACCCGAACCCGATTGCGTCACTTGGGTTAAACGTTGGAGCGCATCGTAACCAAACGCCTGCGTTCCTTTCAAAACTCCCGCGATAGTATCGGTCAAACTGATGCGATTTCCTGCGACATCATAGGTCGAGGTCAAAATCACATTCGGCACACCCGATGTTCCCGTACCATCCACAATGGTTTGTCTACCTGCCCCGTCATAACTAAAGGCATAACGCGAACTCGGATCGATCGCGCTCACTACCTGACTTGCAGCATCATACCCATACAAAAAGCTTGCTGTCACCGCATTTGCCGCATCTAACCACTGCTCTGCTAGTAAGCGACTGATCCCGTCATAGATATATCTTCGGGCGCGGTTATTTCGGTCTACCATGCGCACCAGATTGCTGGCATTATCGTAACTATAGGTACGAGTTTTGTTGAGCGGATTGGTTTCTATGGTTAAGCGATTGAGCGGATCGTATTGATAGCTGGTGGCATTGTTTAAAGCATCGGCGATCTGCACCAAGTTTCCATTCAAGTCATAGCTCAAATTCGTGACTCGGTTCAGTGCATCAATAATCTGAATCTGCCGATTTCTGCTGTCATAGACATAGCTTGTGGTTTGGTTCAACGCATTCTTTACCGACAGCACGTTACCGACTCGGTCGTAGGTGGTTGTGGTGGTTTGGTTGAGCGGATTGGTGACAGTAATGCGACGGTCTAAACTGTCGTAGGCAAAAGTCGTGACTTGATTGAGCGCATCGGTGACAGAGATGAGGTTGTCAACGGGATCGTAGACATAGTTGGTGGCTTGATTGAGGGCATTCGTCTCTCTGGTGAGGCGATTCCTCGCATCATAGACATATTTCGTAGATTGGTTCAGCGCATCTGTGACAATGGTCTGGTTGTCGTCTAGGTCATAGCCATAGGTTGTGGTTTGATTGAGCGGATTAATCACTTGGGTGAGGCGATTTCTGCCGTCATAGCGATATTGGGTAACGCGATTGAGGGGGTCTGTCTCGGTGAGGCGATTGCCTGCGGGGTCGTAGGTGTAGGTGGTAACTGGGGAAGGGAGTGCGCCTGCGCCATCGGGGTCAGGCTGCGTAATCTGGATGAGGCGATCGAGCGCGTCATAGGCATAGGTGGTGACATTGAGTCGGGGATCGATCGCTGTGACTCGATTTCCCGCAAGGTCGTAGGTGTAGTTGGTGACAGGTGAGGTCAATGCGCCTGCGCCATCGGGGTCGGGTGCGGTCACGCGCGTTAGCCGATTCATCACGTCATAGGTGTATTGGGTGATGTTGCCTTTGGCATCGGTAAATTGGGTTTGATTGCCTGCTAGGTCGTATTGATAGTTGAGAACGGCTTGTACGGTTGTGCCTTGAGCGATCGTGACGCGAAACAGCCGCCCAAGGGCGCTATATTCGTTGAATATAATCCGTCCTAGGGCATCGGTAATCGTGCTGACTAGCCCTTTGGCGGTGTAGGTGTAGGTGGTAACTTGGGGATTACCTCCTACGGTTTGGGTTACAGATAGGGTGTTGCCGTTGGTGGGGTCGATTTGATAGGTGGTGATGCGTCCTAACTCATCAGTGATGCTGGTGATTTGGTTAAAGGTAGGATCGTAGGTAAATTGCTTGCCGTTTGCACCTGAAATTGTGTCTGCGATGCGGGTGACGTTGCCTTTACTGTCGTAGGTATAGTCGGTGTTTTGTCCGCGTCCGTTGCTGCTTTGGGTAAGTTGGTGTTGGCTGTTGTAGGTGTTGCTAGAGAGATTGCCTACGGGGTCTGTGCCTACAACCAGATCGCCGCGTTGGTTTAAACGCATGGTGCTGATGTTGCCGTTGCCGTCGGTATAGACTGCGGCGGGGCTGACGGCTTCGATTGCACTGGCTCCAAAGGCATTAGGCGCGGATAAGGGGTCGATCGTTTGGCTGGGTGGGTAGAGGGCTTTGGTGGCGATGGATTGGATTTGGATGTTGCTGTTGTCTTTGCGGGTGGCAGCTATGCGTGTGTTTTTAGCCAAGCGTTTAAGTCAGCAACTGTCTCAAGGTCAAAGATTGCTTCGGCGAGATTTTCTAGTTGCACCACAGATAGTTTAGAAATGCGATTTTTTAGTCTGGGGCTGACTTGACCAAATTTGCGGGTGAGTTGGCGCAGCAATATAGCAACTTGTCTCTGTAAACCTTTTTGCTCACCTAACTGTAAACCTCTTTGCTCGCCCTCTTCGAGGGCTTCTTGATAGACACGGGTTTTCTTTAAATCACTTTGCGTAAACATTTTCTCAATCTCCGTACGAGTTAATTTTGGGAATTTATATACCAGTACAGTCTCTATAAATTTTACTACTTCGGCTTGTAAATCTGTGTCGGTTTCTTGCTCAACTTTAGCCGCTATGGTTTTTGCCATCTCTGGGGCTTTTTGTTCTGAGGCTAAAATCAATTGGATAATCGAAAGCCCTGGCGAGTCAGTTTCTTGCTCTAAATAATCTTCTAAATAGACTCGCAGGATTCGAGTTGAGTCGATCGCTTCTTGACAATGTTTGGGAGGTTCTGGTTCGCAATTGGATCGGGCAAATATGGCTACGGCTTTCCAGTCTTGTTTGGGGCGATATTGTTTGAGGTAAAGTCGTATCTCTGCCTCAAAATCCAAGTAAAAATCATCGTTGAGTTGAAACTGAACTTCTGTGAAGTAAATCAGTTTATCGTCGGTTGATGGAATAAAAACGCCGTCAGTCCGAAACGCTTTCTCTTTAATTTCGATAGAACTAAATTGATAGCCTTCTGCTTCTGATGCGGGGCGATCGAGTAGCTCAAAAAGGAGCGAATGGAATGTTTGGAAGAGTTGATAAAAGAGCGTGTCCGTTTTCATGAGAGCTAAGCATAGCATGATGCTTGAGCTATGCAAACATGTTGATTGTTCACCCTGCTTCTCGTTGTTACTCTAATATTTTTCTAGTCCTGAAATTGACGATAGTTAATACATTCACTCCAAGACGTAATTTGCAATGATATCCATTGTCATCGATAAAATCATCTCTAAAAGGGATACTACCAATATCAATTTCTCCATACACTTGTAAATTATGTCCCTGTTTGTTTAGGTCATTTATTATATCGATAACGCCTGTAAGTACTTGATTGTGCAATTTCTCATTGATATTGATTTTGAGTTGCTCAAGCAATTCCTTAGTCTGTAAATCATCGGCTTGCAAGAAGTTTTGAAGCGAGAAATCTTCCAAATCATTCTCATCTGTGCGATCAAGAGATATTTCTTGATATGTATTAACTATTTCAGGGTTAATTAAAGATTCCCAAATTTGTCTCTCATCAGGTATATCATCGCATGCTTCTTCATCAGGAATAGTATCGGCATATCCTGTCGAAATGGTTAAATCGCAACATATCATCAAGCCATAGCAATATCCATCTTCTTCGTCAAAATCAGAACAATACTCAATGGAATCATATCTTTTTTCAATAATCTTTAGATCGTGTCCTAACCTATTCATTGCTTGCACAATGCATCTCAGTCTTGCCTCCATAAGCGGCATTAGATAATAGTAAGCTTTTTCCTCTAGCGAATCTGCAAGCGCACGTGATGCCCATGGAGATTCGCCAAGTTCTTGGAATTTTTGAGATGAAAATTGTATTAGTGAAGGCAACATACTCTAGCGATCTATCCCTGGATGATTAGTATTTCTTCCATTTTTCAATAACCTTTTAGCTTCAGTACGTAGTAGTTCTTTCAGTGGATGATTTTTTTCAAGCTTTCCAGCAGCATCTCGTAAAGCGTTACCCGCATTAATGTCAACTGCCCCATGACCTCCAGATCTTCCACTCTGTCCATCTCCTTGATCTTCTCTTGCTTCTTGTCTTGCGTCTTGCAACGTCTTCCCTTTAATTTTCCCAGCAATATCGCGTAATTCCTTATCAGTTTTTCCTTCTAGATCTTTTTTAGACGGTATTTCAGGTACATCAACTGGTAAAAACGGAGGAAAGAGAGGCTGAGGAATGGGAAAACCTTGAGGGATACTACAGATTCCACCAATATCCTCGAAATCTCTGCCGCGATTAATTGCATTTGGGTCTGAATATCGCCCACTAGGAGATATGTGTATAGAGATATCACTATTTCTCCTTAAGCATCGAACCCTCAAACACTAATTGACAACTTTTTGGATTTCGCACCACAGCACTTAGTATATATGATATTTTGCCAAATTGCGGGTATTTAAATTGTAAGAAATATAGATTTTCCAAAAGCCTATTGACTTAGTGTGAAAAACACACTATATTAGATGGTGTAGAAATTACACCATTACAAGTAATTGATCACAACCCAAATGAACAGTGCATTTGAACTCGCGGCAGGCTCGGTAATTGGGAGAAACCATCTACAGGTTGGCAAAAACAACCAAGATGCTTACCACACCTTGCGCTCTGAGTTGGGCACGATCGCAGTGGTCTGTGATGGATGTGGGAGTGGGAAACACAGCGAAGTGGGCGCAAAAATCGGCGCGAAACTAACTGTTCGAGCGATCGCAGCACAATTAAACAGACAAGCCGCTAAGGGGGAGGATGAAATTGGAGAAAGCTTTTGGCTTACAGTTCAAGCAGATTTACTGCTGCAACTCCGAAACATGCTCGAAGCGATCGGTGGTTTGAGTGGGGATATTCACAAGGATAGTCAAGCAGAGAGTGCTTTTTTTAGCATCATTAACGACTACTTTCTATTTACGATTGTGGGCGTACTGATTACTCCCAAAGAAAGCATTACCTTTGCGATCGGAGATGGTGCGATCGCTGTGAATGGAGAGATATCAGAATTTAGCTTTCCTAATAATACACCTCCCTATTTAGCCTATGGACTGTATCGCCCCGATCTCGTTCCTTTCCAATTGCATCACCGTTTGGCAACGGAGAATTTGAATTCCGTACTCATTGGAACGGATGGTGTCAGCGATCTGATTCATGCAGAGATCAAGTTACTACCCAATGGCAAAGAAGTCGTCGGAAATATCGCTCAATTTTGGCAACAAGATCGCTATTTTACCAATCCCGATCTGGTTCACCGCCGTTTAGCTTTGATCAATCACGAGGTCACAAAACCTGACTGGCAAAATCAACGACTCGTAAAATCCGTAGGACTTTTACCCGACGATACGACGTTCGTGGTGATTAGAAGGTCTAAAGCTAAAATATTAAGCGACCAGCTTTAGAGAAGATACAGTTGCTTCGTTTTGTGGTTCAATCCCCCCAGCCCCCTTACAAAAGGGGGGAGAAGACGAATTCCCCCTTCTGTAAGGGGGATGCCCGACAGGGCAGGGGGATCGAAACCTCTCGGACACATGAAATATGTGTATACAGTAGAAGAGATTAAAAGCTTCTCAAACATCCTCCTTCTAGAATATGGGGAATAGGTAAAATGGAAGTCTATATCAATCAAAAAAGAATACGCCTCAACCCTCGTCAGACCATTGGTAAAGGTGGAGAAGCCGATGTTTTCGATATTGGTGGTGGGAAAGCCTTAAAACTGTTTAAGCAAGCCGATCACCCCGATTATCAAGCATTACCTGAGGAACAGAGAGAACGAGAGCAAGCCGCTGCGATCGCGCGTCTAAACACCCATCAACAAAAACTCGCCGCCTTTCCACAAAACCTACCTAGCCGCGTGGTCAAGCCAGAGAGTCTCGCCACCGATAAACAAGGTCAAAGGATTTTGGGCTATGTGATGCCACTGTTAAAAGAAACAACACCCTTACTGAAGTATAGCGATCGCACGTTCCGCAGTACGAGTGGAATTGGCAACCAAGCGATCGCGGCAATCTTCCAAGATTTGCATGGCACAATTGCTAGGATGCATGAGGCAAAAGTAGCGATCGGGGACTTCAACGATCTGAACGTGTTGATTTATAAAGACGAAGCCTATCTGATTGATGCGGACTCGTTTCAGTTCGATAACTATATGTGTGGTGTTTTCACCAGTCGCTTTGTCGATCCGCTGTTGTGCGACCCGCAGCAGAGCAAGCCGATGTTACAACAGCCGCATAACTTTGACTCTGATTGGTATGCTTTCGCTGTAATGTTGATGCAATCTCTCTTATTTGTCGATCCCTATGGAGGTGTGTATAAGCCCAAGGATACGAGCGCAAAGATTCCCCATGAGGCGCGATCGCTAAATCGCATTACGATTTTCCATCCCGAAGTCAAGTATCCCAAGCCAGCAATTCCCTATAAAGTTCTGTCTGACGACCTGCTGCATTACTTTCATCAATGCTTCGAGCAAGATTGGCGGGGAGAATTCCCTAAGACTATCTTGGAATCGATGCGGTGGCAAAAATGCTCTCAGTGTGGGATCGAACATGCTCGGAGTTCTTGTCCTAGCTGCAATTCGACCTCTATCCCTACCGTAAAAATTTCTGCTCAAACTGGAATCTGCACGGTTCGGACTGTATTTACTACGGAGAGTGTTATTCTCTGTGCGAGTTTAGAAGGCGATCGCTTGCTGTGGCTCTATCACGATCGCGGGGCGTTTAAACGTGAAGATGGCACAACGATTCTCACAGGTGAATTGGATTCGCAATTAGAATTTCATCTCAAAGGAAAGTCTACATTAATTGGAAAGCAGAAAGCTATGATTACGCTTGTACCTCCCGCCACTTCTATGCCTCAGCCACCACCCCAAGTCAAGGCGGCAGAAAGATTTGCTGTCAACGAATCGAGTCGTTATTGGATTGATAACGGACAACTTCTAAGAGATGGACAGTTCGGCTCGGAATATATCGGGGATGTTTTATCAGGACAGACGCAATTTTGGGTGGGCGATCGTTTTGGATTTGGGTTCTATCGAGCGGGCGAGTTAAATGTATCGTTCGTCTTTGATGCCAAGCATTCTGGAATCAACGATCGCGTCAAACTACCTGCATGGCAGGGTGAGTTAATCGAGGCAACTTGCAGTTTCAGTCAAGAATACTGCTGGTTCTTTACTGCCACCCAAGAGCAGGGCAAGATCGTACATCGCGCCAACGTTATTCGTTCTAATGGTGAAGTAATTGCCACATTATCGTTAGAAAAGAATCGTTGCTCTAGTTCCGCCGCATGGCTCAACACTATACATGGTAAGTATGCTATCAATCAATTTCTCCTCGCCGCGACCGATGAGGGCATCGTAAGAATAGAGGTGCAAAATGGACAAATCGTTCAAACTAAAACTTTCCCTGAGACAGAACCCTATGTGGATGCCAATAGCCAGCTCTTTGCCAGTAGGGACGGCATCTATGTCGTGAATGGTAAAAAGATTGATTTCTTACAACGAGAAGGGTAGGGGAAATCCCCCTGTGGTTGCCCAAATCCCTAGGGATAGTCACACACCGTCCGTTATCTATATAGGTCAAACAAATTCCATTAAATCCAATTCACATCACATCGCATCAAAATCATGAAAACACAAATGACACAGTTACCAATTCCTACCTTTTTCGATCGCACCAAAGTAAGTCAAGTCTGGCGGGTTCCCTATCAAGAACGAGCAAGTCAAGCCGAAGTTTGGGCAAAACAGCAGGGGATTTTACCTGCGGCAAAAGACAAAAAGCGAATTTGTCTGATGGCGATCGACGTTCAGAACACCTTCTGCATTCCCGATTTTGAGCTTTTTGTAGGCGGACAGTCTGGCACTGGAGCCGTAGATGACAACATCAGACTCTGTGAGTTTATCTATCGTAATTTGGGCGCGATTACCGAAATCGCCCCAACGATGGATACCCACACTGCCATGCAGATTTTCCATCCTGTATTTTGGGTGAACGATGCAGGCGAACATCCCATTCCTGCTGCCACCACGATTACGCTCGACGAAGTCAAACAGGGAAAATGGAAAGTTAACCCCGCGATCGCCTATAGCTTGGCAAAAGGCAACTATATGGCATTGCAAAAGCACGCCCTGCATTACGTACAGAAACTCAGCGATGAAGGCAAATATCCTCTCACCGTTTGGCCCTATCATTCCATGCTCGGCGGCATCGGACATGCCCTCGTCTCGGCGGTTGAGGAAGCGATGTTCTTCCATAACATCGCACGGCACAGTCAAACCAATTTTGAGATTAAGGGTGGTAATCCTCTCACAGAGAACTATTCCGTCCTGCGTCCTGAAGTGCTGGATGGTGCAGACGGCAGAGCGATCGCGCAGAAAAACACTCGATTCTTGCAAAAACTGCTGGAATTTGATGCCGTGGTCATTGCAGGACAAGCGAAAAGTCATTGCGTGGCATGGACAATTGATGACCTACTCACAGAGATTCTTGCCAACGATCCTAAACTCGCTAAGAAGGTCTATCTCTTGGATGATTGCACCTCACCTGTAGTCGTCCCAGGGGTTGTGGATTTCACACCCCAAGCCGATAAAGCCTTTCAACGATTTGCGAATGCGGGAATGCATCTGGTGAAGTCTACACAGCCGATGGAAACTTGGGCAGATCTGAATCTTGGATGAGAATTATCTTTCCATCGTAGGGGCAATTCATGAATTGCCCCTACGATGGAACAACTCTAGGTTCTCCCCTTCATAAGGGTGGCTGGGAGATCAAACCCCAAAAACGAAGCAAAGAACTTTACAAATGTACACGAACACCTAGCTTTTTAAGAGGAAAATCGTATGATGAGTATCAATTTGGATGGCGATACAGAAAGATATCTGGTGGCAATTCTTTCACAAGAAAGCACGACGAGTTCCGAACTGATCGATCGCCTACTTCGCGAATACTGGGAAACCATTCAACCCAAGAAAAATATTTTAGAGCGATTGCTATCGCTATAGCTGCTTAGAAATTCGACTAGATTCAAGCACTGTAAGTGCAACGTAACCGCAGAAATGAAGAGCAAAACTAAGTTAAGGAATGACAACCATGAATACACCTAACATCAACGATCTATTTCAATCAGCCCATGACGAAGGTATTCTCTCGAACCAATCGATGCAAGCATTGACCGTTTTCGATATTGGCGCTCAAATCCAAGCGGGTTTGGGAATCCATGTCGATGATGTGATGGCAAGCGAAGTCGTACTCGTGACGATCATGCCCGATGATTCTGGTTCCATCCAGTTTGGCAGTAACGCCCAAGCGGTCAGAGGCGGACATAATTCCGTCTTGGATGCCCTGCTTGCCTCGCAGCAGCAGGATAACATTCTCGCGCACAATCGCTATTTAAATGGCGATATTCTCTATCCCTATTGCCCTTTGTCTCAAGCCATCCGCATGGATACGAAAAACTATAACCCCAATAAAGGTACACCTTTATACGACCAAACCGTTGTTCTCTTGGGAACCGTTTTAGCCAAAGCGCAGGAGTTTTCTGATAATGGCGTACCCGTTCGTACCGTAACTTTGATTATTACTGATGGTGCAGACTGCCATTCAGTGAGGGCGAGTGCCAGAGATGTGGCAGCGATCGCTGAGGATATGCTGATGTCAGAAAACCACATCATTGCAGCGATGGGTATCGACGACGGTAGCACCAACTTCCGCCAAGTCTTTCAGGAAATGGGAATACGCGACCAATGGATTCTTACCCCTGCGAATAGCGATGCGGAGATCCGTAAAGCATTCCAAGTCTTTTCCCAGTCTGCGATCCGAGCTAGCCAAAGTGCGGCAAACTTTAGCCAATCTTCTTTCGGTGGTTTTGGTAGCCCTTAAACTGAGTGAATTCGATGAACCTCTCCCTCCTAGCCTATCTCTCCTAAAAGGCGAGGGAGGAGTAAGAAAAAATGGGGTTTTTAAGCCCCTCTCCTCGCAGGAGAGGGGTTGGGGAGAGGTAAAACATAGGGCTTCCGATTGAGTCATGATGAAACAATTGGAAGAAAGAACGAGAAAGTGCTTCCCTTTTCTAGTTCGCTTTCCACCCAGATTTTGCCACCATGATGTTCGATGATCTCTCTACAGATCGGCAGTCCCAAACCAGTTCCCTTGGGCTTGTTGGTCAAAATATCCCCAACTTGTTTGAACTTTTCAAAGATTTTGGGATAATCCTGCTCGGCAATACCAATGCCAGAATCTGTAAGCTTTACAAGAATGCGACCGCGATCGCGTTGAACCGAACAGGCGATCGTTCCAATGTCAGTGAATTTTGCCGCATTGGAGAGCAGATTGTCCATAACCTGAACGAGTCTATGCTTGTCAACCTCAATCGTGGGTAAATCGGGCGCTATATCTACGGTTAGTTCTAGACCTTTTTGTTGGAATAGTTGGCTGGTGTTTGCGATCGCCTGTTCGATCACTTCTGCGATCGTCACAGGTTCGATATGCCATTCCATTTTGCCAGATTCCATATTGGAAATATCCAGCACGTTATTAATAATTTCGGTTAATCTCTTTGTCTCTGAAACAATAATACTGAGGTTCTCTTCTACCTGTCGAATTGAACGCTTTACCTTCTTGTCTTCAGATAGGATCAGCGGGAATAAATTGTCTGCCAGTTTTCGATCTACGACCTTAGCAAATCCTAAAATCGAAGTCAGCGGCGTACGGAGTTCGTGGGAGACATTGGAGATAAAATCCGTTTTCATCCGATCGACTTCTTTCTCAGCCGTAATATCGCGGATTAGAATTACCGTACCAATACAAACATAAGATTCATTTGATTCTACAGACATGCGATTGATTGCCGTGGCGACAGCCATACCAAATCGACCTCTTGGCAGTTCAATTTCGGCTATAAAAATTTCTCGCGTGTATTGAATCGTTTTTTCAATCAATGCGCCCAATTCAAGATTAAATTTGTCGCGATGGTGGCAACCCAGTAAATGCTGACCATCCAAGTCATATAGAGAGGCTAAGGCAGGATTAACGCGGTCAACGAGACCGTTAATATCAATCACCAACAACCCCTCGCCTAAATTGTCAATAATGGCATTAAGATAGGCATTTGCTTCCAAGAGTTCTAGTTCTATGCGCTTGCGGTCGGCAATATTGTGAATTGCCGCAACACTGACGGTTTTGCCTTGATAGGGTAAGGCTTTACTCCTCACTTCAGAAATGAATGTCGAGCCATCCTTGCGTACAGAGGTGAGTTCGTAGACCTGCCCGTGATGTTCCTCGATACTTCGCTGTACCAATTCCCGAGACTCTGGCGTCACTAGATCGAGCGCATTTGTACCGATCAGATCCGAGGTTTCATAGCCTAACATTTCAGCTACTCGGGCATTCACCTCAAGAATGATCCCTCGATCGTGAATCACAATTCCTTCAAAAGTTGATTCGGCTAAGGTGCGGAATTTTGCTTCGCTTTCCTGTAGCGCTATTTCGGCTTTTCTTCTTTCTGCCATTTCCTCTGCGGTTCTCTCAGAGGTTTGCTCCGTAATATTTTCAATCGTAGCGAGATATTTTTCTTCGGTGAGCTGCTGTGATGTTTCTGCGGCTTTGGCTATCGCCATCAGATCGCCCACATTCTCGGACAATAGGGCAAACTGCTCTTGGGTTGAAGCCAATTGCTGTTCTTTTTGGGCTAATGCTTCTAACAAAACATGGATAGTCGTGGCAAGTTGAGGATTTTGCTCTTCAATATCTTCAGATAATCGCTCAGAGAGCGTTCCCTTTGTCAAGATTTCTGCAACTTCTAAACTGAGATTTTCGCTAAAATTTTCTAGCTTTGTGGCGGTTTGATTTTTCTCGATCAGTAGAACAGAAATTCCTACCACAAAGCCTGTGAGTAAAGGAAATATTGAGGCATCAGTATTGAATGTGCCAATTGCGCCAATCAGGGTGATGCAGATTAAAATGAGAATCTTAGGGCTTAGTCTCACATGTACCTACGCTGCTACTACTATCATTTCACAATCAACAAATCACGCGAGGCTCGCACTTCGTTTCTGGTTACCAGAAAATCCAGAAAATCCAGATCGAAATTTGACTGAACTGTAGGATATCAGAATCACCAATGATTGCAGTTTACTTTAAGAAAGATATTTGTATCTATTCTTTATTGCTTGATTTTAGATTACTTGTCTATACATGAGATCAAGCCTACCAAAATTTAAGCTGAAACTGACCTAAAATAATCATGATTTATTGCTAGCAACCACCCACGTAAAGGATTCAATGCTTGAGGCTATAGCGGTTAGCTTTTTGAAAGCCTTGCGATCTCAGCGGAGCGGGATGAGGAAATTGTTAGTGACACAATGTCGCTAAAAGACAAAGGGACGGGCATCAAGTAAACAGGCGTTTGATAGGAGGCGGTTAGAATTTTTGAGGCGATCGCTTCAGTTATTCCGCCCGGGGCTAAAAAATAGGGCATTACGGCAATTTGCTCAGCCCCTTGCTCGATCGATCGCTCAATCTGGGTTTCTAGGCTGGGTGGCACTGACCAATAGGCAGCGATCGCACCCACTAGGCTCGCTAGTTTTTCAATGGGTAGATTTGCCTGTTCGCGCCGACTACCATGGGCGATCAAAATTCTTGCTTTCTTTGGCGGGCTCGGACTGTTTGGATCGAGATCTCGCTCAAATTGGGTTTGAATCAGTTGAGGGATCTGCGGGCGATCTCCGAGGTGGGGCGCGATCTGAAATTGGAGGGTAGCAAAATGTTTCTGAGCGATCGCTACCTCTGTAGGAATGTCTTGACTTACATGCACGCCTGGGATCAAAAATAGGGGAGCGATCGTGATGCGATCGCATCCTCTTGCTTGAGCCTCCTGACCAAATTTTTGTAACTGCTGTGCCAAACTTAGTGGTAATCCCTCCAAGCACCCCCCACCAATCGCCATGGATGGTTCCTGCCGCTGGGCTAAGGTAACAATCTCCTGCAATACATGCCAAGATCGCGGATCGCGACTACCATGGGTGACTAGAAAACAAGCCGTCGGGGAAATCGTCATAGGTTATGTAAGATTTTGTCTGGGATTTTGAATGGATGGCATGTTCGATCGTTCCACAAATTTGTAATTTAGAACCAATCATATTTCTGGATTGAGACTTTTAAGCTTCGATACCAACTGGGAAAGTAGAATCAAATATTTGCTCAATCGTAAAAGGGCACTCCTTCGGTAAGTCTTTATAATCCAATGGGGTTTCGCGCACAACTAGATCCATTCCTGCTGTATAACCATCTGAAATTGCTTCGGGTAAGTAGGGTTTTAGACTCGGGTTTTTTGCGATAAGCTTTTGTACAGCCCTTCTTTGCTCTCGAATTGTTGCTTTCCAACTTTTAGTTCTAAGTTGAGGCTGTAAATCCCATTTCAATAAATGCCCGAGCAAGACTGCTAGACGATTCTCAAGTTGTTCTCTTTGTTGCTTCCCCAATGATTCGATTTCCTCCATTAAATTGAGCGTGTCAAGCTCTTGCCAACGCTTTTGTTGAATCAGTTTTGCTTGCTCAAATGCCCAAGCATGAAAATCGGTTTCATACAGGGTTGCTTGGTTATGATAGGTAGCGTCGCGAACATGAGCCATCTCTTTCTATGCTCCAAATAATCCTCAAGAACTAAAAACTTGACAATATATCGCTTTTACTTGTCTTTAAAAGGATACACAGTTGCTCATCGGTTCGCAATCCAGAACTGCTATCCTACTGACTTTTTACAGTGAGTTTTGGTCAAAGATACAACTAGTTAAAGCATTTTGTTTTTTGCTTCCATTATGGAATTTTGGCAAGATGAGAGCGATTTGTAAATTTCTGTAACGGAAATCTATGAAACTTGCCTAGATGTAGTTACCAAAAATGCAACAGCAAAGAAATTTGCCCTTGGCTTCGCTAAAGTTAAGGCATACGATACAAGACGGGGAACCCAGTTATGTACAAAAACACTTTAGGGCAAGGCTCGTTATTACTATTAGGAATAGTACTGGGATTGGGTTCGGTCGCGCCACTTGGCTCAGCCCAAATTCCTAATACCCGTCAGCAAGCAAAGATACAGACCGCACTTTTAGAGCATCGAAAGGAGCAAGAAAAGCTTCCTGAATATCTCGTTATCCTCAGTCAAGCAGGAACCCTAGACAGCTCTGCTGTCGGGATAGCAGCCATTCGAAGTAATACCTACAAAGCTTTTGAGAGAGCCCTAGCCGCAGGAAATACCATTCGTCCGCAGATCGAAACATTGCTGCAACAGTCAACTCCTGCTGGTCGTATTTATGCCGCAATCTTACTGGAACAGCTCGATCGCTCCGCAGGCGATCGGGCACTGAGACAGTTGCAGTCTGACCATACCCAAGTCACCTATCTGAATGGTTGCATTGGCACGAATTATAAGGTGAGCGAATTAGCTACCAAGATCCTGCAAGGTGACAGGATCGTAAGGTAGGATTAATAAGTTGAATCACAACAGGGAGACTTTTCTTTTCTTATTCTACTTTTGAGGATTTTCTCAATCCTCTTCTGATTTAGTTGAGTCTAGATAGAAATTCCATATGTGGGTACGACTTTAGAGAACTAGAAGATTAAAACATTCTATGAAGCGCAAAACTTTTACGGTAGGTTTACTCACTGCTACTACAGCGATCGCACTCAATGCCTGTAGCGATCCTAAAAAACAGATTCTTGGCAAGTGGCAAGTGGATGAAGTTCAGAGTGAAACCATGATTTTTGAATTTCTGCCGAATGGATCTCTGATGATAACTCTTAATGACAAACCCTTTCTCTCTGCCAATTATGAGTTTGCTGATGGCAAAATGACGATTAAAGCTGGTGTAGGCGATAATTCTACTTCAACGGTCAAATTTGAGGGCGATCGGATGATTATGACTCAGACAAATGGTGACAAACAGGCTTTTAAGCGTATCAAGTAAAGGACAAATAGGGATAGGTTGAGATGTTCCTAATTCCTGCAAAATACGAAGAGAATAAACATAAACTCGACGATTCCACGATTCAAAACGCCAAAAAATAGATGCAATAGGGTTGCAATCTAGCGAAATCTTAGATAATCTAATATTTAGTTTATTTTGTTAGACTATCTAATGGGATCGCCAAAATCTATTCGCCCCAAAGCTTCAAAGTCTACTGCGCCAGTTATTGACTCCACGCTGTCAGCACAATGTGCGGCAAAAGTGATGGAAACAATTCCTTTGGTGATGCGGTTTATTCGGGCTGATATGCGCGATCGCAAGGCAACAGAACTATCGGTTCCGCAATTTCGCACCTTGGCTTTTCTCGATCGCAATCCTGGTGCTTCCCTTGCCGAACTCTCAGAGCATTTGGGTGTCACCTGTGCCACTGCCTCTGCCAATACCGAACGACTCGTACAACGCAGCTTTGTAGATCGTTGCGACCACCCATCGGAACGTCGTCGCGTTTCGCTAAAACTGACCCCATCAGGTAAAGCCCATCTCGACCAAGCCAGAGATTTAACCCGTGCCTATATTGCCGATCTGCTGGACTCGCTCACAGAGGAGCAGATTGCCAAAATTGACGACAGTTTAGCGCTGCTCTATCAGGTGTTTGCCTCAAAATCTACGCCGTAAGGCTTTCATCACTTCAAAAACTATGAGTTCTCACCAGAAAATCCCCTCCCCACATTCTCCTGAAGACTCTTCTCAACATGCTCCAGAGATTACACCTCCCCCCGATCGCGATGCCTTTGCCGCGCTGCGATTTCGTGATTTTAGGCTATTTGCGATCGCCCGCATTTTAATTTTCACTTCTTTCCAAATGCAAACAGTAGCGTTGGGATGGGAAATCTACGATCGCACGGGATCGGCTTTAGCTCTAGGCGGTGTAGGACTAGCGCAGATTTTGCCCATGATTCTCTTGACGCTCTTTGCAGGGCATGTCGCCGATCGCCAAGATCGGAAAAGGACAATCCTATTCGCGATCGGTTTGTTGATTCTCTGTTCCCTTGGCTTGGCTACGGTTTCCTATAGTAAGGGAGCGATCGCTTGGATCTATACCCTGCTTGTTCTTATTGGCATGAGTCGAGCCTTTCTCAAACCTTCGAGCGATGCCTTTATCTGGCAATTGATTCCCGTCAGCGTATTTACGAATGCTGCCACTTGGAATAGCAGTGGTTTCCAAATTGCTGCGGTGGCTGGGCCCGCGTTGGGAGGATTGGCGATCGCTACCCTCGGCAGTGCCACGGGGGTATATTTACTTGCAGCCTTTGCAGCGGTTCTCTGCTTTGGTTCGGTGCTGCTGATTCCCATTCGTCCTGTCACCCATCGTTCGGAACCGATATCCCTCAAAGCCCTATCCGCAGGGTTCAAATTTGTTTGGCATAACCAGCTCGTTTTGGCAGCGATTTCCCTCGATCTATTTGCCGTGTTACTAGGTGGCGCAACGGCTTTACTTCCGATTTTCGCTAAAGATATTCTCCAAGTTGGGCCTTTAGAGCTGGGCTATCTCCAAGCTGCGCCTTCCATTGGTGCGCTGATTATGGCGGTGGCGATCGCCCATCTGCCCCCCTTTCGCCATGCAGGACTAGCGATGCTCTGGTCAGTGGCAGGATTTGGCATTGTCACGATTGTGTTTGGCTTGTCCCGCTGGTTTTGGCTCTCTTTGTTGATGTTAGCTTTTAGTGGCGCGTTGGATATGATTAGCGTCGTCATCCGTCATACCCTCGTGCAGATTCGCACCCCTAACCATTTGCGCGGTCGCGTCTCTGCCGTCAATAGTATTTTTATCAGTGCATCCAACGAGCTAGGCGGTTTTGAGTCGGGTTTGGCGGCGGCGATATTTGGCCCTGTAATTGCGGTAGTTGGGGGTGGCATTGGCACGATCGCGGTGGTCTTTGCCACTCTTGGGCTTTTCCCCAGCCTTAAAAAACTCGGGGCGTTGGAAGACTATAGAGAGAAGGAATCTGACTCCTTAAAAGCGGCTGAATTGGAAGAAAAAGAAGGTATGGCTTAAGTTAAAGCAACATGCCAAGGTGTAAGCTAATTACAATTAGATACTTTGGTTATGACACCCTTACCTAAATATCGACCTCGGCAATTAACGCTGGGGCCGTTAGAATCAGAAATTCTCAACATCATTTGGGATTTGGATTTAGCTACTGTCAAAGATGTGCTCGATCGCATTTTGGCAGATCCAGATCGCGAACTCGCCTATGCTTCGGTGATGACGGTCTTGCGACGGCTTCAGCAAAAAGGTTGGCTTAGTTGCCAAAAACAAGGACGTGTTTTTTATTGGCAGGCACTCGTGTCGCGCCAAGAAGCCAAAGCCTTAGAGGCTTATCACCAACTCAATCGTTTTTTAGAAGTGGGCACGGCCGATATCGTAGCAGCCTTTGCGGACGATCTCGATCGAACCAGTCAGGCAAAAATCGAAGCGATCGCGGCAAGGCTCAAAGCAATTCGTCAAGCAAGGGAGTCGGAATAATGCACCTAGCCATGATTTTGGTTGTAATTATCTGTGCTTTTGGTTTGCGTTGGAGTTGGTCAACCTCTACGGGTACTGACTGCCTCGCTTCTTGGTCGCAACGTTGGCAGAGAAGTCTAATCCTGTTTTTGCTGCCGCCTCTGCTGGCGATCGCGACCGCAATTTCTGTGATTCTGATGGGGACGCAAGGACAGATGATTGGTTTGCCTGCGGGCTGGTTTAGCTATGCAATCGCTTGGGGATTTCTCATTTATAATTTCTTTTTGCTCGTGCAACTGATCGTGACAGGCTGGCGATCTCTGCATAAAATCGACACCTACGCACAAGTGGAACTGGGTGGGCAGTCGGTGAGGATTCTAGAACTATCTACGATGTTTGCGGCTCAGATTGGATTTTGGCAACCGCAACTGGTGGTGAGCCAAGGCTTACTAGAAAATCTTGACGAACCGCACCTTAAAGCCGTAATCCAACACGAGCAGGCTCACCTGCATTATCGCGACACCTTTTGGTTTTTCTGGTTGGGTTGCATCCGTCAAATTACATTTTGGCTGCCAAACACGCAAGCGATTTGGGAAGAGTTGTTGATTTTGCGAGAATTGCGCGCCGATCGCTGGGCGGCTCAATCTGTGGATACCTTGCTTTTGGCAGAATCGATTCTATGGTTAGTTTGCGATAAGACGGATTCCGTTGAGATTTTTTCTGCGGCATTAAGTCGTTGGACTACCCGCGATCGCCTTGAGGAAAGAATTGAAGCCCTGCTCAACCAGCCCGAAGCACCAGCTCAAATGCATTCATGGTCTTTTGCTTGGCTATTACTAGCTTTCCTTCCTCTTATTTCTGTCTATTTCCATTCTTAAAAAGATTCCTTTCTGTTCGTCATTTCTATCCCTGATGAATAAACGTTTCAATGACTGGGCTTTCTTCTAGATCGATCATTGCATTGATTAGTTTGGCATATTGAAATTTTTGTAAGTCGTCGAGCGTAATTATTTCTGCTCGAATTTTTTGTTGTTGCAGCAATTGACTTCTTTTTGTCCCTTTTAGCAAAGGCGTTGCAGGGGTAAGCCAATTCTGACCGTCAAAAAACACAATATTGGCGTAGGAAGTATCTGTAATACAGCCATGTTTAGCAATTAGAATATCGTCGGCGACTGTCCCTTCTTTAAGATTTTCCAATGCTGTGCGATCGGCAAATTTATATTGATAATCAATGCGATCGCCATGCACTATTTGCAAGGTTTTAACTGCCTTAATTTGATAGGGCTGAAATTCAATCTTCTCAATTTTTTCTTTATATAAAACCCTGCATTTAAATATCCCATCCTTTAAGTCGGCTGGTATTTGAATTTCATGTTCTAAATCTAACTTGCGATCGCTCCCAAACAGGTTTTTTCTTGAGGAATTGAGCCTCTGATTGTGAAATTCAATATTTTGCAGCTTCGAGTTCAGTATTTTGACGGTTTCCAATAATAAACACATACTTAGTTCTCGATCTATTTCAAGTGCATCATAAGCGACCTAAATTCACGATGGGTAAAGCTCTTGAAGGCTCAGCGATCGAATCTTTTGAGCGATCAGATAAACATGATTCTCAGGATATTGATCGTATTCGAGGTGAAGACAGGTACAGTGATGCTCAGCCAAGATCTTGAGGAAAGCATCTACACCCAAGGTGCTGTACTCAAAGTCCTGACCTTGAAATGTTCCAGAAGCCTCACTTTGTCTATATCCGCCCCCACACGAAAACATAAGCACGCCATCAGGTTCGAGAGCATTACATAGCTTTTTTGTAACAGATTCTTGCCTATCTAGTGGCAGATGAAATGTGCTGTCCCAAGCAACAATCAAACTGTAGAATTTGGGAGGATTCCAACTACAGATGTCTTCCCTATAGAAAGTGATGTTTGGATGCAGTTGTTTGGCTAATTCGATCATTTCTTCAGAAATATCCAGTCCTTCTACCTGAAATCCATGTTCGGTTAGAACTTTAATAAAACGTCCGCTGCTTCCACAGCCTATATCAAGAGCTAGTTGCGGCTTGGAAGTAAATTTGATAGCCCGCTCCAACTGTGCGATTCCATACAGCGAATCTTGATGCTGAGTTTGCCACCATCGGGCAATGCGATCGTATCGGGCGGCTGTATCCTTTGGATGCATGTCTGTTTTTTCTTATGACGCTCTCAATTATATCGCCCACAAGTCAACCCAAGCTAATGGTGTAAGCAATGCTACTGAGTGGCTGGAATGTTCTAAAGAAAAACCTGTTGAACATTCTATACCTCTTTGTCATCAAAGGTTTCAGTCCCGATCGCGGGATTTTGTTGGCGGAACGTCATAAACGTGATATTCCCATTTACTACCATAACGAAGTTTCAGTCCCGATCGCGGGATTTTGTTGGCGGAACGCGTCTTGTTTTCGGGAGCCATCAAGCAAGATTTAGCGTTTCAGTCCCGATCGCGGGATTTTGTTGGCGGAACGCTTCTGAGTTGTCCCTTGAGGAGCAAAAGGTCAAAGGTTTCAGTCCCGATCGCGGGATTTTGTTGGCGGACCGAACGAATGTCTGAGCCGCAGGAATGGCAACGGCAACGTTTCAGTCCCGATCGCGGGATTTTGTTGGCGGAACGCAAGCGTGCAGTGTGCCACCAGCGGCGGCGATCGCTTCGTTTCAGTCCCGATCGCGGGATTTTGTTGGCGGAACGAATCTATATCTGCTTCCGAAACTGGAAAAGGCTAGTTTCAGTCCCGATCGCGGGATTTTGTTGGCGGAACGATTCCGCTCCCTCCAACAGGGCTTCCTAATCCTAGCGTTTCAGTCCCGATCGCGGGATTTTGTTGGCGGAACGTGTGACAGGGAGGATTTATTATCCATATGGGACCTTGTTTCAGTCCCGATCGCGGGATTTTGTTGGCGGAACGGTCTTTATCTTCCTGTCAATCTGCCCGTTCCGATTCGTTTCAGTCCCGATCGCGGGATTTTGTTGGCGGAACGGCAAATAATTTAGTACCAACGGACCCTTCATTCAAGTTTCAGTCCCGATCGCGGGATTTTGTTGGCGGAACGATCTGTTTATGGGTTGACAGATATCTAAACTTAGGTGTTTCAGTCCCGATCGCGGGATTTTGTTGGCGGAACGGGGAGGGGATGGAGCCATCTTGGGGCTCGAACCAATGTTTCAGTCCCGATCGCGGGATTTTGTTGGCGGAACGACGGAACGTATGTTAACGCCCCCTTCGCCGCCTCCAGTTTCAGTCCCGATCGCGGGATTTTGTTGGCGGAACGACGGAACGTATGTTAACGCCCCCTTCGCCGCCTCCAGTTTCAGTCCCGATCGCGGGATTTTGTTGGCGGAACGTCGAAAAGGAAAGTCTGGGGGAGTTAGTTGCGTCATGTTTCAGTCCCGATCGCGGGATTTTGTTGGCGGAACGCCGAAACAAAGTTTGCGCTGTGACAGGGAGGGTTTATGTTTCAGTCCCGATCGCGGGATTTTGTTGGCGGAACGTAATGGTTTGATAGCCATAAATAAAACTGATAGACACGTTTCAGTCCCGATCGCGGGATTTTGTTGGCGGAACGAATATAGATGTCGATTTTAGATAATTTGCTGTCCGTGTTTCAGTCCCGATCGCGGGATTTTGTTGGCGGAACGATTGGATGGGTTTTGGCGATTTTGGATTTGTCTCAGAGTTTCAGTCCCGATCGCGGGATTTTGTTGGCGGAACGGTAAGGCAGTGGGGTGAGACTTTAACACCTAGGGCGGGTTTCAGTCCCGATCGCGGGATTTTGTTGGCGGAACGATCCGTGGCATTGACTTAATGAGCAGTGATTTCTATGTTTCAGTCCCGATCGCGGGATTTTGTTGGCGGAACGACATCATCATGAACAAAACCATGAGACGGGTACTAACGTTTCAGTCCCGATCGCGGGATTTTGTTGGCGGAACGGTAAAAAACCAAGCGAGACAGAGCTATGGATTAGCGTTTCAGTCCCGATCGCGGGATTTTGTTGGCGGAACGTCTATCTGAGGGGGATAAAGCACGCGTGCGTTGTATGTTTCAGTCCCGATCGCGGGATTTTGTTGGCGGAACGCTATTTCCGTCTGGAACTTGGGGTATACGTTAATGTGTTTCAGTCCCGATCGCGGGATTTTGTTGGCGGAACGGCTAAATCTTTGGGTTTTAAATGAAGGCTCAGTTACGTTTCAGTCCCGATCGCGGGATTTTGTTGGCGGAACGTCCCCATCAGTATAATAGACCCGCCGCATTTCGAATGTTTCAGTCCCGATCGCGGGATTTTGTTGGCGGAACGAGTTTCTGCAGGTTCTTGAGAAGTTGTGAATGGATTGTTTCAGTCCCGATCGCGGGATTTTGTTGGCGGAACGAGTTTCTGCAGGTTCTTGAGAAGTTGTGAATGGATTGTTTCAGTCCCGATCGCGGGATTTTGTTGGCGGAACGCCAAAAAAACGCAGGGGGCTATCAAGTCCCTGCGCGTTTCAGTCCCGATCGCGGGATTTTGTTGGCGGAACGTGATGAGTTGTCCCTCAGGGCTCTTTTTCCAAAAGAAGTTTCAGTCCTGATCGCGGGATTTTGTTGGCGGAACGAGTTGTCAAAGGATTAAGGAATGTTGCCAAAGTTCTAGCGTTTCAGTCCCGATCGCGGGATTTTGTTGGCGGAACGGTTAAGTGGAATATTGTTGGCATTAACCAGTTCCATGTTTCAGTCCCGATCGCGGGATTTTGTTGGCGGAACGACATCCTTCTGCCGAAGGTAAGGAAGGACTAAGTTACGTTTCAGTCCCGATCGCGGGATTTTGTTGGCGGAACGATAATAATGTCGTTAATTCCAGTCATGATTGTTACTGTTTCAGTCCCGATCGCGGGATTTTGTTGGCGGAACGAATTAATAATGAAATGCACAGGCTGGGCTTCGAACCCAGGTTTCAGTCCCGATCGCGGGATTTTGTTGGCGGAACGATTAAATCTTTGGGTTGTAGATGAGGGCTCCGTCCAGTTTCAGTCCCGATCGCGGGATTTTGTTGGCGGAACGTGTAGATGAGGGCTCCGTCCATACTAAATTATTTGCAGTTTCAGTCCCGATCGCGGGATTTTGTTGGCGGAACGGAAGTGGAGATCCTTTGATACCACCAAAGTCTCTATAGCGTTTCAGTCCCGATCGCGGGATTTTGTTGGCGGAACGGATCGCTCAGCAATGCTACTCAAAGCCAGAACTAACGTTTCAGTCCCGATCGCGGGATTTTGTTGGCGGAACGACTTATAGTCACATCAACCATCAAGTAATCTCTATACGTTTCAGTCCCGATCGCGGGATTTTGTTGGCGGAACGTTCCCCCATGACTACCAAGCACAGGTAGTAGCACGTGTTTCAGTCCCGATCGCGGGATTTTGTTGGCGGAACGTAAAACGCCTCATCCCCCCAAAAAAATCCCCCCTCCTGTTTCAGTCCCGATCGCGGGATTTTGTTGGCGGAACGCTTATACAGAGCAGCACAGGCTGCTAAGAGTAGCGGGTTTCAGTCCCGATCGCGGGATTTTGTTGGCGGAACGACGAAGCCAAGGAAGCTTATAATCTCCTAAAAACTCGAGTTTCAGTCCCGATCGCGGGATTTTGTTGGCGGAACGTCGATCGCTATTGCGAGTCTGGTGATATTAACTAAATGTTTCAGTCCCGATCGCGGGATTTTGTTGGCGGAACGCGCAGTAGCGGAGGGAGAAAAGTTTCTACAAATCCCATGTTTCAGTCCCGATCGCGGGATTTTGTTGGCGGAACGTGCGTGCGCCAGAAACATTACAGGAAGGGCATTCCAAGCATGATTCTGGCAAAGGTTTCCGTCTGAGCTGAAAACAGACAGAAAACCAACATTCTCAGAAGCCTCGGATATTTGAAAATATTGAATTTTCAAGGTTCTAAGATTTGGCAAACCTCCCAGCATTTTCAGTCGCGCTTTGGTTTGCCAACTGATAATTATCATATAACAATCGCTCCTTCTTGACGAGGTTTTTCTGAACCATAGGCGATCGTGCGTTTTACCGACCCCGTATCCAGCACATAAATTCGGACAGAATCCTCATCAGGCTTAATCAAAGCCTCAACTTGGATTTGAAGTTTCGCAAACTGCTTCGCATCTAAAAAACATTCAAACACGCTAAATTGCGTCCACTTACCGTAACCAGACAGCATCTTGTGCAAGCGATTGCGACGCTTATTCGCCGCTTTAGAATCAGGCAAATCGTAAATAATTAAATAGAAAAGCGTAGTCATCGCAGCGTTAATGGCTTATAAGGAATTCCCTCTTGCAAATGACGACTGAGCAGACGAGCTTGCAACTCGATCGCCCGACGATAGGTGCACTTGTACTCAAACACAGGATGCTTAAACTCATCCGTCATCTTGCGCTCAAATGCCAGCAAAAAAGCTTTACGACCCTTATCCGACAGGCGATATGCCCCCAAGCTCTCGCTAAAATCGTCTGGCTGAATTTCACGATTGTTCAGCACCGCAAATACTAAATTATCCGCCACCAAAGGACGAAATTCCTCCATCAAATCCAACACCAGCGCAGGTTGTCCGCGACTGACTTCATGTAGATAACCGATATAGGGATCTAACCCCGCCATGTGAACCGCCGCCGTCACCTGAACCCGCAATAACCCATAGGCAAAGCTGAGTAACGAATTCACAGGATCGGTAGGAGGGCGACGCGTGCGCCCCGCAAAAGTCCAGCGATTCCCTTCGGGATGCATACTGCCGCCCAATATTTTAGGAAAGCAGCTAAAATATTCCCTCGCCGCCATGCCTTCAATCCCTCTAACTTGATCGAGCGTTGCTTGGTTCGCGATCGCACTCTTCCGCAACTTCAACGGATTATCTTTTTCACCATGCCGATACAGCACAGAATATTGATTGTGAATTTTAGCCGTGACAATCTCCTTGACCAGTGCCACGCGTCGCATCATGTCTCCATAGACAGCATATTGAGCCAAACGCAACTGTCCATTCCGAGAATGCCCTGGTAGTGCCGCTCCTAGATGCTTACCAAAACTAGAGAGATAGTGAATCGGAATCCCTAACTCCAACGCATAGACCAACGCATCGCCCGTAACCTGGGGATTACCCATCAGCACCACTTGTTCGACAGTTTGGGCGGGAACAGATTGCTTCTTCCAAGAGCCATCCTGCTGCTTCGTAGCAACGGCAAAAGCCTCATAGACCTTACTGAGAACAGCATCAGGCTGCATAACATATAAAACTGACATGATTAAACCTCACAGCGTAGGAGTTTGACTTCAAACGGCAGACAGATATTTTGGAGACTACAGGCTTGACATTTCTGAACGCGATCGATAGGGGGTGGCATCGAACCGCGAGAGGTCTGCCATGCGGCTGCGATCGCTTGCTCCGTAGCAGCGCGTAGTTGCGGCGTAAATTGAACCTTTTGACGTCGACGGTTGGCGTGATAAAAGATCTCACCATAGGCAACTTCCCTATTCAAGCGTTCCTCTAGGCATAGCGCCGCCGCACATAATTGGAAATGGTCGTTGAGATGATTGGACATCTTGCCTTTTTTAAACTCCAAAGGAATGAGCTGGCGATCGCGTTCTTCCACAGCATCAATCACACCGCTCACCATCAGGCGATCGCTCCACACCCACTGGCTGCGATGCACCAGCGTCCCCCCCTCTTGCACAGTACCCTCATCATCAACATTGCGATGCAGGTGACGACCGAGCAGAATATGCTCGTTGTCCTCCATTTCTCCAAGTTGATATTCCAAATAGAAGCGGCGGGGGCAATATTCCCAAGCATTGAGATAAGCGAGGGGTAGATAGTCATTTTCATTCATAGCGTTTGTTGGTGACGTTCGTTATTTGACCTCTCCCCAACCCCTCTCCTCGTAGGAGAAGGGCTTGAAAGCCTGCTCCTTCCTCTCCTAGGGAAGCTTGGAGGAAGAGGTTCAGCGTGCTAGAGACGTTTAATCATTCCCATGCCCATCGGTGTTTTTCGCCCCACCCCTGCGTAAAAGGCAAAATCAGCGAGGGTATTAATCTGCTTGATTGTGAGCGGATCGACTTCTCCCAGAATTTGAAAAGTCAGCGAACCCACGCAGCCAATAAACTTACTGCGGCGATCGCTCACCATTTCCGTGCGAATATCGAAAAAACTCGGATAAATCGACTCCAAAATCGTTTCAGGAAATGGAATATGACTGTAATGATTCCAACGCTTGAGTAAACTTTTGAACACAGAATCTCTAGTAGGCAGAGCGCAATCATACTTAGATTGCCGAAATGTGGTTGGTGTATAAAATTGAAAATGCAGTTTACGAGAGTCATTCGGTTGCGATTCGCTGCTCCCATCCCTAGCTTGCTCGTAAATTTGGGCGTAAGTGACATAATTTGCCCAAGGCTGGTCTGGCTGTGGATTACATAAGATACTGGTGACATCCAACTTCGTCGAACCCAGTTGCCAGTGCTGGTTAGAATTGAGATCGAGCCATAGGTATGCCAATTTCCCAAATAGGGCTTCATCCAATAAAGAGATACGCCACCAGCAAGGAGTCCCCGTCGCGATCGCCCGCTCGTATTCCCATTGGAGTAGAGCTTTATTTTCTGGTTTGCGATCGCGATCGACCTGCAATGGACTGAGGGTAAATGCTTTTTCTGCGGTTTGTTGATGCAAATAAATGCTCAACTCAGGATCGACAGACCGTACCAGTTCCAGAAATAAAGCATGAAGGTGATGCCCGCTCAGGTTGCTTGTGGGAATTGGCGATCGCGGTAATAGGTTGAGAACGAGGCTGTAGGGCATAGGTCGTTCCTAACTCCCTTGCAAAGCTTGTACCAAAATCCGCATCAGGCTCTCGATATCCTCAGGCACTCTATAACTTTCCAGCCCTTGTTCGATATGTTTCGCTTGGCGATCGAGACGCGCAAATTCCCAGATTTTCCCTGTAGTAACTGCACCAATCAAATGAGTCTGATGTTGGTCTTCTAGCCATTGATCTAAAGTAATCAATTGAGATACTAACTGGGTCATGCCAAAGTCAAGATCGGCTTTCTTTGCCTCAATAATTAGGATTTTATTGGTAGCCTCAAGAAAGTAATCAAGATTACCTTGCAAATATTTTGACACCGCGATCGCGTACTCAGTTCTCACCTTTGCCTTAGTGTAATGGATTAGGTCGGCTAAAACGGGAGAAATTAGCCATTCGCGCCTTGCCATTTCGTTAGATAGGCTCACGTAAGGCAAAATCTCTTCGATCCGACTTTGGTTTTCTTGAATGCGATCCAATTCACCAAGATATTTGGGTAAGTTCAAATTCTTGCGCTCTAGGGTATAGCCAAATTCTTCTGCGAGGTCTTGGGCTTCAATCTTAAGTTCAAAATACCTACTAAAGGTATAAGTCTCCTCTGGATTCAAAATTTTATTCATTCGTTTTCTCCTGATTAGGACACATGCGATCGCAACCGACAAATAAATTAAAAACCATCAAACCTATCCTCTAAATCGATATTGCATTTGTGCTGGAATCTTCAAGTTTTGCAATCCCTCAAAGGTGTAAAACTCTCCAATCATGCGGACATTACGAATTAAGCTGACTGGTGGCATATTTACCGTGTCATAGCTTAAGACCTGATTAGAAAACATCACATCAAGAGGATTAAGTGGATAGGGAAAGATAAACTCTCCTTGCTGATGATGCTTGGGTTTAGGAAGTTCGTAAACTTCTAGCCTAGCCTTACTTGCCCACTTGCCGATTCGCACCCATCTGGGTAAAACTAATGATTTTCCAGAAATAATAAAGAACTCAAATCGACTTTCTGGAGCAATTTCCTTAGTTCTACCAAAACTAGGGATATTCTTCTCAGTCTGCTTCATTTCCACATGGTAGCGATTGTCCGCATACTTCCACGTATTCAGCACTGCTGTGTGATGAACTGCCCTAGCTGGGGTCACATAAATCCCTTGCTGATTGAGAGGATTCAAATGCTCCTCATACTTAGGAACCTGTTCTGGGCAAAAGTAACGATAAGAATGCTCTTCCGCCACCTCTGTGCTGTACTGTGGATTATCAATTAATCCCAACACATAAGACAGTGCATAGTTATGCAGCACAGGCTCAGTTTCATAAAGTCGTCCAATTTCACGAGTCGCAAAATATAAACTGTCGTGAAGCTCCAAATTACAGCGATAGATAGTAGTCATTGTCTATTACTCCGTTGCACTGGCAACTTTTTTACTCCCCTTCTTGCTTTTGTCAGTTGACTTGAAGATATACTTCTGGGCATAAGCAGTTGATTCTAAGTTTGCCTGAGTCAATAGTGCTTTGAGTTGAGTTTCATTACTGGCAATAGCTTTGACCTCATTCAAGAGAGGTGCAAGAGTATCACCAATCAAATCTCTATGAGGAATATACTCCTCAGTCATTAATTGCAGCATAGCTTCCTTTGCAGATTCCAAAACATGATCCTCATTTAGTGGATCGGGCAATTGAATTTGCTGTTTATCCATTAGCAAGTCGTAAATCTTCTGAGTCCAACGTAGGTTACTGACAATTTCACCATCAGCAAAAATGATACCAATCAATTCATTGCGAACCCGACCTGTACGTGTCGTTTGTGCGCCGTAATGACGAGTCCTCAAAATATTATTAAATACATAGAGAAACCCTGCTTCTGTTGGATCTTTGAGTGTCACAATGCTAGGAAAAAACACTTGAGGTAAAATGTGATCTTGACTATTGATGCGAGAAGTTGTTTCCCCAATCTGTGCATCCAAAGTGCCATCCACTTTTTTTTCTCCTTTTGACGACATTGTTCCACTTTCATATGGTGCATTGAGAGTAAAGTTTTGATGAGAGTCATCAAATGGTGTGATGGAATAAGCAGTGTCAACGACTACCTTTGATTTTTCAGAACCAGCATCCCCGATTGCAAAACCATAGAGAATGCAATCGGGAGTTGTCTTGCTGAAGCCAACATTGTATTCACACTTCTCCCAATCACCGATTCGGTAGTTACGTAGTAACTCTCGCCCAGTCAATCGCTCAGGAGAGGACTGCTTGCGTTTAAACATAGCCAGACGACTAATCGGCTCTCCATACTTGATTCCCCCTCTGACTCGTGCTTTATTCAATTCGCCATCTGTTTGAAAAAGAGGATAGGATTCTGTTACGCGAATTGTAATGAAGTGGACATATTTACCCATTGGTTTAGCAGGGATCTCGGAATGGAAAAGACTCGCATCAACGGTTTTGAGGAAATTCATAGTTATTACTCGATAATGGTTTGAATTATATTTAAAATATGAGATTAGGATACCTACTACACGGGTTCTTCGGTCTCTAGGTCAGGTAGTTCGTCAGGCTCAGGTTGTTGGATAATCTTTCGTTCTTGATCATCTTCCAATCGATAGAGATAATCACAAGTGTCTCGGATCAAATTGAGCTGAATTCCTGCCAAACGAGCGCGATCGCTCTTAAAAGTCCCTTCAAAAACTTCCTTGACAAAAAACTGAGCAAAATCATTGACTGCTTGCCGTTCTTCTTCGGCAGTCAAGGCTGGCTTCCATTTGCCGTCAACACAAACTAAAGTGCGTTTACCCTCTGCTGTACGACGACGAACATTCGTCATCAGCTTAGCTAGTCGAGCTGCAACTACATCAATTAAAGATTGTGTGTCACTGACTAGAGCCTTATCAATTTTTAAAATTACATCTGCCGTCTCATCAATTGGTTTTAAGACCGCATTTGGCTTAGCATATTGACTTTTAGCACGGTAAAAGCGGCGATAAAGTTTGGTCAATTCACGAAGTTGATTCATTTCTGTTCCTTGGGGATCAAAATAATAATAAAAGTCTTGATAAAGTTTAATTTTTGCGATTGGTGGACTATCCCAATCCAGCTTACGGACAAGCTTCGTTAGATAATGAAAAACATAGAGAGGAGTCGTCTCTAGATCGCGGGCAAGAGCCGTGAGCTTACCCCAGTCTGGATCACCGTCCTTCTTGCGGTTAACTTCTAAATGAATACAATAAGCGGCACTGAGGGCATTTAACGGGGAAAAGGCTCTCCCTTCTCCTTGCGGTAAAATAGCATCTAGACGAGTCCCATCCTTTTGCTGTTTGACTAAAGAAGCGATCGCTTGATGTTCTCCATCCAAAATAGTCGTGCGCTCAAAATCAGCACCACTTAAGAAGGGCGGCACAGGAGATTCCGAGGCAACCACCTTCACATCTAGCACCAGTGGTAAAGCAAAGGCTAACCAAGCTGGCATCACCCAAGACTCTGTATCTGTAGCATCTCTTCCTGGCGGAATTGCCATGAAGAAGAAGGTCAGAGGTTGTTTTGCTGGGTAGCTAAGTTTGAAGGTTTGATCTTTTTCTGACTCCTCTTGCAGTAACAGAGAGTCCACTGCTTGGTAGTTCTCAATGTTAAACTTAGCTTCTTGTTGATCCGTAATTAAATGTTTGCGGATATCAGCATCAAAGCGGGTTCGACGAATCCAGCTATATGCCTTTTGTAGAAAATTATTAGTTTCTGGAGTAAAAAAGTAGGTAGGGTAGAGATAAAGGTAACGATATTTACGTCCCTCGAAGTCTCCTCCTGTGGCATTTGTCTGATTCATCAAAATCTGTCGTAACATAATTTCAATTGACCAGATAGCACAGATCTGACGTTTTGCCGCTTGAGCATTGAATAGGATCTGACGATTGCTATATACCTGTGGGGCAAATAAAGTAGCAGACTCCATTTGTTCAGTCACGGTGTAGGACGAGCTAGACATCGCGCAGACATTTTCTCGACCTCGACCAGTTATCTTTGCTGCTTGGTAGCGATTTAGCTCAGTCAAAAAAGGATTAGTACTAGGGGAAGTAATAGCACCTGTGGGTAAGATAACTACACGCTGAACATAGGTTCGCAAATCATCCCAGCCATCAGGTAAGTTAAATTCTGCAATCGCTGCTTGGATCAAACTAACTGCATAATTAACCATTCCCTCCATTACTTCTCGTACTTGATTGTCATCAAGATGAGGATTCTTGGAGTTATGTTTAGCAGATAGGTAATACCAATCTAGAGGTACTCCCCCTGTTTTTTTGAGAGCTTGAATAGCGATCAAGTTAGGAATTTCATCTGTCAAGCCTAGATACTCAGCTAGTTTATGGGTTAAATCTAGGTTTGGTAAGGTCTTACGTTGGGCTTTAGGTTGTTGTTTTTGCCAGCGATCAAAGCGATCGCACCATTCCAGCCAAATTTTTCGACAGAGAAGATCTCCAAACTCGGCTAGGCGATCGATGCGGTAATCATCAGGAAAAATTACATCTAAATTTGCAGGCAGATCTCCAGTCGTTTTGAAACCCTCTAAGCTAGAACTTCTCTTGGCTCCAGAGGATGCTTTTATGGATGAAATAATTCGACAAGCTCCATCTACAGCGACCTCCATGAGCGATTGAATATCAAAAAATAGCCAGTAATAGTCGGCAAACTTGAAGCCTTTCCCATCTCTGCTAAAACCAGTTTGACGCTCCCTTAGCCTTTCGGCACAGAGGCTTTTGATTTTATGAATAACTTGATTAGGAAGTGTATCTGTATCGATCTCTGGTGCATCTGACTTTGCGAGATAAACCACTCCATCGGGCAGATATAACAAAGGTGTGTAAGACTCCTTAGGATGTATATCTATAAGAGCATTATTTAAAATGTTTGTTAAAACGCCTCGATTGTCTGAAAGAGCATGATAGCTAAACTTAAGTTGCCCTGCGCTCAAATCTCGTAGAAGGTCGGTAAGATTTTGAGCTTCAATATCACTAGGGTGTTTTATGACAGATGCAAATAGGTCAGAAAGACGTACTAAACGAATCAGAATACCTTGGATTCGCTCATCTAACTGGCAATTATTCAATCCACGTTTCTTCATGCCTAGATCGGCATCCCACTTTTCTCCAGCATTGTTACTGATCCAGATAATGTCATCAATGTATATTTGCCAAGTTTGACCAATTAGACGATCTAGTCCAAACTCTTGCATTTTCTGGGTAACATACTCTCGTCCTAGATTGGGTGCATCAGACTTATGGGGCGGATCTTTACACCAATTGCGATCGCTAAACTGCCCCTTGACATCATGTGACATTAGCCAAGAGGGATAATCAGGAAATTTATCAAAATCATGCAAGATATAAGCAGTCATGTAGATAGCAGCTTCCAAGTCATCACATAAACGTTTAACTTGGTTTGTCTCTAGGACTTGCAGCTTTTTGAAAATTCTATAGGTTGGGAATAATCCATTCAGTAAATGAGCCGTAAAAGATTGATCTTCCTTACTACGCTCTACATTCTTACCTTCTGCACGCCGATCTTCAGTGAACTGTCCACCTTTTGCTGTTGCACCTACAAGATGTCGTATCAAATTAGGCAAAACAAACTCTGCAAACCTTGCCAATAATTCATCAGTCTGATTGCCTTCTGTCTCACGAATGGCTTGCTTAAATAACTTTATTGTTAGTAGCTCAGGCTTCTCTATCTGTTCTTTTTCTTCTCTACCAGCATCAAGATCCAGAATGGGTAAATCACTATCTGCCTCATCATTAAAAATAGACATTTGAGTTTCACTCACGAAACTGACCTCCAAATTTTATGCAGTTCGTCCAAATAAATCCATCTGCTACCAACTAAACTCATTACTCATTTTCAGGTATCTCCCCTGTAATAGAGCGATATTCCTGAATGCTTTTACCTTGAACTATCCAGAGTTTGCCAATGACATTTGCAGATTCCAACCCAAAAATGAGCGTACTGATCGCCTCACGCCAATCTACTAATCGCACTTGAGGCGGCAAGCGAATAACAACTATCCCTGAATAATTGGTCGGGTTGTATCGTCCACGATTGCTGAAATCTCGATCCGCAGTGACTAAGCAACGCCCTTCTTGATTACAAACCTCAATTAATTCCGTGTCAGGGGCAGACATCAAATTTTGTTCTGGTACAGTGGCAACATCGTAGCCTGCCAAGCGAAACTGAGACAGGATGCGTAGATCCACATTTTCATCCAGCTTAAATTTCATTAAACTGCCTCCTTTTGGCGATCTAGCGGAATCTCTACCCAACCACCTCGCGTCATCTCTGCACCGTAGGCAATGCAAGCAAGCACATCCACTTGCTTAATACTGGGAAAGGCTTCTAGAACATCTTCAATACTTTCCCCTGCTGCTAAGTAATCTAAAATCAAGGACACCCAGATCCGATGCCCTTTAATGCAAGGCTTACCAAAGCAGATATTTGGATCAATAGAAATTCGGGATAGTAGATCTGTGTGATTCATAAAATTTCCTCCAAATGTTTTTAATATATCTGCACATAATTTTCTTGCGGCTTCCAATACCAAATTAAAGATTCCAGCATTAGGGCAGACTGACCAAAGGCAATGGTGTAGGGAGGATTACAATCATCTGGGCGATCGCTAAATCCATAAGCCTGAAATTGCATTGGTAATGCTAGCTTGGTGCGAAGATATGTGCGATCGTGGTCAGAAATAAAGCAAACCATTTCTCTTCGGAACAAAGATTGACTAATAGCATTTGCTCCAGCTGTCACCTCTAGCCCCTTAAGAATTTGGACTTTTCCTGATCGTTTGATAGCATCAAAATCTTCGGCTGCATAGTAAAAATGCCAGTTTTCCCGTACCTCACGGTAGTCTTTCAGCCGCAACCAACATAACGCATCCTCAAATCGTTTAACTGGTAATCCCGCCTGTTTCACCTTTTGTAAAAATTCATTTTTCTCTATCAGGTCAAACTCAAAATTGCTCAGCAGTCCTTGGAGATTATACGTTTTAAACCGCTCTCGTTCTGGATCTACTGGATTCGTCATATCGTAAATCGCGCAATCAAGCTGACTACTTCCTCGAAAGCTACGGGCTTCATCAATAATTTTGTGCTTTTTCTCATTTAAGTATTGGTAAACCTGACCATGCTTCTGATTCATTTTAAAACCTAACGCATTTTGGGCATCCATTTTAAAACCATCATCAGCACCAGGATAGATGGTTTTCATACGAGGATGACGAAGTTCATTCCAGACACTAAAAGATTGAATACTCCCCCACCTTTGTGGATAACACTCAAACTGATTTTTAAGTGACCACGCAACTTGAATAGCTTCAGTAAAAGAGATGCGATCACATTCTTCGCCATTTTGCAGTAGCAAGGTTTCGTTATCCTGTTTAGTGAATAGTCGTGCAACAAGAAAGTTTGGAATCAGTGCATAGGCTTGATAGGTTGAAAATCCTTGGTGTCTTCCTAAACGCCCGAAACGCTGAATGAAATTACTAACATCAGATGCTTCAAAAATGAGGAAGTTAATCTTGAAATCAACACCCACATCAATTGTGGAAGTTCCAATTAGTAGACTAGCATCCTGAATCGATTTTGCTCGTTCGCTCTCACCCGTTAAACTGGTGTTAGTTAAAACTGTTAGCCCATGCTGCTCAAATAGAGGTTTCAGCTTTGCTAAGAGCTTGTAAACAGATGCGATTGAATTAAGGATTATCGCGCCCTTACCTTTGGGATTATCTAGAAAGAATTTCAGAATTATTGATTCTACATTTTCCACAATCCAGTTGTAACTTGACTGTGGGTTTGGTTGCAGATCGTCAGGAAATATTAATGTAATTGGTTGGCTAATCTGTCGCCAGCCTGTCTCTTCACCATTCGAGAAGCAATATGCTCCCTTCTCGATAGGATTAATGACTGCGATATTAAATCCAGAACGCCTTAGAAATTCTCCCAGTAAATCATTTTGAGTTGCGGATAAAAAAAGGAACTTGCGTTTCGTTGCTGTATGTTTAATTAACAGCATTGCATTAAGAATGCTAGCAATTTGCGGTGATGAGAAAATATGAAATTCGTCAAAAACAAATAATTTATAACTATCATCAAGCTTACGAAATAGCTTATCTGCATTATCTCCTCGATTTGACTTCTTCCGATCTCGTCGTAGATAGCGAAAATCATGGATGTAGTGAAAAATATCTGGGTTGGTTAGTAAGATTTCTGAGTTATTAACACGATCAATAATGCCTTGCTGCTTCGATGGTAGCCGATTGGTTTCAACGAAGTCTTCTAATGTTGCTCCAGTGAGACGATAAATCTGTGGATCGTATTTGGGCTGAAATTGGGACTTATAGTTTTGAACTTGACGCTCTTGATCTCTGGCAAGCTCGTTTGTTGGATACATTGCTAGCGTTGAGTTAAGCCCTGTCATTGCCTTGAGATAAGCAGCTAAACTTTTACCATCTCCTGTCATTGCTGTGTTAATCACTACATCTACATCAGGATTATTGAGAGCATTGAAAGTCTCCACTTGATGCCAAGACAAAGATAACCAACCTTCGGGTAATTTTATGCCCTTTGGTAATTCCGAAGCAGGGCAAGAATAAACAGGTTTAAGCGTAATTTTGTACTCAGACATAGCATAGTGTCCGTAATATGGATCGTAGTAAGTCCCAAAAATCTGTACTTAACTTATTGCATGAGATTATTTTGGCATGATTAACTAAGAGACACAAGATATTGTACCTATCAAGTGTACGTACACTTACAAAGATCTCTCATGGGAAGAAAAGGAGACTCCATTACATTATCTATAAGCAATCGCGATAAAGCCCAGCTAGAAGCGATCGCCCTAGAATTTGCGATGACTTGGGGCGATCGCCCCAACATTTCTAAACTAGTCGAAGCGATCGCACGCCGAGAACTGATCGTTGCGCCTAACCACGATTGGAACAAAGAGCGAATTGATGCCCTAAATAGATCTAGGACTGCTTTGGTTGATGCAGGAGAGATTGAGATGGCAGTCGCGATCGCGCTTTTATTATTAGAGCGCAGCGAACTCACCATTCCCCTCAGAGCAGAACTAGAAGGTTTCGTGGCTGAACCCGTGCGCCCTTGGCGATTAGAAGTGGAACGCTATATTCGCCGTCAGAAACCGTTTCAGCTATCCTATCAAGATGCCGCCGAACGCATTTGGAACTTTACAATTCGCTATGCCGAAATTGCCAAGCATGAAGACCGTCAATACCTAGACTGTTGGTGCGAAGAAACCACAAACAATCAAGATTTGCCAGAGCTAACCCATAACTGGTGTTTGAGACTCGATCGCATTACAGATGCATCCGTTACACCTGTAACAGGTGTGTGGCATTTCGGGTTAGCCACGATTCCCATAGAAATGTACCTATCGGGAGGACTAGCCTTTGCCTATCGCAGCAAATCAAATCAAGACGAGACAAACGAATGGTTGAGCGAACCTCCCCAAGTTCGCCGCGTAGTGCGACGGGTAGCGAATACGTTTTGGTTTACGAGAGAAGTATTGCGATATGGCAAAGATTGCAAAGTTGCGTCTCCTCAAAGCGTACGCGATCGCATCCGACAAGAGATCGAAAATATGCAAGCACTCTATAAAGATTAAAGAAAATTCAATTCGTCGATTACTAAAACCCGCAGTTCAGTAACGCGTTTTAGCTTTACATCATTGGTCAGAAAAGTATCACAGCCCGTACCAATCGCCACCGAGATCTGCAAAGCATCAGGTAAAGAGAGGTTGTATCTAGCTCGTATGTCAGCAGCACTCTTTGCACACGCTTCATCAATAGAAGTGAAAGTTATATTGTTCGTATCTACGATCAAGTCAGTAAAATCTTGCTGAAGTTGCATTAAACCTAAACGATACGGAATAACCAAACATTCAGCTAGTGTTACAGGAGAAGTAATAGCAGTCAATCCATTCTCTATCCTGTCAAAAATACTCTCCACAATCTGCAAGTATTTGGGATTGGCTTCGACAAAATAAATTACAGGAGCCGTATCCAGAAATAACTTGGTTACTCCATTAAGGGCAGTTTCAACTTTTATCATGTCTAAGCAATTTTTCTCTTTGCTCTGTATCTTCTTGGCGGGTGCGCGATATCCAAGTTTGTGCATCCTCACTCACCAAAGGATAAGGCGCTCTACCCTTAAATTCACTCAACTTACGGCAAGAACTATTCGCCAATCTAGCTCTCTGTGCCTTTGCTGTCAGGTGACTAACAAGCTGAAATAGTTCTTCGGATGTCAAGTCATTAGACTGTTTAATTAAATTTTGCAACAATTCTTGACTCATGGTTTTGCACTTCCCTATCTAGTATTAAACCCCTAACACAGCACTCGACTCTTCATTCTCGTTGTTTCATACTTCAAGATTTCAAGATACTTCAACAGCTCAAAAAATGCCCCGATAGCAGAGATACGTACATCTTCCGTTCAAAAATTAATGGGCGCTGAGGGACTCGAACCCCCGACATTCTCGGTGTAAACGAGACGCTCTACCAACTGAGCTAAGCGCCCTTGCTTTTCAGCATTTACAATAGTAGCAGGTGTTATCACTTTCGGCTAGCAAATCCCCAGAAATAATTTTTACCTGTAAATTTTCCGTTGCTATTAAACGTTCTGTCAGGGTAGACCTCCTGTGCCTGCCCCTAGATATCTGGGCAACCACAGGGGGATTGCCCCCACCCCCGCAATCATGTTAAACCCTGTATGTCGCAGAGCCTAATCTTCCTCATCCCAGCCCTGATCTACATTGCCCTCCGCACGATCTTTTGGTTCAATGCCTTTCCGAATCCCGACGAAGCCTATTACTGGTTATGGGGGCAGCATCCCGACCTGTCCTACTACGACCATCCGCCTCTACTGGCTTGGGTGCAGGGAATATTTACCCACATACTGGGGCAGTCATTCTTTACCCTGCGATCGCCCAACCTTGCCAGTAACTGCGTTTTTTTCTACACCTATTTCCTGATCGCCAAATATCTCTATCGAGGCATCGCCAAGCCGCGACTGTGGCAATATTTTGGCGCGATCGCCCTCGCCATTGTTAGCTCCCCCTTATATTTCGTGATGCTATCCCTAGCATGGCACGACCACCTGATGATGACGCTATCCCTCGTGTCCGCCTATCTGATGGTTACTTTTTTGGATGGTTACGCCCAAAATGGCAAAGGGACAAACTGGCGACTCTACTGCGCCGCGATCGCGATCGCCCTCGCCTGCCTCGCCAAATATAACGCCCTCTTCATGGGGCTAGGCTTTATTGCCGCGATCGCCACCAGTCCCAAACACCGTCCCCTATTTCGCGATTCGCGATTTTATCTGAGCGTGGCGATCGCGATCGGCGGATTTTTGCCCGTGCTGTTATGGAATTTTGGCAATGACTTCCAATCCTTGCGGTTTTATTTGAGTCGGAGTGTCGATGCTGGGACTCCCCTTATGCGCCTCACGGAACCGATAGGCTTTTTGCTACTTTCAGTGGTGATGGTTTCACCTGTGAATTCTTGGTTGTTGTGGCAAGGATGGCGGCGATTCCCGATTTCCCTTGAAAAACCTTCGCGATCGGGAGGCATACCCACGCAACAGGGACTTCCTTCGGATTCGATTTATCGATCGCTGGCTGGTTGGACATTCGCGATCGGTACGGGCTTATTGACGGGCATCTCTTTCTTCTCAACTGCCCTCTATTACTGGAATATCACAGCTTATTTACTGCTATTCCCACTCATCCCTTCTGTTTTATTCGAGGCTCAAGGAAGTGCGGTTGAACCCATCCTCAAGGGAACCGCGAAGCGACTCTTTATGGGCGGTCAAGCCTACGGACTCCTGTTCGCAACTTTGCTTGTCATCAATTACAGCTTTATACCGATCGCGGCGCTGCTCAGCCCAGATGCCGACCAGGAATCTCGGATCGTGTTTGGCTGGAACCAAGTTGCCCCAGCAATTCAACAGGCTTCAAACCAGAATTTGGCGAAGACTCCATTTCTCGCTACCACCGATTATCGTTCTGCCTCCCTGCTGGCTTACCAGTTAAAAGATCGGCAAGTTACAGCCATTTCCCAACGCGTCAGCCAGTTCACCCTATGGAATCTCCAGCAAGAACGCATGGGTCAAGATGCGATCGTGCTTTCTGATGATTGGTATCCTCTGACAGCGACGGTGAAATCAAAATTTGCACGTATGTCCGAGTCGCAAACCGTACCCGTTTCTTTATTTGGCATCTGGCTCAAAAATTACTACCTCACCAAAGGCTACGGATTTAAGGGCTTTTAGGCGCTCAAAGTAACTTGACCTCTTCCCCCAGCCCCTTCTCCGACAAGGAGACGGGGAGCAAATTCAAACCATAGATTTTTCGTGACGGTAAAAAACTAAAGGGTGTTGATGATAACTGAATAAATATTAAGTATTCTTAAAGGAGATGGAAATAACAAAGCTGTAAACAACTGTGCAAGAAGATTTCAGATTGATTGTCGATTTGGTAACAGTACTTGCTGCCGCTTCTCTAGGAGGCTTATTGGCAGCAGGTTTGAGGTTACCTGTCATTTTGGGCTACTTGCTGGGCGGCATTGTCGTCGGTCCTACTGGGTTGGGTCTGATTAAAGAGCTGATCCAAGTAGAAACCTTGGCACAATTTGGCGTAGCCTTTTTGCTATTTGCTCTGGGCGTTGAGTTTTCATTGACGCAGCTCAAAAAAGTACAGGCGATCGCCTTGGGTGGTGGACTCTTACAAATTTTATTAACGATCTCGTTAACTGCTGCCCTATCGGTCTTTGTGGGTTGGGTAAAAACCCCCGTACAGGGTATCTTTTTAGGCGGAATTTTGTCCCTCTCCTCAACCGCTGTGGTGTTGCGCAGTCTCATGGAAAGTAACCAAACCGAGTCTGTACAGGGGCAGGTAACCCTAGGAATTCTGATTATTCAGGATTTAGCGTTGGGCTTAATGTTGGCGGTTTTGCCTGCCCTCGACCACCCCGATGCGGTGGGGATGGCAGTGGCAAAAGCCTTACTTGTCACGGCTTTGTTTGCGGGTGGGGCGATCGCGGCTGGAATTTGGTTGATCCCGCCATTTTTGCATTGGGTGGCAAGTACAGAGAGTCGCGAGTTATTCCTGCTCAGCGTCATTGTTTTGTGCTTGGGGATTGCCCTCCTGACCGAATATATGGGCTTGTCAATTGAGATGGGCGCATTTGTGGCGGGTTTGATGATCTCTACACAGGTGGAATATGCCGATCAAACCCTCTCCTATATGGAGCCGCTACGGGATGTCTTTGCCACCCTATTTTTCGCATCGATCGGGATGCTAATCGATCCTATGTTTCTCTGGCAAAATCTCGATTTGATTTTGGGGCTGGTCGCGATCGCCATGGTCGGCAAGTTTTTAATCGTCGTGCCCTTGGTGCGGCTATTTCGCTATCCACTCCGCTTGGCAATCTTTACAGGGTTTGGCTTGGCTCAGATTGGCGAATTTTCCTTTGTGTTAGCCAGTGAAGGACAAAAATTAGGTCTGGTATCCCGCCAAGTTTACTTGCTGATTTTGGGCACAACCGCAGTTACGCTGATGATCACGCCCTTTTTACTCAAGGCAACCCCCCAGATTTTGCTGTTAATGGAGAAGGTTCCTATCCTTAAAGACTGGCTAAATCAGATGGATGTCCCACAGGAAATTTCAGATACTGCCGTTCTCAACAACCATGTAATTGTCTGTGGCTACGGACGTGCAGGTCAAAACATTGTCAGTTTGCTGCAATCGAGAGGCTATCCAGTCCTCGTGATCGAACAATCTGAGGCGAAGATCCAGCTTTTGCGCAGTCAGGGCATTCCTTATTTGTATGGAAATTGCGCGAGTCCTTTGGTGTTAGAAAAAGCCGAAGTGGAACGGGCAAAGTCGATGGTGGTGGTGATTACGGATGCAGGTTATACCCGCCTTTGCGTACAACGCGCGATCGCGATCGCACCCGAACTAGATATCGTAGCAAGAGCCTCCAGGGACGCAGAAATTGATACGCTCTATCAATTGGGGGCGAGAGAAGTCGTGCATCCAACCTTTGAGGCGAGTTTGGAACTCTCCACCCACCTCCTGTTGAGTTTGGGCGAAAGTCGGCAAATGGTACAGTCAGAAATTATGGCGGTGCGGCAAAGTCGCTATGCTGAGTTGCGTCCTGATATTGCTTGCAGTTTGCCCTTAATTAGCCCAGTTGTAAACCCTAACAATGTGATTGAGTTTGAGAGCAAAGCTTCGTAACGTGAATTCGGGATAAGGAATATGAGACGAAATATAGGGCGTACAAGCGTTCTGGGCGAGCACAGGGGCATCGCCCCTACCCCAATTGTAGGGGCAGTGCCCCCGTGCCTGCCCTGATTTGCAGGGTAAATGGGATTTTTGGGGGAGAATTTAGCATTTACGGCATCAATAGCTCAGATAAAGGGTTTCAGCTTTTCTTATCTCGAACTGAGGTTAAGAAAGCTCCTAAAGCGCAATCTCAAAGTCTAGATCGTTATCTCGATCGAGATTGGGAGGAGTGACCGAACGGGTAATTCGGGTTTTATGGCTTTCTCTCTGGGTTTGCACTTCGATCGTGACCGCTTCTAAGGCAACTTCCATGCTGCCGAGGGGTATGGAAATTTGCATGGTTGTTTCCACAAACTCAGGCTCGGATTCAGGTTTAAAATCGACCAACCACCGAGGGCCATCAATGGTGGCACGGGTTTGACAATCCTTGATCCAAAATTTGACAAACAGTTGCGGCGCGATCGCGGGCAATTTAACTCTGGCTGGAATCGGTGTACCTGCAACCAGATCGCCTATGGGGATTTCGATCGTAGGCAGAGGAATTGGGTCTTGTGGTGCCAGAGTGGGAATATTTTGAGCTTTGGCTGTCGCACTAGCAGGATTTTGGGCAGTTCCCATGCCTTCATCTTGAATCTGCCCCCCTGCTTGGGCATAATTGGGATTGGCAAGATCGGGGGAAATCGCAGCTTGTCTCTGACTCAGTGCCTCGTAATACTCTTGGTTGAGAGCCTCGCTCAAGGGTGCGTTGGGGTCTTCCCAGAGTCGCTCTGCCTGTGGGCTACCTGACTCAGAGGATGATAGCAACTGTTCCAATTCTTGGTCTAGATCGGCAATGGCATCGGTTTGAGGCGAGGCACTACTGGCTATTGAATCGGTGGAAGTGGTTGAGGCAATTTCTTCTGGCTTTACTGGTTCTGGTTCTACAGGATCTGAGCTAGGAGTAGATTCAGAATCCTCAGGTTTCGTCGCGATCGCATCTAAAGACAGACTTTGCAGCTTACTCAGAAAGCGATCGCCGATATTTAATGCCCCCAGCAAAGAAGGTTGCTCGCTTTTAGGTGGTTCCTCCAGCATTTGCTGGTAATCACTGGGCAAATCTTCTTCAAACAGGTAGAGCAAGTCGGGCTCATCAGAGCCCGATATTTGGGCATTTATAGATGATTGAGGATACCTAGCCTCCGAATCTAATAGCTCTGACTCAAACAGTTCGGTAAACTCTTCGTAGTTCTGGGGCGAATTTATAGCTTCTTGCCCTTGATTTGCCGATAAGTTTATGGGTGCATCTTGAATAGAAGGCGTTTTGTTGATTGGCAGATTGGGTAGGCTAGGTGATTTGCTTTCAGAAGTCGGTTGGGGTGGCGTGGAGGGCGTAGGCTTTTTTGTCGTAGGACTTGGCGTAGAGGAAAGTGGGGGCAGTTCTAAAGCAGACGTATTCTTCGCCATTTTCTTGGGCGCGGCTTTCGCCTTACTTGAAGTCCCTACCGTCGTAGGCGGCTCAGCCATAGAATTTGCGATCGCTTCCATTTCCTTAGCAACATCGGCAAGCAGCGTCGGGGATTGGGCGGTAGCTGTAATCGCTTGACTGAGTTGATAGGACTGCGCATCCTGTAGCGAACTATCCGTCGGATAAAGCTTGATTTCGCCGATCAGTACCTGTATGCCAGCTTGACGGGGAATGTTGACGACATATTGAAAGGGGAAAACGTTAGAACTGAGAGAATCTGTAGGCTCTTGAGGGACAAAGTGACAAACATTGACCAAAATTTCGAGATTTTCAGGGTTTTTGAGCGTTATTTCTAACTCACCTGCGGTGTAGGCTTCGCCAGCGATCGTAATGTTGCTTTGCGGCGAGACTAAATATTGGGCTCGATCGAGGCTGAGTAAAATCTGTGGGAGTGTGGAATCTGTAGGCTCTGCAGCAATCTCAGTCTGGCTACTAGATACCGCTACTGGCTCATCGCTTGGCTCGTCGGATTGCGAAGGGGCTTCTGCCTCTAGATTGAAATTTAAACTATCGAGATCTTGATTAAAGTCATCATCAAAAGGCGAAAACTCATCTAGTAAAGACTGCACCAATTGCTCTGACATCTGTTCTGCCATCTGCATCATGGGAGAGGGATAAGCAGTGGGTGCGGTAGCCGATGGTTTAGCCGTGGTTTTAGCTTGAGCGGATATCGATGGAGAAGCAACAGGCTGAGGGTCTGCAATCCCTAAAACATTATCTATATCTGTAGATTCAAACCGATCCGACGCTCTACGCTCAGCGTTTGTCTCTACTACAGTTAAGTCGGGCAAATGCCATTCAGAGGCTAACTCAGGGGAAATGGCTTGCACGTCAAATTTAACAACGGCAGGTCGATTGCTCTTGCGATCGGGTTGTGGTTCAACCGTTTGACAGCTAATTTGCCAAGCACCTGGGGCAAAGTGGGTGTAAGGCATCACAATCAGCAGTCCATCTGGGCTGACCCGCTTCGAGATTCTTTGCTGATTGGGGTGGTGGCTAGATTCTGAACTAGGCTGATAAGTAATCTGAATCCCAATCATGGTATTGGCTAACTCAGATCTTGCAGCCAAACGATATTGCCCCTCTAGAATCTCTACGGTTGGTGACTCTAGGGGTAACCAGGACTTGTCACCTTTCTTTTGTAACAAAAACTCCCAGTTGTCCATAAGGCTTGCGATAAAAACTTGCAACAAATATGCCAAATACTAACCCATAGTTACGGATTAGGCACAAATTTATTATTCCGTCTTTATGAAGTTTATCGATTAGCGATTGGCGGTTGGTTGTTAGCGATTCCCGCAAAGGTCTATAACCCGTCACCCAAACTGCGATCGCTCTTTCAAAATCCCGCTCTAGAAGCTAATTACAACTTGTTATAGCAATCCCATTTGATGTGGATGTAGGGGCAACTCATGAGTTGCCCCTACGATTTATTCTAGGCAGAGAAAAAATTGCTTATCTTGCTATACCAACCATTCGTTTAAATGGCTAGTCCTAGTTTTAGCCCTAACGCAGCATGAACAAATAGCAAAACGAGAATAGCACTACCCACATAAGCATGGGTAGTGCGGAGGATGGCTTTATTCCCCGCAAAGCCTGTGAGCGAAAGTGTGGCATTAACCGCCAACAAGATTAAAATCGTTGAGCCCGTCCAAAAGTGAGGACTTTCTAACAAAGGCTTGTCTTGCATCACCAAGGACAATAAACCACCCGTATAGCCTGCCGCTAAAAATGCAGACATCAATGGGGCAAGTTTGCGGTGATCGGCTTTACTTTTTGTAACAATTTCTTGGTCGGTAGCAATGCGACTACGCCATCCCGCATAACCGACATAGCTGCCCATGATAAAAATTACGATCGCCATAAAAAAGGGGTGTCCCCAATGCACAATGGGCTCAGGAGTACCCAATTTCTCAAATTGATTGGCGATCGGTTGGAGGACTTGGGTGAGTTGGGTCATTTGAGCGGATAAAGGGTAATAAGGTTATCGGCTATCGGTAAAAAGTTATCGGTTATCGGTTAGCTGCATTTATTTGGAATTAACACTTGAACTGACAACTGACAACTGACAACTAATTTTTGATACTGACAACTAATTTTGTTGAGAGGGATCGTTCTCAAAGTTTGGGGCGATCGTTTGCAAGAGGGCACTGATTTGGGTAAGTACCGTGTCTTTGCCCGTTTGTCCAAAGCTGGAGCGATCGGGGAAAAACTCAGGACGATCGAGGTTACGCTCGATCGCTTCTTTAACCTGTTGTACGATCAAATGCTGGAGATCGGCTAAGGCACGCTCTCTTTGGTAAACCGCTCCCTGCTCGGTGGTCGCATAGAGGGGAGGCAAGCGATTCAGCGCGTAGGCAGCAATATCCCCTAAATCGAGAATCTTACCGCTATGTTCCTCAATTTCTGCAACCCTAGCGACAGCTTCGCTGAGGACTAACTCCTCCATGACGTTGATAAACTGTTTGCGCGGGACGGCAACCACTTCACCTGTGAGCAAAGCACCCATCAAGCGATCGAGCGCCATGTACTCTTCTACAGACAGTTCAAAAGCACTGTCACAGATGCGTCCGACTTCAGCCTCCATCGCAGGAGTTAGATAACCGTCTTGCAAAGCTTGCTCTACGATTTTCTCTATACTGGTTGAATTGGATTTTTCCACAGAACTTGACATTTCTAAAGATTTCTCTCTCTAAAGTTAAGGTAACTCAGGGCACTTCAATTGGAATAATCGTATATTCTGGCAAAGATGTTTGAAACTGACCGTTTCGGCTGAGCATAACGACTAATCGGGTTAAGGACTGAGGTTTTACTACAAGATCGCACCAAGGTACAGCAATTTCTAAACATTGATCAAGTCCCATTTTCGCCTGTGTAGGCATATTTTTCCACTGATGATCTTCGATCGCTTCTTGAAAATCGATGGAATGATTGGACAGATCGACACTTAGATGGTGATGAAACAGGTAATTTAAGGGTGAAATATTTGGCAAACCTGTTAGTTGAATAGGGCTATTGTAATTGGTTTGTTCGGGATAAAACCATAGTAAATGTAAAGTCGATTGAGATTCTGTTAATAATTTCTTATTTAACTCGCCTTGATAAAGATCGGCATGAAAGTCCACTCTCAGATAAACGTTAAAGTGATCGACCCCGTACCATAGGCGTTGCACCAAACTGGCTTGATGCATTGTTCCGCGCATGCCACCAATTTCTAGCCGCCCCGCCCCATCCCAATCTTGTTTGTCAACCCGTCCGTCAATCACTGGATGAATAAAACTGGTGGGGCGATCGCTGGGCGAGACATCATGCGGCTCTAGGGGATACAGCAGACCTGTTGGCACAGGCTCATTCAGGGCGCGATAAACTGCCTGCAAGTGCTCGCGAAACAGTTGGTCAAAAACGTGATCGTGATCGGAGTTATGTCCGTCGCCAAACCACCAAAACCAGTCAGAACCCTCTGCTGCAAATAGGTTTTCCCAAGCTTCAGGATTATTCTCTTGGGTCGCTTCGGTATGATTTGCCAAAACCTGTCTGGTTTCTGCCAATAGATCCCAAGCCCGATTTTTGATCGGGTCGCCGATCCATGTGGTGAAGTTGGCATCAATCCAAGAGCCGCTATGGAGTTGGTGCGGTGGAATTTTATCCACGGGAGGAAAGTGCTCGACAAACTCTGACACAGTGACTAATTGAATGTCGTCCGTTTTTGAGAAGCGCTCGTACAGGGTTTCTAAAAATGGCTTGCCATCTTGCGGGTAATATTCCCAGCAATTTTCGCCATCAAGGGCGATCGTCACAAGCCAAGGTCGCTTAGGGTCAGCCGATGGGTTGTTTTGCAAATATTCTTGCTGAGCCACATGAATGCTCTCCAGGTGATCGTATAGATCGTCGCAGGCTGCTTGGGGTGACATGGAGCTATAACTAAACCCGATCAGGTCAGACAAGCGCCGATCGCGAAATACGATCGCTAAGTCCCCATGCATGGTTTCTAGACGATAGGGCTGATATAACAGATGGGGATCTAGGACGCCGCCTCGTTCGTCGCGGCGAAAATAATGCCCTAAACTCCATCCCAAAACGCCTTCATCGGAACACAACCAAGAAAAGCCATGCTTGGCAACATGGGGCAAGATGGCAGGGCTGACCGATTGTTCTGAGGGCCATAGACCGCGTGGCTCGCACTCGAAGTGTTTTCGGTAAATGCGCTTCGATTTTTCTAAATGTAGGTTGATATCAGAGTCCCAACGATAGCGAATTCCTGGTAGCAACATGTCGGAGACAGCCACCCTGCCTGAATAGTTGTCTGCCAGCAAAGGCATGATCGGGTGCGTATAGGGAGTTGTGGTAATTTCAAGCTGCCCCTGCGCTTGCATCGCATGGTGTTGGGGCAAAATTTGGGCGATGATCTCTTTTTGCTTGGTGTAAATTAACTGACGATCGCTGAGGGTAAAGCCTTCACCGCGATCGAACCAAGCCTTAATCTGAGGATCGGTTTCGCGAAATAGGGGATCGATCCAAGTCAGATTATGCCAAGCCAAGAGATCGCTAAAGTCTTGATGCGTCCAGTTTGCCACACACCAGTCCGTACCATATTGCTTTTTTTGGGCTAAGAGTTGGGCATAGCGCGGATAGGGCTCGACCATGGTGTGATGGTAGGCATCAAAAAAACGCTCTGCCACAAAACGCCGCCGATCTGCGTCAAAATTAGCAACGGGTGTTAGGGTTAGCTCCAAATATGGATCGAAGGCATTGCCTTCACTATAATCTTGTAGCTGAGCAATCAGAGAAGGGACTAAATTGACAGTCTGGTGAAGTTTTGGATATTTTGCCAAGAGCAACACCAAATCTAAATAGTCTTTGACCCCATGTAGCCTCACCCAAGGCATACGATATTTGCCAGCGATCGGACTCTTATAGAGTGGTTGATGCTGGTGCCAGATAAACGCAACGTATAAGGGAAGAGACATAGGTTATGGCAGGCTCAATATTTAAAAATTGTTACATATCCTTAATGGATAATACGAACATGAAAAATCTAAAAGCTCTAAAAAACTGGCATCGAGCTTATTTTTGGCGTTTGCCCCTTTACTTAATTTTGCCGCTTTGCTTAATGGGCTGTACGCAACCCGTAGTGTCTGACGCTTCTAAGCCTAGCACTCTACCTGAACCTAGTGCTAAACCCAATCTCAATACAACGATAAAACCCAGTTCAGTACCCACACCCCCTACATCTAGTAAACCCCAATTGCCCCAGCCCAACCCTCAACTGGCACAATCTCTACCCATTACTGCCAAAGCTGAAATTGCAGGACGCACCGTGCAACTAGAAGTCGCCCGCACCTTTGCCGAGCAAGCCAAGGGGTTAATGTATCGCCCCGCCTTACCTGACGATCGCGGCATGTTATTTCCGTTTGACCCAGCGCGGCAAATCGCCTTTTGGATGAAAAACGTGCCTGTCGATCTAGATATGCTGTTTTTGTATAAAGGGGAAGTGAAAGCGATCGCGCATTCCGCCCCGCCCTGTGTGGCAGAGCCCTGTGCGATCTATCCCAGCGAGGGCGTTGTTGCCGATCAGGTGATCGAATTGCGGGCAGGTTGGGCAATGCAAATGGGTGTAAAGGTAGGCGATCGCATTGTGGTTACACCGCTTACAGCATCTACAGACACGACGCTCCCTGACTCCACGCCTATCACAAAACCAAATTCTCACTAAGGATTTTAGATTGATGAAAGTGCAATTCTTTCAAAGTCGATTTAATCCTCATGCACCACTCCTAACCGACAGATAGCATGCGTGTAGGGGCAATTCATGAATTGCCCCTACACGCAATGCAGAGGAAAGAAGCTCTCATGGATCGAATAGGATCGCTCTAGATATTCAACAACTCTTAGCTACATAACAATGAATCATGAAAATCTCACAAAGATAAATAATATGATGAAGAGATAAAATGAAGGAAAGCCCTTTTTTTATAATTATCAAAATTTTTTAAACATGGGGATATACATGGAGATATAAATAAAAGTGAGTAAAAGGCTGACAACTATTCTGATTGTTGATGATTCGGAGGTCGATCGCGCCACCTATATTCGCTATCTCCAGCAAGATCCAGACTGGTCTTATCACATCATCGAAGCAGAAACATTGGCTGAAGGGATAGAGCTATGGCGATCGCAGCATCCTGAAATCGTTCTAGTAGATTATTTGCTTCCTGATGGGGATGGATTGGACTTGCTAAAGGCGATGGGAAAAAGCTCCCCTGATATGCAACCAGGGGTAATCATGTTAACTGGACATGGCGATGAAAGGCTCGCTGTGCAAGCGATGAAGCTAGGAGCGTTAGACTATCTCGTCAAGCGGGATATCACGGCGATTTCTCTCTGCATTAGTGTCTCTCAGGTACGCGATCGCATCACCCTTGCTCGTCAATTGCAGCGATCGCAGCAGCAAGAGGCGATGATTGCTGAAATCGCCCTTCAAACAAGGAAATATATCAATTTAAGCTCAATTTTGAATGCGATCGTCCAAAAAGTGCATGAATTTTTGGCTGTCGATCGGGTCATCATCTACCAATTTAATCCCGATATGAGTGGGACAGTCGTAGCCGAGGCGATTGTTTCCCCTTGGACTCCCTGTCTGAACGCTCAAATTGTCGATACTTGCTTTCAGAGCTATCTTAGTGGGGACTATCAAGAGGGCAGAGTCTTTGCTGCCGCCGACATCTATGCTGCAAACCTTTCCCCATGCCACATTCAACTGCTCGAACAGTTTCAGGTGCGAGCAAATTTGGTGATACCCATTGGCGAACCTCAACTCCTTTGGGGCTTTTTGATTTTGCATCAATGTTCTGAGCCACGACAATGGGAAGCGTCAGACATCGAGTTATTGCAACGCTTATCGACACAGTTGTCACTCTCTATTCAACAGGCAGAACTATTTCAATCACTCCAAGTTCTCAACAAATCCCTAACACGGAAAGGTAAGGAACGAAAGAGGGCACTCAAATTTACTGAAAATCGCTTTCGTGCCATTTTCGATCGTATGTTCCAGTTTATGGGATTGTTGGCGATTGATGGTACTGTCTTGGAAGTGAATAAATCTTTCCTAACAGTTGGTGGAATTGAGGCTGAAAAGGTGATGGGTCGTCCCCTTTGGGAGACCTATTGGTGGCAGATTTCGGCTGAAACCCAAGCTCAATTGAAACAGGCGATCGCTCTGGCAGCGAAAGGGGAGTTTGTCCGCTATGAAGTGGATATTTGGGGTGCAAATCAAACGGTGATTCCCATCGACTTTTCTCTGCATCCGATGTTCGATCGGACGGGTCAGGTCGAGTTACTGATTCCCGAAGGACGAGAGATCGCAAATGCGAAACGGATAAAAGCCGATCTCATACCGCTATAATTATGCCAAACTCGCCCCCTAGAGGCATTTCTCAGGATGGTAGAAGTACTAGCTTCTTCCAAGCCCTGCCATCTCCAACGACGATCCTGATTGTAGAAGATTCTGAAATCGATCGCACTACCTACATTCGCTATCTACAATCGAACGCAGAGCAGTCCTATCGCATTATCACAGCCGAAACCCTAGAAGCAGGGCTGGAGTTATGGCGATCGCAGCATCCAGATGTGGTGTTGGTTGATATGAGCTTACCTGATGGCGATGGGTTGGAATTTCTGACAGAGATTGGTACTGATAAAGCTGATGAGAAATTACCTGCGATCGTCCTAACTGGACAGGGAGATGAGCGTACTGCCGTACAGGCAATGAAACTAGGGGCAGCAGACTATCTGATTAAAAGTGATATTACAGCTATCTTGAAGCCAAAGGCTATCGCACGCTTTTGGCGAAAAATGGACAGGAGGCGATCGCTTTAGCTCAATCTGCACATCCCGATCTAATTTTGATGGATATTCAAATGCCTGGGATAGATGGATTAGAAGCAATGCGGCAGATTCGCATCGATCGCAACTTAATCGATGTACCGATCGTCGCGCTCACTGCATTAGCGATGGATGGCGATCGCGATCGCTGTTTAGCCGCAGGAGCCAATGATTACGTGATTAAACCCGTAAAGATGAGGCAATTGATCGCCACCATTCAAAATCTTTTGGTTCCGTAATATCATTGTGTAGATCGCGCTAGGCACGGAACGCAAATCTCAAGCTATTACAAATTATTATTTATAGCAATCCTAATCGATTGACCTTAACTTCTCACCTCGGATGGAGAGATCTAAGAGTTCCATTGGATGCATCACGGGAACTCGCTGGCATTGTAGTTTCAAATGTTTGCGGATTTGAATCGTACAACCCACGTTGGCGGAAGCAATCAAGCTTGCACCCGTATCCACGAGATTCTCTACTTTCTGCTTGCCTAATTCGTCTCCTACCTCAGGCTGCAAAATGTTATATACCCCCGCACTGCCGCAACATAGAGCCGCATCTAGAGGTTCTCGCAATTGCACGTTCGGAATTTGTTTTAAAAGTTGACGCGGTTGCACGCTAATTTTCTGTCCGTGCAGCATGTGACAGGCATCTTGATAGACAATCGTTAAAGGCGAAGCTTCCTGTAAAGGGAAGAGCTTTACCGTTAAACCTACATCTGCGAGGAATTCCTGTACATCCTTTACTTTCTTGGCAAATTCTTTGGCTTTGGCTGCATATTCTGGGTCATCTTGCAGAATATGACCGTACTCCTTCATCGTGTGACCGCAACCTGAAGCATTGATAATCACTGCATCGACATCCGTATTCGCAAAGCTGTCGATCGTGGCACGGGCTAGAGATTTTGCTTGCTCCTCTTGTCCTTGATGCTGAGAGAGGGCAGCACAGCAGCCTTGAGACCTAGGAATCACAACCTCACAACCATTCGCGGCTAAAACCCTTACGGTTGCTGTATTCACGGCAGGTAAAAAGACGCGCTGCACGCAGCCCAAAATCATGCCGACGCGATAGCGTTTTGTCCCTTGGGCTGGGATTACCTCAGGGAAAATATCTTGAAATGACTCAGGTGTAATCTCAGGTAAAACGGATTCCATGGCTGCTAGCGATTTTGGCAAGATCTTTGCCAACAGCCCAGACGATCGCATGATTTTTTGCAATCCCAATCTTTGATAGACCAGTAATGGAGCTAGCAAAGCCCGTAAGCGATTGGGATAGGGGAAGATCGAGAAAATCAACTTTCGCAACAGTTTCTCAGATAACGGGCGATCGTGATTTCGTTCCACTTGGGCGCGAGTGGCTGCAATTAATTTGTCATACTGCACTCCAGAGGGGCAGGTGGTTACGCAAGCAAGGCATCCCAAACAAGAGTCAAAATGCTGTGTAATTGCCCCAGATAGTGGAATCTTGCCTTCATTCACACCATCCATCAAATAGATTCTGCCCCTTGGCGAGTCTGTCTCTTTGCCCATAACGCGATAGCTGGGACAGGTCGATAAGCAAAAGCCACAATGGACGCAGGCATCGATCAGAGTGGCATCAGGTGGATTTTGAGTGTCAAAATTTTTGAATTCTAGGCTTTTGAAGTCAAAGCTATTCATTTGACTGGTTTCTGGAAGTTCTTCAGAGGACATTTCTGAGGTTTGCATAGTTTGAATGGTGAGGATGAGTGATTGGCGATCGATGTAGGGGCAATTCATGAATTGCCCCTACATCACATGAATAATCGATGGGGGCTGAGAATGTGATGCGGGTCAAATTGATGCTTAATTCGTTGCATGATTTCGATCGCATTGCCCGTATATCCCCAGACATCTAGTTTTTGTTTGAGTGCAGGTGGAGCTTCCAAGATCGTGAGAAATCCGCCCGTATCGTTCGCTAGATGGCGAATCTTTAAGAGCAACTCTTGAGGATCGAATCCTCCCGTAAGATCGAAGCGTAGCGTTCCTAGCCCCGCCGCCGCATGGATTTGAACGAAAGATTGTGGAATGGATTCTGACAGGGTACGCGCAATCGCTTCGAGTTCTACCAAGATATTGACAGCTTTAGAAGGAAGTATGCCCAGTTTAGCAATCAGTTTAGAATTTCCCTCCAGACTGGACTGCGGACTCGGTTGCCAAACCAAATTCTCTAGCCTCGGCAAGAAATCCTCTGCTTCTGATAGTACTTCCGCCTTGAGATGAAGGGATTTGCCAAGCTCTACCAAGCGATCGCTTTGCTCGATCGCGCTGACTTTTAAGGTCTCAAACCGAGCCACTAATCCAAGCTCTTTGCCCGTATCCTGCCCGTATCCCAATTCCTTCAGCAAACTGGAAGAGAGCAGATCTAAAACCGTAGGGGTTAAGGTCGAGGATAGAATTTTATTTCTTAATTCCGCGATCGCCTCGGCTTTGCCCGTCAAAATAACGGTTTGCTTGGCTTCTGGCAAAGGATATAGCCGAAAGGTCAACTGGGAAATTATGCCCAACGTACCATAAGACCCCGTCAGCAGTTTCATCAGATCGTAGCCTGCCACATTTTTGACTACCCGACCACCTGCCTTGACCAACTCGCCATCCGATCGCACAAAGGAAATGCCGAGACACATATCGCGCAAGCCACCATAACGATGCCGCAGCGAACCTGTACTAGCCGTCGCCACAATTCCACCCAGCGTAGCTTCGTGAGGATAGGCAGGATCGATCGCGCAATACTGCCCCTCCTGCGCCAAAATCTTCTGGAGGTCGGCAAACTTCATGCCTGCCTCGACGGTGACAGTGAGATCGCCTACGCAATGCTCGATCAAGCGATCGCAGCCAGTCGTGCTAATTGCCACGTTTGCGCCGCGAACCAGTCCGCCCCAACTCAGTTTGCTGGCATTGCCGTAGGGTAAAACGCGCCATTGCTGCTGATGTGCCAAGGCGATCGCGCTGGCTAGCTTGGTTTGGGTTTTAGGGGAGACAATGGCAAGATTTTCAACACCTATGGTTGAATTCACGATCTGCGATCTAAGGTGCGGTTCCGCCAGATCGAGTGTCTGAACGTTACCTAAACCCACGATATCCGCAAAACTTGCGGCGATGTCCCCTGCGCTCTGTTTCTCTGATGTTGCCACGAATGCTCTGTATTGGGTTTTACTATAAAAATGCCTTACTGCATTCTACGATCGCAAACAAAGGTAGTCGTCATATTCTGAAAGTAATTATGCAAGAAAAGTTAAACTAGATTTATGCAGATATATATTGAGGCTATATGAAGCACATACAACAACTTGTCTTTGACAAGATGGCAACCCGATCGGTATTCGAACAATAAAGTTTATTGAGAAACTTTTAAATCCCAACCATGCCACAAATCAGCCGATTTCTGGGTATTTCTTTAATGATGTACTACAACGATCATTTGCCGCCACATTTTCATGTTCGTTATAATCAGCAAAAAGCACTGATTCGCATTTCCCCTCCGAGCCTATTAGCTGGCGAACTATCCACAAAAGTTACCAACTTGGTGATTGAGTGGGCAAATCTGCATCAAGTGGAACTTTTAGAAAACTGGGAACTTACCACTAAAAATCAACCTTTAAAAATGATTCAACCTCTGGAGTAAATATGCTTCAAGATATTTTAGCTGTTAAAACACTTCCAGATTACAAGCTCCATTTGTGGTTTGAAGATGGAATAGAAGGAATTGTAGATTTGTCTAAACTGATCGAATTCACTGGTGTTTTTGCTCCGCTTCAAGACAAAAATTTTTTTGAAAGCGTATATGTAAACCCTGAATCGGGAACTATCCAATGGGCGAACGATGCCGATCTAGACCCTGATGTTCTTTATGCTGCTATTTCAGGGCTTGCTATTCCAAATTTTGAGCTGCCGATCGCTACAGAAGTAAAAGGGGATGTAATTAAGCTCTATCGACCTCGAAATGCAAGAATAGGAAAAGTTACCGTTCAAGATACGATCGCTAAACGACAAGTTCAGATTGATTTACAAGAACGCGAATATGCGATCGCAACTTCTGCTCACCAACAAAAAAAATTAATTATTTGCTACGGAAACTTGATTAAAGAAAAACGCTTACTTAAGCTTGACAATCCTCACAGCCTAACCGTTTTAGATTCATAGCATTTCAAGAGTTTTCAATCATGAGCGATCGCGTGGATTCTCCAAAATCCAACCCTAAAAATTTAATGCGGTGGCGGCATATCTTGGGACGATTTGCACAGGACAAGCTGCAATGCCCGATGGAAGGGCGCGATGCGCGTATCGAAGCGGCGCTCGACTATCTCTATGGCAGAGAATATCAAGGTCGGGGGATGCGTGGAAAAGATGGAAAGGATAGCAGCACGGAAAAGCAACCAGGCTCCCTCGATCCGAGTCAGCTCAACGTTCCCAGTTGGATTGCGGAAGTGCGCGAACTTTTCCCTAAAGAAACCGTAGAGATTGTGGAGAAACATGCCCTCGATCGCTATGGCATGACCGAACTCGTCACCGATCCGCAGGTGCTAGAAAAGCTAGAGCCGAATATCAGCTTGCTCAAAACCATTCTCACCTTTCGCGGCATGATGCAGGGAGAGGTGTTGCAGGTGGCGCGTCGCATTATTCGCGAGGTGGTCGAAGAAATTAAGCAACGCTTGGCAAGCGAAGTACGGCGGGTGCTCGTAGGAAAGCTCAACCGCGCTCAACATAGCCCGCTCAAGGTCGCCCAAAATCTGGACTGGCGGGGGACAATTCGCCAAAACCTCAAGCATTACGACCCAGAACGCCAGCGACTGATTATCCAAAATGTGCGTTTTTTTGCGCGAACGGAAAGGCGCGTGCCTTGGCAGGTGATTCTCTGCATCGACCAAAGTGGCAGTATGGCAGACTCGGTGATTCATAGCGCTGTGATGGCAGGGATTTTGGCAGGGTTGCCGTTGTTGCGCGTCAGCTTGGTGGTGTTTGATACGGCTGTGGTCGATCTGTCGGAATATGTCGATGACCCCGTAGAGATTTTGATGAGCGTACAATTAGGCGGTGGCACGGATATCGGACAGGCGATCGCTTATTGCGAGGGACTGATTGAAAATCCCAATCGCACCGTACTCATCTTGGTCAGCGACTTTGCTGAGGGAGCCTCGCCCATGAAACTCCTCAGTACCTGTCGCAGGCTAAAAGAATCTAGCGTGACGCTATTGGGTCTGGCTTCCCTAGACGAATCTGCGAATCCCTATTACGATCGCCAAATGGCAGAACGTCTTGCCGAAATTGGCATGGAAATCGCCGCATTAACGCCCAAGAGGTTAGCACAGTGGTTAGCGAAAGTCATCTCTTAAAACAGCTCCAGCAAAAGCTTTTACAGTTTGACGATAGTGCTTTAGAAGCGATCGCCAACAAAGGTCTGTTGCGCCGCGCCAAAAAAGATTTGCAACAGGGCGAAGTTCCAGTCATTGCTTCAGAAACGCCCACAGCCATTAAAATGCGGGTTGCCGATGCCGAGGTGACGATGCCAGAGCAGGGCATCACCAAAGCCAGTTGCACCTGTCCTGCCGTGGATGTCTGTCGCCATATTTTGATTGCGAGTTTGTGGCTAGCTGAGACAGCAAGATCGGATGCTACGGAATTCACTGAGAACTCAGAAGCAGGATCGGAACGAGATTCCATTGAAACGCCAGATCGAACTGCTGAGAATCTTCCCAATCCCACAGGCAAATCAGAGGAACTGCTGGGTTATCGCCATGAGGATCTGGTGAAATGGGCAGGTAGAAAGACAGTCCAAGCGGCGAGAGAACTTGTAGGAATCGATTTCCCGATAGAGATTGAAGAAGCAGTTCCAATTTCGATTCGCCTCCATCGCCAGAATGTCGTCTGTCGCTATTTCCCCAACATGGGACTGGAAGGTATGGTCTGTTCGTGCAAATCGCGGCAGGTCTGTCGGCATTTGGTGGCGGCGGTTTTGAGTTACCAGCAATCCCACGGCATCGCGATCGCAACTTCTGAAACCAGCAGCACTTCCTTACAAGCAGCTAGCGGTTCTCCGCGCAGTCGATCGCAGGTTTTAGTCGCAGCCATGCAACTTCTGAGAGAATGCGTGAACGTAGGTCTGTGCCATCTGTCTGAGGCGATTCAACAGCGGTTTACGACCTTGGCAGTTTCGGCTACGGGGGTGAATTTGCCCAGACTGTCGCTGATGTTGCGGAGTATCGCCGATGAGTTGCAACTAAGTCGCGATCGCGATGTCAAAGCCGATGAAACTCGCCTCTTCTTAACTGCTGCCCGTACCTATGCCCTATGCGAAGCGCTTTTGAATGGGTTTTCGCAAAAACAGGAACCGAGAGCCGATCTGATTGGCTGGCATCGCACCCAATATGAGGAAGTCGGAACGCTGGATCTGGCGGGTTTGGGAGCCTATGATTGGGTCACCAAATCTGGCTATGCGGGGCTGACGGTTTTATTTTGGGATTTAGCAGCGAAACAGTGGTGCTGCTGGTCTGAGGCAAGACCAACCTTTCAGGGTACGGGCTTTAATCCGCAGGTGCGATATAGGCAACCGAGTGCATGGGAAGGATTGTCCACGCCCGAACAGGCTTCGCAAACGCAATTTAAGTTGATGGCAGCAAAGCGAAATCGCCTAAACCGCTTATCCTCTTCTAGCAAAACCCGTGCAATCGGAATTGCGGCGGTTGACCCCACCCAGATTGATTTTGCCGATCGCCTTTTTCATTCGTGGTCGGCTTTACGCAGCTATGCTGCCACGACGGTGCGATCGGGGCTGAGCGAATACGATCTGCTGCGCGAAATAGTCGTGATTCGCCCTAGGGTTTGGGGTGAGAAGGGTTTCGATGAAATGGAGCAGATGTTTACTTGGCTAGTTGCCGATGAGGATGGACAGTTGTTGCCGTTGCAGGTGAGGTTTCGGGCTGGAGAGGAACAGCGGATTCAGTATTTGGAAGCGTTGGAACCAGAACAGGTGGGTGTATGGGGCATTGTGGGGCAGATCGCGATCGCGCGATCGGGGCTGTCACTCTATCCTATCTCTTTGCTCTGTAGCGCTCCATCGCAGGCGAGTTCCCATCAGCCTGTGGTTAATCTTAGCTTTGCCTTAGCAACTAAGCATGGCAGTAGTTCAACTCAAACTACCCAACATGAGAATGCGATCGCGACAGGGGCGGAATTTGAAGAAATTGAAGATCGCCTAGAAATTCCTCAAACCTCTATGCCACTGAGTCGGTTAGAGCAAAGACTGGAGAAGTTGACAGCGGAAATTCAAGGTATGGCGGAGCAGGGGAGCAGTCGGATGACCGAAGCGATCGCCAACCAATGGCAGTTGGAGGCAAATTTGTTTGAGTCCGTGGGGCTAAAATCTCTGGCAGATTGTTTAAACGGCTTGGCGCGAGAACCGCAGAGTCGGGCTGGCTATATATTGCGGCTGCGGTACTTGTGCTTGCTGTGCCAAGAGGTTACAGTCAAAGAATATTTGATGCGATCGCGATAGTTACTGGGTATATTCACAGTTGAAATAGAAGCAGGCTCAATATGACGCAATTTAATAATCCCCTTGGTTTATCTGAGCAAATCATAGACCTACTTTTGGAAGACTTTAAACGATTTGAGATCGTATTGAGTGATGAAGAGATGCGCGATCGCCTCTTGCAGTACGTTTTAGATGGCAGTGATGAAGAGGCTTTACAGGTACCGCCCGCTGCGATTAAAGCAGCGCAATCGACATTCCAGAACCAGAATCAACAAACACAAACAGTTCAACAGTTGCAAGCTACACTAGATTTACAAAGTCAGTTTCACAACAAGTGGGAAAAGTCAGCAAAGGCAAGATCGAAGTTCTGGAAAAAAATAACGATTCAAGATGCTCCTTTCTATTTTCGCCTAGCTCAAGTCTATAAACTCCCATTTAATAGTATTCACACCATTTTCGTGTCTTATGGCAACGCTCCGACGAATTGGTTAACTGCTTTCCTGCAAGCGATCGCTGGGAATGAAATGTACCACAATCCAGATCTTGGTAAGGATAAGCTCAATGTCAGTGCCAAAACAATTGCAGAGATGCTCGTTTTAGCAGAAGAGAAGCCCGACAGATTGGCTCGTATCGCTTATTTGGCCCCCCCTGATGATTATCAAGCTAGAAATTTATCGCAGATCGCTTGTGCTTTAAAGGATTTCTCGGAATATTCGCTCCAGTACCTCGATGTCATCCATGAAGCGCTCACGCATACAAACTCCAAACAGAAAATCTTGGCTTTAGAGATTATGAAGGATCGCCAAATTCCGATCGCTAGTTTTGTCGAAGCGATCGCATCTCTCGCTGTCAGTTCCGCAAAATCCGTAAGAACTTTAGCTGAGGTAATTATCCAAAAGAATTTCGAGCTTGCCATTCCTAGTTTAGAAAATCTCGCCACCAAAGGCAAAGCAGACGAGCGTTTCCATGCGGTTAAATTATTGGGAACTCAAGAGCAGAATCATGATTTCTTAAAGGAACGCCTCAACCTTGAGAAAGCTCAGAAAGTAAAAGATGCGATCGCCGAAATCCTCGAAGCACCTACATCTATTGAATCTTCTCAATCTCCCGAATCAGAACCTGCATTTCCTCCGTTGCCAGAAATCCAGCTAAAAGCTCCATTACCTGAAAGCGTCAAAATTAGGCTAGAGGAACTCATGCATCAATCCTACCAAGCCTCTGAAGCCCACTACCAGACGAATAAAGCCCAGCAAAGCTGGCTAAAACCACCACAATCGTTAAAATCCAGCCAAATAGATAGCTTTTTTGATATTCTCCAAATTGCACTGGGCAAAGATTGTGCGAACAATCCCCAAATTATGCAGGGAAACTGGCTGATCAATTCCCACCAACAATTTATTAAGGCTTTCTTAGAGACTCCCGACCTCGAACTTATCCATGCCGTGCGATTTTTAGTGGTGCTGGGACAGATTAATTTTATAGATCTAAGCGATCGCAATAAATACAAGCGCTGTGCTCTCAATTCTTGGGCGATTGGGTATCTCTCAGACTATCAAAAAGCAAGAGGGATTCAGTTCGGTTTGCGAGATTTAGCGGCTGTATTTAAGGCTTTAGAGATGGATGAAAATACTATTGGCTTGACATTTCTAGATCCTTACCAAGGCAAAGGGTCGATCGACCGATTCGATTGGGTTAAAGATTCGAGCTATCCATATTTCCAAGAGAGGTTACATCTTCTCGAAGAAATCCTAAAACCTCAGCCCACTTCAAAATCCACCTATCATTACGGTAAAAACGCCCAGAGACAAACTGTATTCCAGATTTTAGATAAGTTCCCAGAACCTCCAACTAATCTGAGACCAGTTTTATGGGAGATTGCGCTAGGTAATTCTAAGTCGGAAAAACCTCTGGCACAGCGTTGTCTAGAGAATTTATCCGATACGCCTGAGAAAGTAATGAAGGCATTAAGCGATCGCAGTGCCGAAATTCGCATTGCCGCTGCCGATTGGATGAGTCGTTTGGCAATTCCCAATGCTATTGATGTCATTAAAGCAGCGCTCAAGACCGAGAAAAGCGAACTCGTTAAGGACGCTCTGATCCGAAGCCTCGAAAAGCTCGGTGCATCCGTGGAAGAGTTTCTCGATCGCGCAGGCTTGCAAGCGGAGGCAAAAGCTGGGCTCAAAAAAGGAATTCCAGATGCGCTGGCATGGTTCCCCTTTGACAATCTACCTGTCGTGCGTTGGGAAGACAGCAACGCGCCCGTGGATCGCGAGATTCTTACTTGGATTATTCTCCAAGCCTACAAACAAAAAACCGCCGAACCTAGCCCTTTAGTAAATCGCTATGTTTCTTATTTCAAGAAAAGCGATCGCGAAGACCTAGGCAAGTTCGTTCTCCAAGCTTGGATCGGACAGGATACGATTCCCAAATATACCTATCAAGAAGCCGACGACTTGGCAAAACCCCAGACTGCCTCGATGTGGGCTTACCATCAGCAGTTTCTCAGTCGCACGCCCGATACCGAAGAGGAAATCTATCAACAGCTCCTGCAACAGTATCAAAGCTCCAAGCATTACACTGCCGAACAGGCAGAAACCTATGCGCGGCAAATGGCGGCTTATCAGTGGCAACAGCGATTAAATACCCTAACCATCACCGAAGCCCAGTTGCATCGCACCCATGTCAATCAATTTCTCGCTCAACTCAAAGGCAGTGCGATTAAAGAAAAAGGCGTACTGGCGATGGTTGCGTCCTGTGGTGGTGCATCCGTAATTCCCTTCGTCAGCAACTATCTACAGACCTATTACGGCAGGCGTGCGGCGCAATGTATGGCTTTATTGCAAATGCTGGTTTGGGTAGAGGACTTTAGCGCAATTCAATTACTGCTCTCGGTGGCAAAACGCTTTCGCACCAAGAGCATTCAAGAAGAAGCGCAGAAATGCGTGGAAATCCTTGCCGATCGCAAAGGATGGTCAACCGACGAACTCGGCGATCGCACGATTCCCACCTTGGGATTTGACGAGAAAGCCGAACTAGTCCTAGAGTATGGCGATTCCAGTCAGGATGCATCCTGCCGCAAATTCACAGCCAAACTAGATCGAGATTTTAGCTTTGTGCTTTACAACCCCGAAGGTAAGGCGATCAAATCGCTGCCCGAACCCCGCAAAGACGAGGATGCCGAGGCTGTTAAGGAAGCCAAGAAATTGCTCTCGGATGCTAAGAAACAGCTAAAATCTTTACTCACGCTCCAAAAAGAACGCTTGTACGAAGCCATGTGCACGCAGCGATCGTGGCAATTCCGCGATTGGGATTTATTCCTCAACAAACATCCTGTAATCTCTCGCTATTGCCAAGCCCTTGTCTGGTCTGTCTATAATGGCGAGGCGATCTCGCAAACCTTCCGCCCCTTAGAGGATGGCACGCTCACCGATGTCGAAGACAATGCCGTCACAATTCCCCCTGAAGCTACGATCCGCCTCGCCCATGCCAGTCTCTTAGATCGCGAACTCTCTGGATCGTGGCAGACTCATTTTGCCGATTACGAGGTCGTTCCCCTATTTTCCCAATTTGGGCAAGATACCTATATCCTACCTGAGGAGAAAGCCCAAACCACAGAGATCTCTGACTTTGAGGGATATATGGTAGAGACATTCCAAATTCGCGGCAAGGCAACCAAGTTAGGCTATACCAGAGGACAAGCCCAAGATGGTGGCTGGTTCTACGATTATCGCAAATCCTTCGCAGGTCTAAAATTAGAAGCGGTGATTCAATTTACAGGTAACTTTTTACCCGAAGAGAACAGACCCGCCGCCTTAGAGAAGCTCTCTTTCCAAAGACTCGAAGAAAATACGCAAGACTATTACTATCGCCAACCCGCACTGCCTTTAATCGAAATCCCCCCCGTTCTACTCAGCGAGGTCTGGAACGATCTAAAAGCGATCGCCGCTCAAGGCACAGGCTACGATCCCGACTGGCAAAAGAAATCCGCCTATTAAAACAGACCTACCCCCCAACCCCCTTCCCTGTGAGGGAAGGGGGCTTCAATCCAATTCCCCTCTCCGTGTCGGGGAGGGGCTAGGGGAGGGGTCTTTCAAGGGTTTGCGATCGTCTCAATTTTTTCACTTAAACCACTATGACCACAGAAATTCAAAAAGACAAGCAACCAGACATCCAAAATGCAGTGCGATCGCCTGCTGAAGTCAGATTTGCTCAGGAACTGCACGCTCTTGCTGCCACCGATACTGATGCCAAGCCCCCAGGTTGGTTGCTCTCGCCCCGTGCCGTGCGTAAGTTTATTCTAGGCTCCGATGGCAAAGCCCTCTCCCATAAATGGCAAAACAAAAAGACCAGCACCGTCATTACAGAAAAATTTTATGGCGATGATGCCCTCGTCGATCGCTGCATCGTCACGCTAGCGGGAAATCGCGGCTTGATGCTCGTAGGCGAACCTGGTACGGCAAAGTCGATGCTTTCGGAATTGCTGTCTGCTGCGATCGCAGGGGATTCCACCAATACAATTCAGGGAACCGCAGGTACGACCGAAGATCAAATCAAATACTCATGGAACTTTGCCCTATTGCTGTCGGCGGGGCCGAGCCTGCAAGCGCTGGTTCCTTCTCCCCTTTACACAGGCTTAAAAGCTGGCAAACTCGTGCGCTTTGAAGAAATCACCCGCTGTCCGCCTGAGATTCAAGATGCCCTCGTCAGCATTCTCTCGGATAAAGTTCTGCATATTCCAGAACTAGCCGACAATGATTCGATTCTATTTGCCAAAAAAGGATTTAATATTATCGCTACGGCAAATATACGCGATCGCGGTGTGCATGATATGTCCAGCGCGCTCAAACGTCGCTTTAACTTTGAGACGGTCAAACCGATCTCTGACAAAAAGTTAGAACTCAAGCTGGTGATGGAACAAACCCAAGCATTACTGGCAGATGCCGAAGCGAACGTGAACTTAGATATTGATGTGATCGATTTACTCGTCACCACATTCCACGATCTGAGAGAAGGCAGAACCGAAGAGGGAACCGTGATCGAACGTCCTTCTACGGTCATGTCCACCGCCGAAGCCGTAGCTGTGGGTGTATCTGCGGGCTTGGATGCCTGTTATTTTGGTAACGGTGCGATCGAAGGCGAACATATTGTACGAAATCTCGTGGGTACGGTTCTCAAAGACAACCCCGAAGATGCCAAGAAGCTCAAACACTATTTTGATGTCGTGGTCAAGGCGAGGGCGCAAAAATTCCCGATCTGGGAAACTTATTACAAAGCACGGAAATGGTTGCGGTAATTCACCATCAATTTTGGGAAGCTTATTTGCAGACGAGCGATCGGACATAACCGTCTCGTCTATCGCTGGGCTTTCAGTTTAGTTCTTCTTTTCAACCACTACGATATCTTTAGGAACAACAGAAGAGTGGTGATCGACAATCAACCATTTTCCATTCACCTTTCTGTAGGTAAAACTAAACCTTGCTGGAACGCTGACAGTTTTCCCATCTGTACCTGTGTAGGTAAAGGTATAAATCCCTGAGTTAATTGCCGTATCGCCAAAACTTCTAGTCAGAATTTGATTGGTAGTACCTTTAAGGTTAGGAAGACAGGTAAATTTCTCAAAATATGGACGCAGTTGGTTCTTACTATTCTCTCGCACCGTAGAAGAAAGCGTAGCAAGCAGAATTGCATCTTTGTCATAAAGCGCTAATACAGGTACAGGGTTGCAGTTGGCAGCCCCAACAGTGCTTACCCAGGTCTCATAAGCTTGCCGTACCGATGGATCTGCGGATGTAACAGAAGCAGGAACGACTGACTTTCTTAAAGGAGTCTCATCGGCGATCGCGCCACCAACAAGTCCGCTAAACGAAACCCCAGCTACACAACCAACTAAAACAATCTTTTTTAAAGAATTCATCATAATGCTGAAAAATTTACTTAATTTATTTGAGATTATATAATTATTAGCATAGGTTAAAGTCTATTGAAAATATATTTATCATAGATTTTTAGATATGATAATCATTAGACAAACGCGACCATGATTCCATCCCTCCTCTAGAAATCGCCACAACAAATACCTGTGTAATACCATTTTCAAAAAGTGATGCAACGCATCTTTTTGAAAAGACCGCGCGGAGCGCGGAACACAAAACCCGATCTGTCGCAATTTCAAGAGAAATTGGTATAAGTTCATTTTCTACTGAATAGATCGTTCGGCAATCTCCTAATTCGAAGAGAAAACACAAGACTGTTACTAAGGGTGACGATCGCTGCATGGTCAAGCTGGAAATCGCCGCTTGATGCTCGTAGATGAACCAATATGGCAAAATCGATGGACTACTAAACACGAACAGAAGTCCCTTGCTGAGAAGAAAATGCAACGAACCCTTATTTAGATTACGGTCTACGATTTCTTATGGGATTTGTAGCGACTACAAACTGGTTACTATGTTAAAGTTAAGCCAACATGTCTCTCGGAGTTACTATGGAAAGTACTCAAGCACTGATTATGCCTACTACTATCTCATCTCCACCCGTTCAAACATCCCAAATCAGCCTCCCCGATCATACGCAACTACCAGAGTCAGATGGTACTTTTGTGAAGAATTTCCAAGAACACCCACAAAGCTTAGTATTAACGAGTTCCATCGAGCCAGTTCTACAAAAACTACATCCCGATGGACGCTATTGCATCGGTCAAGATAGCGGTATTTACTGGCGATTGACCGAGCCACCTGAGAGAGGTGCAGAAGCTCCAGACTGGTTTTACGTTCCTAACGTACCAGCGCTTCTTAATGGAGAATATCGTCGCTCTTATGTGTTGTGGAAAGAGATTGTTGCGCCCTTCATCGCGATCGAGTTTGTTTCTGGAGATGGCTCTGAAGAGAGAGAAAAGACACCTCCAAGCGAAAGCGAAAAAGCAGGGAAATTCTGGGTTTACGAACAGGCAATCCGCATCCCTTTTTATGCGATTTATGAAGTTAGGAAAGCTTCCGTAGAGGTATATCACCTTGTAGATGGACGATACGAACTAATTCAACCCAATACTCGCGGACATTATCCCATATCTTTTTTGGGTGTAGAGCTAGGCATCCTATTTGGAATAGAAGAGACTCCTGTTCCTTGGCTGCGTTGGTGGGATGCGGATGGAAATTTACTTCTGACTGGCGATGAACGAGCGATCGCTGAAAAGCAGGCTCGGTTACAGGCGGAGTTTGCTCAACAACAGGCAGAGTTTGCTCGACAGCAGGCTGAAACGATTGCCGAGCAAGAACGTCAACAAAAAGAGAGACTTGCCGCTTACTTGAGGTCGATGGGTATCAATCCTGATGAGATTTGATAGTAGCGGCAGTAGGCAGCCTGTAAGGAATCGCCTCAATAAATTCGGGCGATTGAGTTACCTTGATATTCATGTACCGTAGGCGATCGCCGATCGTTATGAAAAATTTCGCTCCTAATCCTCAAGAACTCGATCTCTTCCTGCGATCGCTGACAGAGTGCGCCAAAAACAATCTGATTTTCTTCCCGATTCGGCATCATAGCCCTGCTTGTGCTTGGCATATCCAACAGCTCATCCTCACTGAAAAGCCTGCGGTCATTTTAATCGAAGGCCCCGCCGACATGACGGAGCTGATTCCATTTATGCTGCACGAACGGGCAAAAGCACCCTTTGCCGTCTATACGACCTATATTGATACGGCTAAGCGATTGGGAGATATGCCAGAGGGGGATTCGCTTAGCTCCGATGCCCAGAGATTTGCAGGATATTATCCCTTTTGCGACTATTCTCCCGAACTCGTAGCTTTGCGAGTGGGCGCCTCTGTGAATGCCAAGCTTGAATTTATCGATTTGACCTTTGCTCAACAAGCGATCGCTTCCCATAAACATCCGAACCTCGATCGTGCGACACAAACCCGCGCGTTATTGGAAGAGAGCTATTTTCGACGCAGCGCCTATCTGACAGCTTTAGCAAAAAAGACGGGTTGCCGCGATGTCGATGACCTCTGGGATCACCTGTTTGAAGCGAATTTTAAGGCGACTTCCACCTCTAACTTTATCCAAAATGTCGCAGCCTATTGCTTTATGGCAAGACTTGACTCGCCAGAACCAATCCTAGAGTCAGATGGAACGTTGGCAAGAGAACGAGCGATGGCATCGGCAATTCAATCGATAATTCAACCGACTCAGCAAAAGATGCAACCCGCACAAAAGATCCTCGTGATTACGGGGGGATTTCATACTGTGGCGTTGCCATTTTTACAAGAATCTATTCAACCTCTACCCAAACTCGTTCTAAAACCCGAAGAAGGACAAACCGTATTAATGCGGTATAGCTTTGAGCAATTGGATGCCCTCAATGGTTACGGTGCAGGTATGCCTGCCCCTGAGTTTTATCAGCGCTTCTGGCAAGAATTGCAGAAAGGAACTTCCAATCCTTTGTTAGAAACAGCCAATCAGATTTTAGTGGAAATTGGTAACAAGACCCGAGCCCAAACTACAGGAACTGCACTCTCTACTGCCGATGCGATCGCTGCCCTAGAACAAGCCCGCCGTCTTGCCGCCTTTCGCCATCATCAAGCCCCCACCCGAGAGGACTTGCTCGATGGCATTCGCAGTTGCTTTGTCAAGGGAGCTATGGATGGCGAAGGTACGATCTTGATGAGTCTGGTAAGGCAGATGTTGACAGGCGATCGCATCGGGGATTTACCACCTGATGTGGGAGTTCCGCCGATTGTGAATGATTTTCGCGAGATCGCCCGTCATTTGCGCTTTAAAATTGATACCTCCCTACCGCAGTCGCTCACCCTAGATATTTATCGGAAAGTTGCCCATCGCCAAGCTAGTCGTTTTTTACATGCCCTGCATTTCTTAGAGATTCCGTTTGCACGCATCGTCGCGGGGCCTGATTTTGTCCAAGGCAGACAACTCGATCGCCTGCAAGAAGTCTGGGAATATCGTTGGATCCCCCAGACAGAGAGCAGTTTAATCGAGCGATCGCTGTATGGAACCACCCTCGAAACCGCCGCAGTTTATCTCTTGCAACAGGCGATCGCCCAATTGGAAGAGATGGGGAAATCGCGATCGGCCTTAGAAGCTGTGCGTATCTTACTCTCGGCATGTCGCATGGGCTTACATGCCCATACGGATCGCCTATTGGACTTGATTGCCACCAATATCGCCGAAGATCCTGCTTTTATGTCTTTGGTCGATGCTGTAAGTCAGTTGGTCTTGCTATGGCAATCTCGCGAACCTTTGGAAGCCCATGACCTCATCCAGATCCCCGCATTGAGTGCGATCGCCTATCAACGCCTCTGCTATTTGCTGCCCGATCTTTCTAATTGCTCTGAGGAAGAAGTGATGAGCATTTTAGGCAGATTTGGAACAGTTCAAGAATTGTTCCAGAGCGATTCTGCAACCTTCGATCCCGATCTATTTTATGACGGACTCCATCATTTGTTAGCCACACCGCAGAGCCATCCCACCGTCGCTGGAGGAGCCGCAGGCATCTTGTATCGTGCGGGGTTGCTATCCGAGTCAGAAATTGTGACCCTAGGGATGGGATATCTTCAGAGTTCCATAGGAAGTTCTTCGCCATCAGGAACCTCTGGACAGATTACAGGTGGGGCGGGCTTTTTGCGAGGACTTCTCTATACCTGCCGCGAGGTGGCGTGGAATGTATCGCGCCTTTTAGAAGCGATCGACGCCCAACTTCAGGTTTGGGATGATGACGAGTTTCTGCACGTCCTACCAGAGTTCCGTTTGGCATTTGCAGATTTAACCCCTAGAGAAACCGATAAGGTCGCTGCGATCGTTGCTGCTTTTTATCGAGAAGAGGGCGATCTCAAAACAGAACTGGGCGATCTCACAAATCGTCACTTTACGGAAGCCGACTTACAGTTTGGTCTACGCCTAGAACAGCTACTCACAGAATCCCTTCAACACGATCGCTTGATTCTGTAATACCAATTTCTCTTAAAACAGCCAATCCTCTTCTATTTTGCTCTTCCAACGCTTGCCAGCTACCACCTTCGACGTGAAAATAGGTGAACGATCGCCACAAAAAGAGCGGCTCCGATAATTGACCACAGAATCGGGAAAGGGCGTCCATCGATAGTGACCAAGAAAGGTTCTGGGAGTTTGAGCAATTGAGCAACCCAAGGTCCAAGAAGGGTGCCGATGAAGCCAAGGGCGATTGAGACGATTAATCCGCCGCGAACGTTTCCCGCGATCGCTCTTCCAATAGCACCGCAAACAGCCGCGATCGCGACGAGAATTATCAGACCCACTAGTGAGATGGTCATGACAAATCCCCTTCAGATAGATTCAGTTCGCTAGTCGCGTCATTCACATATTTCATCTTAGACATGGCATCTTCATCGATATTAATAACGCCGATTATGACAATCTCATGTTTGTTTTCATGTTTGAATTGTTGATTGAGTCAAAAAAATCACCTAATCTATATAGCAATCCTAAATCAATCGTGAGACAGGGTTTTGCGAAATGAACTCTACAAGAATTTTCTGCTCTGACAAATCAGATCGGATTGCTATAGCGATCGTCATAAAAGGGGCAAATGCAGAATTCGGGGAAATCGTATGCTAAGGATTATGGATTAAATTATCTGCAATTCCAGCCACAAAGATGCATTGGTTAAAGTGCCAATTACTGCGAAAGAATTACACTTTGAAAGAATTATACTTTATACCATTTTCAAAAAGTGATGCAACGCATCTTTTTGAAAAGACTGCGCTCCGCGCGGAACACAAAACCCGATCTGTCGCAATTTCAAGAGAAATTGGTATTAATCAATTTGCGATCCTAAATGCAAAAACATAGTGCATATCGATAATAAATGCACTTTGATTATGGCAAAGGTTAACGCCTCAAAAGCTAAGGGGAAGCAATGATAATTAGTGAAGTCATTGTCTTCAAAACAATCAATCGGATGTCTTAGCCTTGATGAATGATGCCTGATTACTATAACAGCTTAGAATAGTCGCTTGGAGCCATCTGGACGAATGGTAGCCCAGTTGGTTTTGGCAAGCGATAACTGCTCGTCTGAAACTTTTGCCCCCTTTAAATCAGCACCACATAGGTTTGCCCCCCGCAGGTTTGCCTGTGTCATGTATGCTCCTTTCAAGTTGGCACCACTCAAATTAGCTCCTGATAAATCCGTCTTACTCATATAGGCAGATTGCAAGTTGGCTTCTCGCAAATCTGCTTGAATTAGAGAAGCGCTACCAAGGTCTGCCTTAAACAAAACCACCCGTTGCATCTTGGCATCTCTGAGGTTTGTCCCGTTTAGCTTAGCCTGTGCCATATTTGCACCTTGAAAGCTAGCATTGGTCAGATCGGCATGGCAGAGATCGGCTTCGACCAATTTTGAGCGACTCATGACAATTCCTGCCAGAGAAGCACTGCCAAGGGAAATCTTACTTAGTTCTTGGTTAGCAAAATTGCGCTTGCCGTGACCATACTCAACAATTACCCGTCTGCCGCCTTTTAAATCTCCAGTTTTGGCTTGGGATCGCGTGTTGTCTGAGGTCGTAAACATACCCCCAGTTAGATCGGTATTCGATGAGATGCTTCGCCCAGGTTGAATGCGAGAGTTTGGGATGGGTGGTTTTGAGGGGGCGATCGACTGATATTGGCTAGTTGGAGATATAGACTGCATCGCACCTGCATCTGGAGCCTGTGCAGGTTTGGTTTCGATCGCACTGAGAACTTCAGCCGCAGAGCGAAAGCGCTGTGACACAGACTGTTGAAGCATCTTGTCAAATACAGCTTTGAGATTCTCGCTGACCTGTACCTGAGATTTCCAGTTAATTTCACCAGTAAAGGGGTCATGGGGAAAATCTTTTGGCGATCGCCCTGTCATCAGATACATACAACACATGGCAGTGGCGTAAATATCACTAGAAAAAACTGGGCGCATTGCCATTTGTTCGGGTGGTGCAAACCCTGGCGTACCAATGGCAAAGTTCGTCAATAGCCCGCTCGGATCTTCATCATCCTCGTCGATCGTCGTTTTATTGACCTGACTAGACACAGCCCCAAAATCAATCAGGACAAGTTGTCCGTCTTGTTTCCGTCGAATAATGTTGGCAGGTTTAATATCGCGATGGATTACGCCATTTTCATGCATAAACCCAAGCGCGGGTAAGATTTCTGTTAAAACCTTGCGGATCTCAATCTCGTTAAAAATACCCCGCCGCTCGTATTCTTGCTTAAGCGTCTCGCCTTCAACATACTCTTGAACCAGATAAAAGTTGCCCTCTTCTTCAAAGTAGTCAACTAAACGTGGAATTTGGGGATGGCTACCGATTCTCCCCAATGTCGTAGCTTCACGCTCAAATAGCTCCCGCGCCATCTTTAACACGCTGGCAGACTGCGTATTGGGTCGCAGTTGTTTAATTACGCAGGAGGGATAGCCAGGTAGTCCCTCATCCGCTGCTAAAAAGGTCGCCCCAAAACCGCCTTTCCCCAAAGGACGGCTGGCACGATAGCGATCGCGCAATCTCAAAGCATTACCGCAAGAGGCACACACAAGCTCTTGGTGCGAGTTTTCTGGATGAGTGCAGGTAGGGTTGACGCAGTAGCTCACAGTTAGATCTCGTTCCCTAATAAGGGTTTTATAGCAGTCAATTCATAGCGTTGCCTAAACGTCTAGACTAAACTTTGCCAGAAAAGTTAAGTTCAATCAATGAGTTAAAAGTCATCAAAGTCATTCACTTCCGCATCGGGCTCGGAACTTGTTGGTTTAGAAGTAGACCTTCTCCGTCTTGAGGATGAGGCTCCACGAATTTCGTCATCACTCTCACTACCCATATCGCGATCGCGGTTTTCGCGACCATTTTTAGCATCAGAGCTGGGTCGAGGACGACGCTTAGGGTTGACAGGACGGATATCATCCTCATCGATATCAATGACGGGCTCATTGCCACGCCTCGAACGTTTAGTGCGACGTTCTTGTTCGACATCCCCTCTTAACTCTGAGGTCGAATCGCTTGGGGCTGAGCCACGCATACGGCGAGTATTGCGGTCGCGTCGAGCAGAAATTTCACGGGATGGATCGATCTCAACGCGGTAATCAGAACCAATTGGATCGTCATCCATATCCATCACAGGGTTAGGGGTTGATGAACGTCTGGCTTGACTTGCTAGTGCCTGCCGTAAAACCAAAGATTCAACAGCGAACCAACCCGCAAAGCCCACGACTAAGACCTGAGCCAACTGCGTAGTAATTTCCATACGGAAATTAAAGGCTAACAAAATAATGCCGTACACAAGCGCGATCGCCGAGAAGAAGATATCGTGGTCTCTTGCTAACTCAGGTCGGAAATTGCGGACAAAATAAAGTCCTACTCCGCCCAGAGCCGCAACGATAGCCAAGATGATCATCAGTGGATTTCCACCTATGTTAATCATGTTGCTTGATGTCTCCTAATACCTGCATATGTTGTAGCCGCTACCTGTTATGACGCAGAACTGTAACCAAAGTATACCCTAACCCTTAAATAACGCTCTTTAGCTTATCGATACGGTGACTGGTTCTAGAACTCGATCAACTTATCTCAATCTAAAATTCTAGCCCCTGGGTCTCCCGTATCGAAGCCCCAATCTTAACCGCGTCGCACTACTTTATCTTTTTGGCTAATCCAAAGTAAGGCAACCGTAGCGGGAACAACAACAATGATTGCGCCCCATAGTAGGCTCCAGAGTAAATTTGCTAATGAAGGTGTCATACAAAAAATATTCCTATAAATCAAAAATTTACTATTGATTTTAACACCACAACCTCTAACTCAGGCTCTAACGATTAGCAAGCTTTGTGATTCAAGTTTTCCAGTTACAGCATAAATATTGGATAAATCAGGTAATCCAGAACATTGATGCTATTCACTAGCAATCTTCCTATAGTTGCCCTAATATCCTAGATCCCACGGGGTAGACATATGAAAAATCAGGTGGCACTGCCCCTGCATTACTCCTCTGGTTGGTTACGATTAACATGACGCACAATCCAATAGCTGATCGAGAGCGAGAGAATAGCGAAGGCAAGCCCTGTATAGTCACCACCTGCCTCTTTACTATCATAGATAATAATTTTCCGAGCGACAGCCGTTAGGGCTGTAATAATGACCAACTCCAGTTGAATAGCGTGTTTGCGTAGATAGGCTGCAATATTTTCTAAAATCTCGAGAGCAATCAAAATATTTAAAAACAGCCCAAAAATTTCAATTAAGTGCTTTAGCAAAGGCGCACCATTGCTAGCCTGAAGATCGTTAATCAAAAAGCGCCCCAAATCGATCACGGCAAATAAAATTACGACAATCATCCCGATCGCCAAGACCTTAGAGACGAGATTTTCGATCAGGTGAATGAAGCGTAGGAAATTTTGGTCGCTTGTCGAACCGAGGAATTGGGAAAATAGGTGCTTAAACCGTCGCATCATAGACACTTAGATGGGGAATGAAAGCTCGTGCTCACGCCATCCTACAGGAATGCGATCGCTTTCGGCAGTAGTTCAGCTTACTAGCGGGGATTATTTATTTAAGTTGATGATTATTTAAAAAATCATAGACATAAGGCTATTATTTAGTATAATTTTCATAGATAAGTATCTATATCTAGGGTTCAGATCCTCGGGATCGCAAAATTTATGGCTCATCGCTTGCTAGACACGCATCTGTCTAATCAAATTACGCTGCATCAACTTCAGGTGTTTGAGGTTGCTGCCCGCCATGGCAGTTATACTCGCGCCGCCGAGGAGTTGTATCTCACGCAGCCCACAGTATCGATGCAAATCAAGCAACTAACAAAAGTGATTGGGATTCCGCTGTTCGAGCAGGTGGGCAAACGACTATTTCTCACCAATGCAGGTAAGGAGCTTTTTAGTACCTGTCAAGAAATCTTCACAAAGCTGTCTCAATATGAGATGACCGTTGCCGACATGAAGGGACTAAAACAGGGGCATCTAAAAATTGCGGTGGTTACTACTGCCAAGTATGTAATTCCTAGATTGCTCGGCCCATTTTGCCAACGCTATCCAGGCATTGATGTTTCTCTAAAAGTCACCAATCACAATGGCATTATCGATCGCCTTTCTGAGAATAAAGACGATCTGTACATTCTCAGCCAGTTGCCTACAGATATTGATATCACATCCTATCCATTTTTAGAAAATCCTTTGGTGGTTTTAGCTGCGCGCAATCATCCCCTTGCCCATGAGACCAATATTCCCTTGCAGAGATTGGCGGATGAGCCGTTTATCATGCGTGAATCAGGCTCAGGGACGCGACGGTTTGTCCAGAAACTATTTGACGAGCATAAAACTGATTTTAAGATCAAGTTAGAACTGGCTAGCAATGAGGCAATTAAGCAAGCGATCGCAGGGGGCTTAGGCATATCGATACTCTCGCGCCACACAGTCGCCCTAGAGGGCGCAACAGGACAGTTGGCAGTTCTAGATGTGCAGGGTTTTCCGATTCAGTGCCATTGGCATGTGATGCACCTCGCCAGCAAACAGCTATCGGTGGTTTCCAATGCATTTCTCAACTATCTGCAAGGAGAAGGCAAACAAATCATCGAGCAAAATTCTCTATGGTAATTGTAGCTTTGGCTTGGGGATATAAGGCTCGGAATACTGATAAGCTTAGGCAAGCAGTATTCCAGTCTTGGATGCTGCTTTATTGGCATGACTAAAATTCTTAAGTATGGGCAGTACGTTCGGGCATTTATTTCGGATTACAACATTTGGTGAATCGCATGGTGGCGGCGTGGGCGTCGTCATTGATGGTTGTCCGCCGCGCATTGAAATTAGCGAAGCAGAAATTCAGGTCGATCTCGATCGCCGCAAGCCGGGGCAGAGCAAAATCACCACACCACGCAAAGAGGACGATCGCTGCGAAATTCTCTCTGGTGTGTTTGAAGGCAAAACTACGGGAACTCCGATTTCAATTCTCGTGCGGAATAAAGATGCACGCAGCCAAGACTATAACGAGATGGCAGACAAGTTTCGCCCTTCTCACGCCGATGCCACCTATCAAGCCAAATATGGAATTCGCAATTGGCAGGGGGGAGGACGATCTTCAGCAAGAGAGACGATTGGTCGGGTTGCCGCAGGTGCGATCGCCAAGAAAATTCTCCAGCAAGTCGCAGGCGTAGAAATTATTGCCTATGTCAAGCGGATTAAAGATTTAGAAGCAGCGATCGATCCCAATACAGTCACCCTAGAGCAGGTCGAAAGTAATATTGTGCGCTGTCCCAATGCCGATATGGCAGAAAAGATGATCGAACTGATTGATTCCATGCGGCGAGAGGGAAATTCCATCGGTGGTATTTTGGAATGTGTGGCGCGGAATGTTCCCGTTGGTTTGGGCGATCCCGTGTTCGATAAGTTGGAAGCCGATCTCGCCAAAGCTGTGATGTCACTCCCTGCAACAAAGGGTTTTGAAATTGGCTCTGGTTTTGAGGGGACTCGGATGACGGGGAAAGAACACAACGATGAGTTTTATATGGAAGGCGATCGCTTCCGCACGCTTACCAATCGTTCGGGCGGCATCCAAGGCGGCATTTCCAATGGCGAAGACATTATCATGCGGGTTGCGTTTAAGCCGACGGCGACGATTATGCAGGAGCAAAAAACCGTAACGGTTGGCGGCGAAGAAACGACGCTAATTGCCAAAGGTCGCCACGATCCCTGTGTTTTACCCCGAGCTGTGCCGATGGTAGAAGCAATGGTAGCCATTACGATTTGCGATCATTATTTAAGGCAGAAAGCGATCGCAATGCATCTTTAATGTAAGTTCGGATTTTAAAGCCACGTAGGGGCAATCCCCCCGTGGTTGCCCAAATCTTTAAACCTAGAAACAGGAATGGTTTCCCCAGATTGCCTGCATACCTAGGGGTAAGTACACGCCATCCAATCCCCCTAATTCCCATACCTGCTAACTGTTATAAGAACCTTTTCTCTTGGCTTACTATCATCAACAATCGCAAGTCTTCGATCGCACGTATCTCAATGAGTTGCGCGGACAGATTTTGGCTTCGCCTTACTTTTCAGTGAATAATCTCAATCGCGATTTTGTCGATACCAAGGGATTTTCGCTGGTATTCCAGCGATCGCATTTAGCGACAGTCGAGCAGAAGTTTCCTTACTTTATGCCCTATCTGCATTGCGTCATGCAACCCGAGTGCAATGCCTTTTATCTCAATCCCCTACTTCTTAAAACTGGTTCGCGCGTAGATCCGCATATCGATCGCTCGTTGCGTTCCTATTGCAAAACTATTGACCCGCCTGCGGTGGTCAGCGTTCTCTACGTTGAAGTTCCCTCAGAGTTAGAAGGTGGAGAACTCGTGCTGCGATCGCACAAACGTCAGGTCGGTAAAATCTGCCCTCAACAGAATAATCTGGTAATTTTCCAAGGAGATTTGACCCATTCCGTGAATGCTGTCAAAAGCTCAGGGAATCGTCTGAGCCTCGTTTGCGAACAATATAATCTCGAAAGTATAGAGCTACGGCAAATCCCAGAATTCAAACTAGAATCACGCACAATTCGTTAAGCAATTTCGTTAAAGGGCTCGAGGCTCGGTTTCGCGTCTGTTGCTGCGAGTAAAACTGTACAGCCTGAGATCGCCTCAAGCCTAACCTATCAAAAGGCGATCGCCCCAAACTTAACCCCATTCATGCCACTTTTCTCACTTCGTAGTGGTTTGCCATCAGTTTTGCTGCAAATTGCATACAGGCATAAATATCTTCTCTTTTTAGCGATGGATATTCTTCAAGCACTTCTTCGATTGAATCACCTGCACCTAAAAACTCCATAACTGTTTGCACAGTAATTCGAGTATTTGCGATAATCGGTCTTCCGTTACAAATATCTGGATCAATAGTTATTCGATTTTGCATAAGAATTATTTCTCCCTTTTTAAAAACTCAGAATCGACTAAAACACACTTTATCAAAAAGCTATCGCTCTTTAACCAAGTTACTTCTGGTAGTGAAATCGACACTGTGTAATAGTGACTTGATTTTCATCAAAAGCATAAATAATCCGATGTTCTTGGTTGATACGCCTAGACCAATAACCTTGCAATTCAAACTTTAAAGGCTCTGGCTTTCCGAGCCCTGTTGTAGGGTTTTTACAGATTTCAAGACAGAGTTGGATAATCTTTCTCAATATCTTGATGTCGTTCTGCTGCCACCAATCCAAGTCTTCTAATGCATTCTCAGTCCAAGTAAGCCTTAACATCAATTTCCCTTACTTGACCTTGTTGATGTTGCAAAACACCTTGTCGGAGGCGATCGCGGTTGGCAGGATTGCTTAGTAAATACAAAGTTTCGACTAAGCTGCTATATTCCTTTGCGTCCAAGATTACAATGCCCTGCTCAGGCTCTTTATAGACTGAAATGACTTCGTGATTTTCTAATACTCGCTCAAAAATCTTTGCAAATTGCGTGTTGCATTCTTGAAAGGTGACTTGTTGAGTTGACATAACTTTATAGTCCTAATTACAAGTTCATCTAGCATTTTAACTTGCGATCGCCGCAAACATAATTCATCAAAATGCGATCGCCTTCTGTATCTATAAAGTAGGGAGCATCACACATTTTACTTGGGAAGTTCTATTTTTCATGGTGCTGCCATTTTCGGCAGTGTATAAAACAACTTCAAAAGTATTTCAGTAAAGAGAAGTAACTCTTTGGCATCAACTTCTTCCATCAACGCAATTTCATGATTTGCCTCATTACCTCTCAAACGAATTCGATCCACCCATGTCTTACTATTAGGAGGCATCAGACTACATAACTGGAATCGCGCACAATTATGATCGCTATTTCGTCACGCAAGATTAGCAAATAACTCTGCGATCGCTTGGTCAGTAGATTGCTCGGTCGTCGGCTCCGTAATTCCAGCCTTCGCAATTACCTCTACAATTTTGTTGCGAGCGATAGCCTGAAATAAAGCATCCACACAAACCTTCGCTACCTTAGGGCGAGGAATACTACCTTCAAATAGGGTGTCGGCTGGCTTCATAATCACGACATCATCGTTATCTTCGTACTTGAGTCCGCCTGGACGCACGATTGTATAGGGCAGACCGCTCACTTGCAGAAATTCTTCGGCTTGTTTTTTCCAAAATAGAACCAACCAAAATAAATTCAGGGGATGCAAGATTAAGGAGGTGCAGAGGGATGAAACCATCACAAATTGTTCGATGCCCTTGGCTTTGGCAGCATTGACTAAATTTTTCGTGCCTTCGTAGTCCACCATATAGGGCGCAAAGGGATCGAGACTAGGCTTTGCGCCTGTCGCTGAGAGTAAAACCGTACAGTCAGCGATCGCATTCACAAGCGTTTCTTTCTTTAAGACATCACCGACCACTAACTCGACTTCGGCTGGCAAAATTTGTTTGGCGGCTTCTAAATCTCTGACCAATGCTCGGACAGGAATGTTGCGCTTGACTAATTCGGCAACAATGCATCGACCCGTTCCGCCTGTTGCACCTGCGACAAATGCTTTCATAGAGTTTTTGACTTAATATTTGTTATGCAACCATCTTAATCTTACTTAATATTTATAGGGTCTGCCGTAAGGGCGAGAAGGACAACGCATTAAAAATGAGGAACAGGTAATCGGTGATGGGGAATTGGTAAAATGAGCAATCAGCATTAAGCTTTTTGGACACCACTGATAACTGCTTACTGAATAACTGACAACGACTCACTGATTAGAAGGCACGAAAAACTACTATGTTCGACGAAATTACCGAGAAATTTGAAGCTGCGTGGAAAAAGTTACGCGGTCAGGACAAAATTAGTGATTCCAACATCCAGAGTGCAATTCGGGAGGTGCGCCGAGCCTTATTAGAAGCAGATGTAAACCTGCAAGTAGTCAAGGAAGTCGTCGAGCAGATCTCTCAAAAAGCTTTAGGCACAGATGTAGTGGCAGGCGTCCGCCCCGATCAGCAGTTCATCAAGGTGGTCTACGACGAGTTAGTGAAACTGATGGGTGAGGCAAACCAACCCCTCGCCGAAGTAGAGCCTGCTCCCACAATTATTTTGATGGCGGGTTTACAGGGTACGGGTAAAACCACCGCCTCGGCAAAACTGGCTTTACACCTGCGCAAACTCGATCGCAGTGCCTTGCTGGTAGCAACGGACGTCTATAGACCTGCGGCGATCGATCAGCTCGTAACCCTGGGCAAACAAATCGATATCCCTGTATTTGAGCTGGGCAGCGATGCCGATCCCGTTGAGATTGCTCGTCAAGGTGTAGCACAGGCAAGATCTCAAGGGATTAACACCGTGATTGTCGATACGGCGGGGCGCTTGCAGATCGACCAAAACATGATGGCAGAGTTGGCGCGGATCAAGCAGGAGATCCAACCGAATGAGGTTTTGCTGGTGGTCGATGCGATGACGGGTCAAGAAGCCGCCAATCTCACCCGCACGTTTCACGAGCAAATCGGGATCACGGGGGCAATTCTCACCAAGATGGATGGCGATACCCGAGGTGGTGCAGCGCTTTCCGTCCGCCAGATCTCAGGACAGCCAATTAAGTTTATTGGGGTAGGTGAAAAAGTTGAGGCGCTACAGCCGTTTTACCCCGAACGTATGGCTTCTCGGATCTTGGGTATGGGTGATGTGCTCACCCTCGTCGAAAAAGCGCAGGAAGAAATTAATCTTGCCGATGCCGAGAAACTCCAAGAAAAAATTCTCTCAGCTAAGTTTGACTTTGATGACTTCCTCAAAAACACCCGCATGATGAAGAGTATGGGGTCATTTGGGGGACTGCTCAAAATGTTACCCGGCATGAAGGTCAACGACGCGCAGTTGCAGCAGGCAGAAGTTCAGCTAAAACGCTGCGAAGCCATGATTAGCTCCATGACCAAGCAAGAGCGGCAAGATCCCGACCTGATTGGCAAAAGCCCCAGTCGCAAGCAGAGAATTGCCAAGGGCTCGGGCTATGCAACCCAAGATGTCACCAAGTTGGTGGCTGACTTCCAGAAAATGCGGACGCTGATGCAGCAAATGGGACAAGGGAAGATGCCCAATATGCCTGGTATGGGTGGCTTTCCAGGCATGCCGGGGATGGGTAATCAGGGGAATACTAGTCCGAGTGGGTTGCCTTATGGAAAGAAAAAGAAAAAGAAGAAAGGGTTTGGTGAGTTGTAGGGTTTATTCATTGACAGTTGTCTCAGAATTCTCAGAATAGAGATCCCCGACTTTTTTTGATTTGCGTCAAAAAATTTGCAAGTTTGCCCAAAAAAGTTGGGGATCTAGGAATGTGAAATCCTTTCAGATCTAAGTTTCAGTAGTTTCAAGTTGTAACGCTAAAATATGCAGCCTAAGTTAATTATTCATGGTGGGGCAGGTAGCTCGCTCGAAAGTAAGGGTGGACTAGAACCTGTACGCCAGTCTCTCCATGCCGTAATCGCCGCCGTCTATCCTTTATTGTTACAGGGTGAGAGTGCGATCGCTGCGGTCGTCAAAGCCTGCCAACTGTTAGAAGACGATCCCCGCTTTAATGCTGGAACAGGCTCGGTGCTGCAATCCGATGGGCAGATTCGCATGAGTGCCTCGCTGATGGATGGCGATCGCCAAAGCTTTAGTGGCGTCATTAATATCTCGCGGGTCAAAAACCCAATCGAGCTGGCTCAAGCCCTGCAAACCAGTGACGATCGCGTGTTGTCAGACTATGGGGCAGCCGAGTTAGCCCGCGAACTTGCCGTCCCGATCTTTAATCCGCTCACCGATCAACGCTTGCAAGAATGGATCGAAGAACGCAAGACCAACTTCAGCCGCAAAATGGCAGAGGTAGCGATGGGAACAATTGGTGTAGTGGCACTCGATCGCTCTGGTCGGCTTTGTGCGGGCACATCGACAGGGGGGCGCGGCTTTGAACGCATCGGGCGCGTTAGCGACTCCGCAACGGCGGCTGGCAACTATGCCACACAAATGGCTGGTGTAAGTTGCACGGGAGTAGGCGAAGATATAATAGACGAGGGGCTAGCAACTCGGATCGTGGTTAGGGTAACGGATGGTCTAAGCCTCCAGCAAGCTGTCGATAAATCTTTTGATGAAGCCCGATCGCGCGATCGGGACTTTGGCGCAATTTGTCTGGATGCCAGCGGGGCGATCGCTTGGGGTAAAACCTGTGCGGTCTTGTTCGCGGCGTATCATGATGGAAATTCGATTGGTGATACGCTGTAATAGGTTTAAAAGCCCTAATCAGTTGATTAGGTATTGTTTATGTCAATCGCTTAACTCAGTGGCTCAACTATGAAAGATGTGATGATTATTGGTGCTGGTCTCGCAGGGCTAATCTGCGCTCAGCAACTTCGCCACGCTGGATTTAAGGTCACCATAGTTGAAAAATCGGCTGGTGTGGGCGGACGCATGGCAACACGACGGCTGCAAGGAACTTGGGTCGATCATGGGGCGCAGTACATCACGGTGCGGAATGATGGCTTCGAGCGATTTATTAACAAGCTAGAAGAAAAAGGCATCGTCCAAAAATGGACGCGCAATTTCCATTACCTCACAGAAACAGGGCTGCGTCCTCCTACTGCCGATGAGATGTATCCCCGCTATTGCTGTCCTGCGGGAATGACAGCGATTCCCAAATATTTAGCGAACGCACATCTTGCCAGCGATCAAAAAATAATTTTTAACACCCGAATTGTGGCAGTCAATTGCGATGCTGGAAAGTGGCAACTGATCACCGACCAACGAGAACTCTTAGAAGCAACAGCAGTAGTTGCAACCATGCCTGCGCCTCAGTTTTTACCCCTATTTGAATCTGTGCTTGCTCCTGCACCCAGCTTTCAACAGGCAGTGCGATCGGTGAAATTTTCACCCAGTATTACGATCATGGCGGGCTATGCGGCGGGAAATTCTGTGCCTCCAGAATGGCAGGCGATTAAATGTCTGAGCGACCCGATTTTGAGTTGGATTGGGTTGGATAGTAGTAAGCACCCTGACAAAGCTACCCAACCTGTGTTTGTGTTTCAAAGTACGGCCGATTTTGCCAAACATTCCATGGATGAGCCAGACTTAGAACTGGCTGGTAAGCCGATCTTAAACCGAGCGGGTAAACTTTTAGCGAAGTGGTTGAGCAGTCCCGAATGGTGGCAAGTGCATCGATGGCGCTATGCGATCGCCGAAGAAGTCTTAGGTGCTGCTTGTCTATCTACTTCCATTCCATTACCGCTAGTTTGTGCGGGTGACTGGTGTGCTGGCTCAAATGTGGAAGCTGCCTATCAGTCAGGGCTAGCGGCGTCGGAATCTTTAGTGGAACTGTTGAAGTAGTTCAGGCAGCATTCCCATTCTTATTTCCATTTTCTACGTTCATGCCTCAGGTTTTACGATCAGAATTCCGTAAGCATTGGGGTTGAGATATTCGCGGGCGGCCGCTTGCAAATCAGCTTGCGTTAGTGCATTAATAAAATCAGGATAGTAGAGGGCTGTGTCGAGATGACCGACTATGCGATCGTAGTAGCCATAAATTCCTGCCCTTTGATTGGGCGATTCATTGCCAAAGATAAAGCGATTTGCCACCTGCGTGCGAATTTTCTCTAGCTCCACCATGGTGACAAATTCGTCATGGAGTTTGGTTAAATGCTCGCGAATTGCTTGCTCGACGAGTGGAATATTCTCAACATCTAACTTCGCAAAGATTTGGAATGTTCCCTGCCAGAGTTGGGTGGAATTACCTACCGAGATCCGATCGACCAAACGGCGGGTTTCTCGCAAGTCTTTGACGAGTCGCGAAGTTCGTCCTCCACTCAAAACACTTGCCAAAATATTGAGTGCATAGGTTTTTTCGATCGCGGTTAGTCCAGGTACGCGCCAAGTCATAATCAGGCGGGCTTGCTGCAAACTGCTATCGGTGACTTCTTGCCGCACCACTGTATCAAAGACTGGCTCAGGTAGCCAAGTGGGACGAGTTTGAGGGATGGGTGCAGGTTGGGAACTCCGATCGAAATAGTTGGCGATCGCTTCGATCGTTTCAGATACGGGTAGGTTGCCAACCGCAGCGATCGTCATGTTGTGGGGGGCGTACCAACTGCGGTGAAAGTCACGCATTTGCTCGGAGGTGACTTGGGAAATCACTGCCGCAGAGCCCAAGACGGGGCGACGATAGGGCAACAACTGATGCACCATCTCGGCGGTGTGGCGTTGAATGCGTCGTTCGGGATTGTCTTCGCTGCGACGAATTTCTTCGAGTACGACCAAGCGTTCGCGCTGAAACTCTGGGTCGGGAATGCTGGCATTTAAAACCACATCCAACTGAAGCGGTGCAAGTTTGGCAAAATCCTTGGGGGCAACGGTGATGTAGTAGTTGGTGTAGTCCTGACTGGTTCCCGCATTGGTATTGCCTCCGTGGGACTCGATCAGACGCTCAAACTCGCCAACCTTGAGGCGATCGCTGCCCTTAAACACCATATGTTCTAAAAAGTGCGCCATGCCATTGATGTCATCACTTTCGACGGCAGAACCAACATTCACCCAAATGCTGAGATTCACAGCATCGACGGGAATCTGCTCGGCAATGATTTTGACGCCATTGGGTAAGACGTGCACAGTTGGCACAGCCAGACTAGTCCGAGGGGGAGCGATCGCTACGGTCATATCTTGCTGAATGGTTAAGTGAATACCCGATTCGGGCTTACATGCGACCTTACGCCGATCTTACGACCGATCGAGGGCTTGTAACCGATAATAAGACTCACGTACTGCCGAATCATCTCTTAGCTTAACAGCAAAATCTATAGACTGTTGGTAAGCCTCCCGCGCTTTAGGAATGTAGCCAAAGGAGAGATACAAATCGCCGAGTTGACGCTGGGTGAGTATCGCTGTGGGCAAGTCGTTTAAGACAAGGGCAATACCCGTGCGATTTTGGAGTAAATCTTCGATGCGGTAAAAGTTAGGAATTTCCAGATAGGGAGCAATTAGGCGGTCGGTGGCGATCGCCATCAGCTTCAAGTCATGGGTTTGGCGGGCGATCGTCAATGCCCAACCATAGTCTGTAATGGCAGCTTTAAAGTTATCGGTCGCCATGTAGCTATCCCCACTGTTAATCAGGGTATAGGCTTGGCCCGAAAAATCTCGGATGTCTTGACGATAGGGAATTGAGGCGTAATAACGTTTGATTGCCGTGAAATGATCGCCATAACGGGCAGCAATTAAGCCACTGTGGTGCAGGGCAGTGCCTGTGCCGAATATATGCCGATACTGACGGGAGAGATCGAGTGCCGCTTTATTGATCGGCATAGCCTCGGCAGGGGCATCTTTGATCAGGGCGATCGCCGACAAGCTATTTAAGGATGATATTTGTACCCCTGGATCGCTGAGCGTATTGGCAAAGCCAAGTTGGGTCTGATAGGTGTCTTGGGCATCGACTTTAGCGCCAATCTTTTGATAGGTGTCCCCAATCATGCTTAGGGTACGAGAAATGGCGGTTCGATCGTTCACAAGTTCGTAAAGCGCGATCGCTTGTTGCCAAGAGGCGATTGCCTGTTTGGGTAGCCCCCGATCGAGCTGAGTTTTGCCGAGGTCGAGCAAGCGATCGCCTTCGTCTCTAATCCCGCGATTGTCCCGATTGATAATCTTGAGCTGAGCTGTTACCTCAGGGGGAAAAAGCGTTACTCCCATTGAAATCGCGGCAACCAAACCAAGCCAGCAAGCCGTTTTGCTTCCAAGTCGCTTCATAGATTTTCTCCTCATCCTCACCGGTTACTTCTGCAGACGTGCCAAAAAGTCAACGCATTGTAACAGGTATGGGGAAGTTTTTTCCGACAATTTCAGGCAATTTTTGACAAAAACAAGATTACCTTTTAAATCATTTTTAAAATGGTAGTGATGGTCTTATCCTTAGCGATTAAGCAAAATAGTTACACCCAACAATTGAGACATGGGTTAGCTCATCGTTGTTTTGACATCCTTATGGGCACCTCTAAAAATCCAAAATAATTGAGAATACAAACGAAACATCAAGGCTTTTGGGCTTTTGTTATTGAGAATAAGCCAAGTAATAGAGGTGCCCTTATATCCCAATAGCTCTTGCTCTTTAGGATATAAATCCTTATTCCAAATTTATTCCTTCTCTTCAGAGTTATCAAAGATTAGCAAGACATACATTAAACTTAAAGTACTTTCTATATACGCCAATCTGAAATATCATTTTTAGGCTAATTTAGTTTAGTTAAAGCCAATACGGTTCTTGGAGCCAGTTTATGATGACTTTGGTCTTTGACAGTCTACAAATAAGTGGCTATCGCGGCTTTCAAATGCTCGATCTGCAGCAATTAGGTCAAGTAAATATTTTTGTTGGCAATAACAATTCAGGAAAAACTAGCCTTCTTGAAGCTATTTCAATTTTATGTAATCCACTTGATCCATTTCAATGGCTCGAAGTTTCACAAAGGAGGCTATATCTAGGCAGATCTTCATACATTTCGCTTCGACCTAATCTTGAGGCAGTAAAATGGATTTTCCCCAAAAAGATAGATTCATCTAACAACGAGTTTTATCAGAGTGAAATTTTAATAGAAGCAAGTGGCAGTACCCCTATACATAGATTTAAAGCGAGGCTTGGAGAAATTTATGGTAGTGGAGTGGAAAAGCCAAATCAAGAAAGCTTCAATGAAGAAGTAGGTTCTCCTGATGAGGATACAGGTTCTCCTGAAATCAACTCTATTCGAATCGGTGTTGAGATAGAAATTGCAGCAAATATAGTCTCGGAACAAGTTAGCTTATTTCCCTCTGACCCAGAGCATATAGAAGTATTCCAGTTTTGGGAAGATGAGCGATTTGTCCAACGCAGGCGTAATAAACCACTTGTAAAAAGTGCAACTATATTTCCTTCATACTCTTCTGAGCCTATTTTAGATCGCCTCACACGAATAATTTTGCAGGAAAAAAATGGAAAGAGCGAAGTGCTCGAGTTGATTCAATGGTTCGATGATAATATACTTGATATTCAAATACTATCCACTCCAACTGCTAGAGCAGTTCTCTATATAGAGCATAAAGAGCTTGGATTTGCTCCTTTATATACATTTGGCGATGGGTTTAAACGGACTTTAGTTATCGCTCTTACTCTATTGACTAACAAAAATGGTGTACTCCTTATTGATGAGATTGAGACATCTATCCATGTTTCTGCGCTCAGTAAAGTATTTTCTTGGATTGTAAAATCTTGTCGTCACCAAGATATTCAACTTTTTGTGACAACTCATAGTCTTGAGGCGATTGATGCAATGTTACAAGCTGATGTTACTACAGATGATGTTGTAGCTTTTCGACTAAATCCTAAGGGACAAGCTCCCCAAAGGTTCTCTGGGAGCTTATTACATAGGTTGCGTTCAGAGCGTGGACTGGATGTGAGGTAGTCATGGTCAAGTACTGTTACATTGTTACAGAAGGTCCCCAAGATATTGAATTCCTCATTTGTTTACTCAAATCTTATGGTTTAAAGCGAGTAACTCGTTTCTCGTCGCTTGACTCCTTTTGGAAACCACTTGTACCTTCAGCATTTCCTGTGGATGATGACCTGAGGAAACGTGTGCCTGTTCCAGTCTTTTTACAAAATGCTGATCTATCAGTTGCTTTGCATAGTGCTATTGGAATCACACGTTTATCGGAAACTATAGAGGAAAACCTTGCGTTAATTCCAGCTTCAAAATTTTTTGGCATTGGTGTTTTTCTAGATGCTGATGATAGCGAAACACCTCAAGAAAGATTCGAGAAACTAATTTCTGAGTTATCTCCACGTGGTTTGTTGTTACCTTCAGTGCTTGGGGAAGTTATGAAAGACTCTCCCAGATGTGGGATTTTTATAGCTCCAAATAACAGTGCCCCAGGGACTTTAGAAGATATTTTGATTGAATGTGCAAAGGTAAACTATCCGAATCTACTAGCTCTTTCTACTAAATATGTTGCTGATATTGATACTAACCAATTAACTAAGGATGACTTGAAGGAGCTAAATAAACCAGCAGGCAAAAATAAAGTAGTGATTTCAAGCATCAGTAGCATACTAAGACCTGGTAAGACTTTGCAAGTTTCAATACAGGATAACCGATGGATAGATGAGAAAACAATGACACTGAATACTATAAAGCGTGTCCAGGAGTTTCTTGAGCAAGTTATGGGACTTGTATGAGTAGTTAGATTTGATAGGCATCTCAAGATTTTCTACTTTGGAAGTCCATTGGATGACAACAGAGATGATTTGGCAATTAGCCAAGATGTTAGGATTGGGAAGACCTGCAATTGTAAGTAGCCTCTGATAATCCCATAACATTATCGGGACTATAAAAATAATCTCTGGAACTACTAATTTATGTTACGTAGAGGTTTCTGAAGCCCTTATCCCTCAGTTCTTCGAGGGAAACAAGATCAAAACGGTAGCTTTGTCGCTACGCCCCATAAGGGAAGAGTGTTTGAGGAGTACTTTGAGGTTATAGTTCCGCGTAAGGTGACTTACTAACTAGCAATCACTGTCAGTTTGGGCAAACTCTGTAGTTCAAAACAATTGCTATGCCAAGATATATTGCATTCCTGCGTGCCATTAACGTCGGAGGTCATACAGTCAAAATGGACTACCTTCGTTCTCTATTTGAAGCAATGGATTTCTCTGATGTTTCGACATTTATCGCCAGTGGTAATGTCATCTTCAACGCTGATTCTAAAAACGCTAAGAGCCTCGAACAGACCATTGAGCAACAGCTCAAAAGCTCCTTAGGTTACGACGTTGCGACATTTATTAGAACCAATCGCGAAGTCTCCGATCTTGCCAGCTACAAGCCCTTTACAGAGGATGCGTTGCAATCTGCTCTTGCCTTAAATATCGTATTTTTAGCAGAACCACTGACTAAAGATGCCATCCAAGTTCTCAATACGTTAAAGACTGAGATCGATGACTTTCATACCCGCGATCGCGAGGTCTATTGGTTATGCAAACAGAAACAGAGCGAATCCACCTTCTCTAATGCAGTGTTTGAGAAAAAGCTCAAACTAAGAGCAACCTTCCGCAGCGCTAGCACGATCTCAAAAATAGCTGCGAAATATCCTGTACAGTAAGGAACTGTGCTAACTCCTGAAGGATAGTCTGGGAAGGTAAATGGAATTAAAAGGTTCGGAGAGGCGATCGCCGTTCGAGCAAAATCAAGGCATGTTGCACGCGATTGTTAAATGGTAGCTCGATGGCAAGCCCTGCTAGCAAGTCTTTGAGATAATCATATTCAGTCTTAGTCAGAGGAATATCTGGGTGTGAGGTTTCTAAGTTTTCTAGATTGGGCTGCATATCTGGGTAATAAAAAGGCTCTGAATGCCAATCGCAAGAAAGGCATACCCAATAGCTATAGTCCGTGACGACTCCCTCAAAATTGCTTGTGACCGCGATTAATTCGCTGCCACAGGTAGGGCAAGGTCGATCTGGTGTAGTCATGACTTTTTACGGTTCTCCTCCATGCGATCGCTTAAACAACTTCATCTGACAGAGTGGATGAAGTTCAGAATCTCTTGATTCATCCTGTGTCAGTTCTATTTACATAACATGGATTCATGGATTCACAAAGCAGAGATAACCTTTCTATCACTTTTCTATATCTTTCTATAACCTCAATCGCTGTACAGGAGATGCATTTACATAATATTCACAAATAAATCTTTAAAATCCTATATTCTTGCTTTACGACGAAGTTATTCCTCAGATATTCCTCACAGAGTTCGCCTAGCGATAGTGCCTAATGAGTATTACTAATGAACCTAAAGATAGGACAAGAATAATACCGACAAAAATAATAACAATTGCCATCTTGGTTTTCTACAAATGCATTGTTTTCAATCTTATCTTCAAGAGCGATCGTTAAACCCTATTCCTTACCATCGCCTGATTTGAGACTGGCTTTGTAGACAGCCCAACCACCTAAGTCTGAGATATCTAGCCACTGATACTTTTCTACGAGTTCGAGAGGATAGAGCATTGCCGTTAAGACTTCGCCATCCTCTAAAACCACATCACCAGGGTACATATGGGGTGGTTCGTTTGCGAGTAGATAGTCATACTGTGCGATCGTGAGTTCGTATACTTCGCCTGGAATGCTAATGCCACCCTCTGCCACAGTATAGATTGCTGGATGCCATCCATTTTCAGCCGCATGGAGCCGATAGAGAGGACGAGTTTTTGCTGGTTTAACGAAAGTAGCAGACTGCAAGTTTTGATGGTCGGGTTGACCTTTTAACGCCGAACCACAGATAAATACTTTTTTTGTTTGCGTTGTTGTTTGTCCAGTCGATTCAGTCATGATTTTTCCTTAATAGAAGTTGGGTGCAGTGATTTATTGACCTATTTGTAAAATTTCTACGGCTCTCACAACTCTAGCTTTACTGTTAGTGAGGTGTTCGCAAATCGCATCCTTGGCAGATTGGGCATCTCTTTGCGCGATCGCTTTGTAAATCTGACGATGCTCTTGGCGAATTTCTAGTACTTTAGGATTATGATTGGTCGTTCGCAATCGCAGGAGGAACATCTTATCAAACACTTGCTCTAGCAAAGAAACCAACCATTTATTTCCAGAGCTTTCTGCAATGAGATGATGGAACTGAAAGTCCAGTTCTAAAAGCTCTGTAGGTTCCACCAAAATTGGTCGAGCTAGGTTCTCAGCCGAGATTACATATTGTTCCAATTGCTCAATCTCTAGGGTGCTAGCGCGATCGCAGGCTCCAGACACCGAGAGTTGCTCTAGGGCAATGCGACAATCATAGAGTTGGATGACATCTTCGATTGAAAGCGTTGCCACCCGCAGACCTCCACTGGCATCTGCTGTGACGAGCCCCTCTTGTTGCAACTTGCGAATTGCCTCGCGGATCGGCGTACGGCTTACCTGCAAACGTTCAGCCAGTTGGGTCTCAACCAGACGCGCGTTAGGGGCTAGGTCGCCCGAAAAAATATTGGTTCGCAAGACCTGGTAGGTCTGTTCGTGCAAAGATTGACTGCGTTGGATGGTAGACAAACTCAAGGTACAGATTCCTCACTTTCTTGCGTAGTCCTAATGTATACAGTATACATAGTAAATGTCAATTGCTCAAATCTACACTACCTTTCGCAAACCTATGGCGACTCCCATGCTTTCGACCCTCTCAATCAATGGCGATCGCTTCCTTGCCAGTATTGCCACCTTGGCGCAAATTGGTCAACTCCCGAATGGTGGTGTAGAGCGCCTTGCCTATAGCCCAGCGGATATAAAGGCGCGACAGTTGGTGCAGCAATGGATGCTTGGGGCAGATATGCAGGTCAGGATTGATGCAGGTGGAAATATTATAGGGCGCTATGCAGGTAGTAATCCCGATCTGCCTGCGATCGCTACGGGTTCGCATATCGATACCGTACCCAATGCAGGACATTACGATGGAGCCTATGGTGTGCTGGCAGCCCTAGAGGTGATACGAACGTTAAAAGAGAATTCCTTACAACTCAATCATCCCTTAGAAGCGATCGTGTTTGCGGATGAAGAAGGCAGCATGATTGGAAGCAAAGCCATAACGGGTAATATAAACCCAAATCCTGATTCCTATCATCCTGTGGAGGGAACGATTCAAACTTGCTTAGCTAGTATTGGAGGAGATTGGCAAAAGATCGAGACAGCTCAGCGCGATCGCAATGACTTTGCCGCATTTCTGGAACTTCATGTCGAACAAGGCCCCGTATTAGATAGTGCAGGTATCCAGATTGGCGTGGTCGAAGGTGTAGTCGGGCAAAGGCGCTATACGATTACCGTCCAAGGCAGCGCCAGCCATGCAGGAACTACCCCCATGTCCATGCGCCAAGACGCGCTTGTGGCAGCAGCTCAAGTAATTTTGAGCGTAAATCTTTTGGCAAACCTCCCTGGAAAGCAAGTGGCAACGGTGGGTAAAATGCTTGTTAGCCCCAATGCTCCAAATACGATTCCCGCTTTTGTCGAGATGTCTCTAGATGTTCGCGACCTATCCGACCATAACCTAGATGATTTAATTAATTCCTTAGAAAGCGATCTAGAAGCGGTCGCCGCAGCAACCCAGACAAAAATCAGCCTGAAGCCAGTTCTACAGAATCAACCTGCTCTTGCGAGTCCAATCATTCAGACAGCGATCGTGCAAACTTGTCGGGAGTTAGAACTTACTTCCCTGCATTTGCCCAGTCGCGCTGGGCATGATGCCCAAGAGATGGCAAAATTGACAGAGATGGGAATGATTTTTGTCCCCAGTCAAAATGGCGTCAGTCATTCTGAAACTGAGTACACCTCTCCAGAACATTGCGTGCAGGGAGCCAATGTCTTGTTACATACACTTCTAAAGCTAGATCGACAAATCTAGTTAACGTTATGAAAACTACTAATTTTGCCCTGTTAATTCTATCTATGGTTCTCCTGTCAATGCAAACGGTAACAGGAGCCGCCGCATCTGAGTCATGTCCAATTGCTAAAAGCATTTATCGTGATGCTGATGGAAAAGGTTTTCAATTGGTTTTCGGCCCACCACCTCCAAGAAGTCCGTTCCATGCCACCGCTGCGATCGCTCATCCTCAACTAGGACAACTTTATCGGTTTCAAGTTACTCAATCTAGCGGTTATGGCTCAATTTGGTTGTTGGAGCAAGATAGGAGTAATTCAAAGCGTGAAAATAGGTTTTGGATTACTTTTTTCGATCGGGATTTAAAATCTGCGACACCAATTTTTTTAGGACAAGAAACAGAGTCGCCAAGGTATGCCGTTATTGCGGAGTTGGGCAGTCATGATTACTATCAAAGAAGAGGCACGATGACACAAAGCACCCCTCCTTTATTACCAGATGTAATGTGGATTCACGATCGCTGCCAATAGTCTATAGCAGTATTCAAATGAGAAGAGTATAGTTAAAACCTTGCTACAGAAAGGTTTTAACCTACATCCATTGCTTGTTCTGAAGTGAAAATTGCTATAATATGACTAATTTTCTTGGGAGTCGGTTACTTGTCAGTATGTACGCCCAGTAGAACCGCTTTTGGATCGCCATTGGCTTTGTAGATTGCGAACAGCAAATAGGGACATCCGAACATTGTCCCCCCGAAAAAGCTGAGAAAGCCGAATAGAATCCCTTTTGGGGTAAACCCCTCGCGCCACATAACCCAGATTGCCAGCAGGCAGAGAGAAATCAAAAGATCTACGTTGAACTGCGATCGCCAGTCAAGTTTGAGCAGGTCGCCAAAATAGATGGCTGGCCAATTAATTCCCATCGTGATGATGACATAAATTGATAAGGGGAAAATGAGCAGAATGGAAGCAATTAAAAAAGCGCGTAGTAAGGTCATGTTGTTACTCCTGTTTGCCGAATAGCAGACTGATTCTAATTTCACTTGAATTTGCAACGGAGCGGATTTTGGGTTCCGTGCAGAGGGTGGTCTTTATCTAAAAGAACGTGAATTCGATGAACCTCTCCCTCCCAGCCTCCCTCGCCTTTTAGGAGAGGGAGGAGCAAGAAAAAATGGGGTTTTCAAGTCCCTCTCCTGCGAGGAGAGGGGTTGGGAAGAGGTAAAATATAGGGCGGTCGAACACGCGTTACAAGAAGCGTTGCATCATTTTTTAAAAACGGTATGACCTCGGAATGTCATTGTCATCATCGTGCCAAAGAGAGATAATTAAAGCAATTACCTTTGAAGTAATCAAAGTCATTATCTTTGGGATTTTGTCATGCAGCAACGCGCGATCGCTCATACTTCGATTGGGCTCAGTCAACATCAACCAATCACCTTTGGCACATTGCTGAAGCAATGGCGCGATCGACGCAGCCTCAGCCAGCTCGATCTCGCACTTACCAGTCAAGTCTCTCAACGTCACATCAGCTTTTTGGAATCGGGAAGAGCAAAACCTAGCCAGGAAATGGTATTGCAGTTGGCAACCGTTTTAGAGATTCCGCTCAGACACCAAAATCTGCTGCTGAGTGCGGCTGGATTTGCGCCCATTCACACAGAGACCGATCTATCGGCTCCAGAGATGTCATCGGTTTGCAAAGCGATCGGGTTTATCCTGCGCCAGCAAGAACCATACCCAGCGATCGCGATCGATCGCTACTGGAATTTACTCCTGACCAACCATGGAGCCACCCGCCTGCTCAACGCATTCATCGATCCTGAAAAGTTGCAAAGTCGCTTTTGTATTGATGGGAAAATCAATTTGATGCGAGTCGTATTCGATCCGCAGGGGCTACGTCCATTTATGGCGAACTGGGAAGAAGTAGCTGGACATTTGCTTCAGCGAATCCATCGCGAAGCAAGTTCATCAATTGAGAGCGAACAGTCTACCCTATTGTTTGACGAACTCATCAGTTACCCTGGTGCTTCCGATCTCTGGAATACCTCAAGCCGTTACACGCAAAATGATTTGATTCTGACAACTCACCTCAAGCAAAACGATTTGGATTTGCGATTTTTCTCGACGATCGCGACGTTAGGTACTCCCTATGACATCACGCTTCAGGAGATCCGAATTGAATGTCTATTCCCAGCAGATGAGGTAACCGAACGTAACTGGAGCCTTGCCTAAATTTGCAGCCAATGTGGGGCTACCCCCTGTGACCCAGCCTTGTGGTAAATTTGCTCAAAAAATGCTGTAAATTATGAATTCAGTTGCCTTGCACAACCATGACTCAACATATCCGAATTTTGGAAACTGGAGAAATCAATACAGGCGAATGTTTGTTTCGATTTACCGCCCCTGAAAAGATTCCATTTTGGAGAGATTTTGTCCGAAAATCTGAAATAGCTCGACTAGTCCACGAACACGGAGCCGTTTGCTTTGAGATAGATGCTAACTACGATGAGTATTACCATGAGCCAGACGAGGATTTTGGCTGGGGGATCACCTATGGAGAATATTGGGAATTATATCCTGACGATAAGCTAGAAAAACCATTGCCCTGTTGGCAGACTTGGGTTCTGTTTTCTGCGAGTGCGCCCTTTATGCGATCGCTTTCCCAAACTGAAGATCGCGCTCTAATTGCCGAGTGGGATACTGAAGAATGGACTGAAGATTTGGATAGTGGAAAATATCGGTTCTATCTAGCATTGACCTTAGCAACTCAGTTCGATATCGAAAATGACACTCTTCTTGATTTCCAGAAGCCAGTTATCATCAAACCCAGAAAAATCTCACCTTTAGTGATGAGCGATCGCACGGCTTCATTCCCAGTACAAGGATGGCAGCTTGGACAAGATACCACACTCCAGCCATTACCTTATCTTGGACAAACAGCCTTATCTCAATGTGATTGGGATTGGGCTTGGCGCGAACATCCAAGCATCGGACCGATCTATTTAAAAATCTTTGTGGACAAAACATCTACTGAACTAAAAGATTGGTTTGAAAATATTATTAAAACACGATTACCTCAAAACAATTTCTATCCATGCCTGTACATCAATCAATATAAGATCGCTGACGAACTGAGGATTCATTTTGACGATTTAGCCATCACAGAATTGCCCACAAGCGATTTGTATCAATGCATTGAGGTTCTGCAAACACAACGTCAAGGGCGTTTACATCAGGTATATCTTCCAGACAGCACCCATTGCTATGTAGCTAAATCAGGAGATTATCCCTCGGGGTGGCTGTGTTTATATGATGGTCAGATTAGCTTGGTTCGCAATTACCACACACCTGATTTCGATCGGCAATCAATCGATGCCATGCTCTTGACGGCGATTTTAGCGGGAGAGTTGGGTGAGATTTCTTGGGATTTATTTGACGGTGATTATTATTACTTTGAAGCCACAGGAGATGGATTAGATTCCCTACAAACCTATCTCGATCCGAAGTCTGAACCCGATCGCCTGCGTCAGGAATGGTCTCGACTGCTTGTTCGTCATAATGTTGATGCCTCAACCGCAAATAATGCTCAGGAAGCTGCCGCGCTAATTGTCCAGCATTTTCAAGTCCCTCTAACCAAATCAGAGGCGATCGATAATCTAGAAACTTGGCTATGCACGACACCTATTTCCCAACTACCTCGCTATGTAACGCTCACACTACCCAGAGGACTTGGTAGCACCTATCGAGAAGACCCCGACTACGATCGGATTATTTCAGCGAATTCGCGCATCCTGTGGCGATGGTCGTTTGCGTTTGATGGATAATCAACAAGAAATCATTTAAAAGATTTCCTGAAGTTGAAAGATGTTCGCTTACCAATCACTACCCGCACCACCACCATCACTACTACCACCGCCGAAATCACTGGAGGAACTGCCGTAATCGCTACTATAGGAACTATCATAGCTACTGGAATCGCTACTAGAACTGCTATAGCTACTACTAGAATTGCTAGAGATAGAATCGCTGGAACTGTAATCGCCAGAATCACTGCTCGAAAGCATCGGTGTTTCCTGTCGATCGTAAGCAAAGACACAGCCACAAAAATGACAGCTATACACCGTTTGCTTCACCAATCGGACAGAGGTAATCTTTTCTTTTTGTTGGCGATCGCTCTTTTTTTTCTTTTTAGTCGTTTCGATCGCCCTCTCAATGGTTTGCTCAGAAACATCAACCGCATAGGATTTACAATGGGCGCAAACACTCGCACTACTGTCAATGCGTTGGACTAGATAAACCTGTTCTCTCGTAATTGGCAAAGCAAGTTCAGCCTCTCGCCATCCTCGAAATTCCAATTTCCCTAGCGATCGCGCTGAGATTTCCATCGGAGTTAGTACACTTTCTAGCTCTTGCGCTGTAAGTTCTTGGGGTGGTTGTCCTGTGCGATCGCTGCGATAATCCCGATGGCGTTTAAAACTTAGATGGGGATTAATCAAAATTGCCCAAGCAAATGCCACTACAATCGCAACAAGCAACATTACGGTGATTCCATTTTCACCCCAAGCTGTCGTCATGAGAAAGCCAAAAAAGCCACTCAGCAATGCAAGCAATCCTGCTGTCAACAGCGATAGCGCAACTGAGAGCCAAGGCAAATCACGGGCAACAATGCGACTAACCAACATCCCCAAAATCCACCCAATACTCCCAGCCATGCCGAAGACAAGCCAAGTACTCCGATCGCTTTGCCAAAATTCCGCTTCAGGATGCATCAAGACAAATTGCCAAAATCCATAGATTGAGCCAATCCCCAATATCCATCCACCCACCAGTATATTGGTCATTAAGTCAGGGATTTTCCCCTCCCCGCGATCGCTCTTGAGTGTGGAAACTTTAGATAGTAAAGCAGAAAAGGAACAGGTGGCTAGTATCTCAGAAGATGAAAACGCTTTGGTATTAAACCCTTGCATAGGGATGGGTACTTGTACTGGTGTGAAACTCAACACCAGCACTTGAAGCGTGCTGAAGATTGCCCAACCTGCGCCCCCGATCGCGATCGACCAAGGAATCCACACGAAGATCGTCGGCATCCAGTCTGGAAAAATCGTGCTAGGGAGTCGCGCTTCCAATCGTTGCGCGATCGCATTGACTGCTTGAATAATCCCCGTAGCATATTGCTGCTGCTGGAATGCAGGTACAATCTCTTGCTGAATCAAACGACTGACTTCCCCATCGGGCAGGATTTCGCTTAAGCCTTTACCAGTAATGATTTCAATGCGTCGATCGTTCTTGCTCACCAACAACAACACACCATTATTAGCTTCTCTTTTGCCAATGCCCAAGACGTTAAATAGCTTTATGGCAAAAGCACGAGGGGATTGCTCTGTTGCAATTTTTGGGAGGGTAGCGATCGCAAATTCAGCACTAGTTCTGCCCACAAGTTTGTTGATGCGATGACTCAGGTGCAACTCGGTTTGCCAATCTAACAAATCAGCGCGATCGCGAATCCACCCCTGACGCCCCTCATTTTGCTGTGGGCTGCCCCAATCATCAAGCGATTGAGACATAACGCTGGGTTGGATCAGCAGTAGGCTTGTCAGAAAGATCGCTACAAGCAAAAACAATTTCCGATAGAATCGTTGGAAAAAGGTTGGTGCTACTGTCATAAATCTGCTGGCTGCTCTTTGTCTAAGTATAGTAAGCGATCGCCCATCAGTGATTACGATTTTTCAATCGGTGGATGTAGCCCTGCCAAAAGCAACAACCTTTGCATATTCAGAACTCCAGATCGATTCATTAGTATTCACAGAGACGATTGGCGCGTTCTATAATTTGACGTTCCTCTGTGGCAGTGATGTATCGCCTAGACATGGACTGCTTGAGGATGAATCTCTAATTCTTGTTGAGCATTATAGCAAGGGTGCTAATTTACCCGTGCGATCGCAAGTCCAAAAGTTGAAGGCGATCGCTTTCAATCAATTTAAGCCCGATTGCTCTACGTCTTCTTTCAACCAATTTTCTAAACTTTTTAGTGGGAATTCGGGTTCATTAACTAACAATGAAAGAATAAAATCAATTATCTCCTTCTTTCTTGCAATCAGTTCTTTGGTGGACTCCTCAACACATTCAATAATCTTGGCACTCGCTTCTTTCGACATTTGATGAATCTGAATTTTATCCGAAGACATACCTCCAATTGCTCCTCCTATCGACGCTCCAAACAATGCTCCAACTCCAGCTATTGATACTCCAGTTGCAGCCCCAATAGATGCTCCTGCAAGAAATCCGCGAAACCAAAGCCAATTTTCAAACTTAAATTTGGGAATTATACGAGGCGACAAAAATTTCATTAATACATATTCTTCAACTGCAAGTAGCTCCTGAGAATGCAATTCCATTTTAAAGTTGTTAATCTTGCTCAAAAAAGACTTTATTTCTAGAAGCGATACAGCAAAGTTGATTTTGTCAGGGAATTCTTTAAAAGCCACTTCTATTTCTCTACGGAATTCGGATGATATCGTATTTCCAGCTATTACAGAAAACTGCCACTTTATCGTTTTATCTCCTGAAACTGCTAACCGCGAATCTGAAAATTCTTTTGCAAATGTTCGAGCGTGATTAGTCCAGCCTTGAATGAAGTCATCTACATATCTTTCAACTTTGGCATTGAATATAGACTTGAGAGTGTTGATCCATGTCTTATCATTTTTATGAAATTCTTGTTGTTGTGCCTTTAAGTTTGGCAGTTTTGCAAAAATTGTTTCAGCAAGGATACCTCCTCCTCCCAAATCTGTAGCTCTACCTCGCGTAAAATTGACAACCCCACATACCTTCCCAGTTCGTTTGTTAAGTAGCGGTGAACCACTCAAACCTGGTCTAGCGTTCCCATACTTAAATTTTATGAACGGAGGATTATCTCCTGTAATCCCCTCACACTCAAATGTGACTGGAGCACCAGTTTGAAAATCATCAGGGTAGCCAAATGTATAAAATATATCACTCGCTCTAACATCTGTATCTAAATATACACAAGGGAAAGTATTGAAAGGAGAACTTAATCGAAGCAAGGCAATATCAAATGGCTTAGAGTAGAGCTTCTCAATAAAAGCTGTTTCAACTTTGCCTTGATTTTTACAGTAAACTTCAATATAAGGAGAGATTTCTTTCTCCACAACATGAGCGCATGTTAAGATAAGGTTGGGAGCAATGAAAAAACCTGTACCCCAACCAGAACTGCTGAGACTTTTTAGTTTTACAGTACAACTCTCTAAAATTTCTTCAAGTGTTTGGAGCATTTCAAGAACCCTTGTGAGGAGATTGCCACTCTAAAGTAATTTCTAAGTTGGCTTTTCCTGTACCCTTGACCAGAATTGCTGTCAACTGTCCTGATTCAACAGCAATCTCTATGCCAAATTTAACCGTTGCTTTCTGAGGTTTAGCCCTCTGTATTGGTATAGCTACCGCTTGTACAATTCCCTCTAAAGCATCAGTTACCTGCTTAAAAGGCTTAAGATCAAATGAAACATCTTCACGCCCAGTTTTTGCAACTTCAACCCTAATAATAGAACCACCTTCTAGTTGGACAGGTAGTATTTCAGTTCTTGCTTGCTCGAACTCCATAATTTCTTCGTGTAGGTGTTAACGTTAACCCGTTTCAGGATTTTATCATATATTGTTGGTGCTTTTTAAGCAGTATTGTAGGGTGCGTTCATGAAATGAAACGCACCCAATAAATCTACTCGTAACCTTACCTTTCTCCCTGAGATCTCCACACAAATATGTAAGCGATTCTCTCAAACTAGTGGACGATCTTTTGAACTATGGATTGAGTCGTTCTCAAAGGCATTTGAGGTGATAGAATTCCGCGATGATCGACAACATCTGTAAATTTTTAGCAGAAACCTTCCCCACCGACTTTGCCAGTTGGCTACTCGGCAAAGCGATCCTTCTAACCAAACTCGAACCCTCCGAACTCTCAGTGGAGCCAATTCGTGCTGACTCCGTTATATTTCTCGAATCAACAGAAATCATCCTGCATATCGAGTTCCAAACCGAGCCAAATCAAAACATCCCTTTCCGCATGACAGATTATCGACTGCGGCTATATCGCAAGTTCCCCAACAAACAAATTCATCAAGTCGTCATCTACCTTACCCCCAGCCAATCCCCCTTAGTCCATGAGACCAAATTTAACATTGGCAAACTAAACCATGAATTTAGCGCCATCAGATTATGGGAGCAGCCCACCGCAATATTTCAGCAATACCAAGGACTATTTCCCTTTGCCACGCTGTCTCAAACCAGCAACCCCGAAGAAACATTACTACAAGTTGCAAGGCAAATTGAAAATATCCAAGATAAACGGTTACAAAGTCACCTAGCCGCATCGACCGCTATAATATCAGGCATAGCCCTGAATAAAGAAATCATCCAAAGACTTCTAAGGAGCGAAATCATGAAAGAATCAGTAATTTATCAAGAAATACTATTAGAAGGCGAAGCGAAAGGCAAAGCTGAAGGCAAAGCTGAAGAAAGAAACCAAATCGCCCTCAATATGCTGCGCTCCAACATTGCCATCGATTTGATCGCTCAAGTTACAGGGCTAACCCTCAAACAAGTCCAAAAACTACAAAAACTGGCTATACAACAGTCTAAACCAGCTAAGGCATTAAAACCCAAGCGCTCTGCAAAACTCTAATCGTCAAGCTGATCGGACTGCACCCACAGTGTTAGTAAAGGGTGCGTTTTATTCCACGAATGTACCGAAAACGCACCGAGTCAGTTTGAGCCTGTTCTTCTCGCGATCGCCGTATAAAGAATTAATCACTCTTTAGATGTTTCTTCATTTGCCGTGACTAAAGCAACCACAGGCGATCGCTTGCCGATTTTTTCTAACAAAAGGCTCCATTGGGAAGCGATCGCGTCTCGTTGAACGACCACAATGACACCCACTAGACTTAGGGATACGCCAATCCATTGCAACTGTGTCAGGGTTTCTCCTAAAAAGATGCTACTGAAGAGCATGGCGAAGATCGGTGTTAAGAAGATTAAGGCGCTCACGCTGGTGAGATTGCCCACCGAGGCAAGATAAAAGAACATGCCGTAGGTGAGCGCCGTGCCAAATAGCATGGCATAGCCAAGTCCCAACCAATCGCCGTTGCTGAGGTGGGTAATTTGATTGGATTCCCTAAACATGGATAGGGCAAATAGAGGCAAGCCGCCAAGTACCATATGCCAGCCCGTTGCCACAACCGCATCCACATGCTTTTTGACATAGCGAATCGCGATCGTGCCCAAGGACATCGACAAAGCAGCCAATAGCATCAACAATTCGCCACTGTGCAATAGATTTTCGGGTCTGAGAAAATAACCGCCTTGCAGAAAGCTCAGATCGCCATGCAGCAGACTCATCACCCATGCTTCGGGCAAACCGCACAGGCAAATTCCCACAAAGCCGATCGCTAAACCCAGCCAACCCCATAAACCCACGACATCGCCAAACAAAAGCCGCGCTAAAACCGCTACCACCAAAGGTTGGGCGTCGATCAACACAGCTCCCAATCCAGCTCCCGTATTCACCAGTCCCTCTGTCAGGAAACCTTGAAACATCGCGCCATCCACTAGCGAAAACAATCCGATCCAAAGCCATGCTTTCCAAGTTTTGGGTTGCGGCAGCTTGAGAAACAGGGTTAAGGCGAGGATCAAAATACCAGCGGGAACTAGACGAAAGCTTGCCAGAAATAGAGGCGTTGTATCGGGGATAGCAGCTTTCATCGCCACCATTGAGGTACCAAGGAAGAAGAAGGGTGCAATCAGAAATATCGGAGATTTGGCAAGTTCCAGCTTGGCGAGATTGGGTTGCATAGTTTTGAGGGAACGATTTGTATACTGTATACAAAAAATCCTTGGAGCAAATAGTATTTCAGACTACAACTAAAAATGTATGCTTGATATTGCATACTGTATACAGTATGCAATATTTACGTAAATCTCCTAGAAAGCGCTATGGAAGATATAGAACGGTGCTCGATTCGGCAAATACTACTGGCAACTGTGCTGGCAATTTTTGTCTTTCTCCAAGGCACTGCCACGGCGATCGCGGCGGCTGGAAATCAGAGCAATAACCAAGATTTGAACCAATCGGCAACGCTCGTAGCACCAGACAAAAAAATTCAGATTGCGATCTACGCCCAACCAAATGCAGCGTCGCAGAAACGGATTGGCTATGGGCTATCTGGCGATCGCGTGACGTTACTTCAGCAAGTCGGTAGCAATACTGGCAAAACATGGAATCTCGTCCGCTTTGAAAATCCCCCCTATGCCGAGGGCTGGGTCAGCCAAGAGTTTCTGTCCGTACAGAGTGCCAACAGCCCCTCTCAACAGGATGGGCAAACTGGCTACTTTGGCAGCCAAAAACCGCAGAAGGATCTCGCGAAGCAAGGTTTCTCAAGCCAAAAGCGCGACTACAGCAACAATCAAAATCAAAATCAGTAAACTTACACACTAAACTCAAATCTAGGAGCATTTATGATTTCCCCCATGCAAAATATCCCCAAAATACTCGTCGCCCTCGCGATCGCGTTATTACTCTGCTTGAATAACGCTACTATGGTTTCCGCCCATGACTATGGCAAGCAAGGCGCAGCAGAGGCTGCACCAAGCGCCACTTTAACGCAAAAAGGCAATTCCTATCAGCAAAAAACGGACTATTCCAGCGATCGCCAAAAAGACTACAAGCAGGATCGGAGCTTTAAGCAGCAAGAAAGTAGCGATCGGCAAACCCAGACTTCTAGCTACCAACAGGATCAAAGCCCAAAACAGGAAACCACCTATCAACAACAGGATAGCGGTCAAAATAAAACCCAAAAGGAGCAGTAGTTCATGAAGGCGATCCGCGCTGCTTTTCTTGATTTTGTTGGCGATCCTTTTTTTGTGCCTGAGTCAGAGAGCATTCGTTACATTCCTGATGGCTTGCTGGTGATCGACCAAGGCAAGGTCAAAGACTTTGGCACATTTGAGGCATTGCAGGAAAAATATGCTGGCGTAGCGATCGCTTCCCATGAAGGCAAGTTGATTTTACCTGGATTCATCGATATTCACGTTCACTATCCTCAAGCTGAAATGATTGCTGCCTACGGCGAGCAACTATTGGCATGGTTGAACAAATATACATTTCCTACAGAAAAGAAGTTTCACGACAAGGACTATGCGCGTCAGATCGCCTCTTTCTTTCTGGACGAACTGCTCAGGAACGGCACAACCACGGCTGTGGTACTGACGACGATCTTCCCAAATTCCGTAGATGCATTGTTTGAGGAAGCCCAGCGACGGAATATGCGAATGGTGGCAGGGCAAATGCTGATGACACGCAATGCTCCTGATTTTCTGATTAACGACGCTCAAACTGCCTACACACAGACAAGAGAACAGATTCAGAAATGGCATGGCAATGGCAGGTCGCTCTATGCAATTACGCCGCGCTTTGCGATTACTTCTACGGATGAAGAACTGACCCTAGCAGGAAAGTTAAAAGCAGAGTTTCCCGATGTCTACGTGCATACCCATCTTTCCGAAAATCCCCAAGAGATTGAATTTACAGCAAAACTTTTTCCCAACAGCAAAGACTATCTCAATGTCTACGAGCAGTTTGGCTTGGTCGGCGATCGCTCCATCTTTGCTCACTGCATTCATCTAGATGAATCGGCTTTCGAGCGGTTGTCTAAGGCAGGTGCGGCGATCGCGTTTTGTCCGACTTCCAATCTCTTTCTCGGTAGCGGACTGTTTAAGCTGGGTAAAGCCAAGTCAGATCATGGCATCAAAGTAGGGCTGGCGACGGATGTCGGTGCGGGGACAAGTTTCTCTATGCTCCAAACCATGAGCGATGGGTATAAGGTCGCCCAATTGCAAGCAGAAAGTCTTTCGCCCTTTAAAGCTTTCTATCTGGCAACCCTAGGTGCGGCGCAGGCGATTTCTTTGGAAGATAAACTAGGCAGCTTCGATCTTGGAAAGGAAGCAGATTTTGTGGTTTTGGATATGCAGGCTACTCCTCTGATGGCGCTTCGCAATCGCGGCGGTATTCCCCAAGATTTAGAAACCCTTGCCGAACAAATTTTCGCCACGATGATTTTGGGTGACGATCGCGCGGTCGCGGCAACCTATATTGCTGGCGAACGTATGTAGGTTTAGGATGCTTAAACTTCCTTTTTCCCAATTATTCCTAAAAACACTGCTTTTGTGGGTGATTTCGTTATCCTTTGCCCTCCTTTGTTGGACTGCTCCTGTTGCGGCAACGGAAGTCGTTCGAGAGGTCGGTAAGGTAACCCACAGAATTTTTGTGACGACTTTACGCGATCGCGGTCATGGTTCCTTGCGTCAAGCGATCGAGCAAGCCAATCGAAATCCCGAAGATGACGAAATCGATCTGAGTCGCGTCAGCGGTGCGATCGCGTTAAACCAACCGTTACCGAAAATTCGCGGCAATTTGGCGATCGTGGGGGATGGGAATGACACGATCGATGGCAGAGGCAAGCATCGCATTTTCTATATCGAGGATGGTCGCATAGAGATGCAGAATTTGGCGATCGCGAATGGACTCGCAAGGGGTGAAACAGGCAAAGGCACTGCGGGCGGAAGTGCGGGCATGGGTGGCGGCATGTTTATCGATCAAGGTACAGTAAACCTAACCAATGTCGTATTTCGCAACAATCGCGCCATCGGAGGCAATGGCGGACGGGGCGATCGCGCTGTTCCAGACATCAGCAAGAATCAGAACGCAATCCAAAGCAAAAGAGAGCGCTATGACATCAATCGTGGCGCGATCGCAGGTATTCGAGGTATCAGCACCGAGCCAGGATTGGAAGGCATGGCAATTTCCAGTCAAGGGAACAAATATCTCGTCAATCGTGGTGCGATCGCTGGGGTCAGTGGCATTGGTGTCAATGGTATTGGCACGATTGTGTTTGCTGGCGGCGGAGGGTTTGGCGGGTTTGGCAATGCGGGGAATGGCGGTAACGGTGGCAATGCAGGCGCGGAGGGAGGGAACGGCGGTAATGGTGGCAACGGCGGCAATGGTGGCATCGGAGTATTTGGGGTTGGCTCCTTAGCGGGTGTTATTCCAGTTCCTAACTCAGGGATGGGGGATAGCCATTCCCCGTTAAAAAATGGAGGGAAATCTTTGCGGCTTGAGGGAGTTGGGATTGACAGTATCGGCGCGATCGCTTTTGGTGGTGGCGGTGGATTTGGTGGATTTGGCAATGCGGGGAATGGCGGTAATGGTGCAAATGCGATCGCCAAATGTGCGGATGGNGGNANTGGCGGCAATGGTGGGAACGGCGGCAACGGCGGCTTTGGTGGTGGTGGCGGTGGTGGTGGGTTTGGTGGTAGTGGCAATCCTGTAGGAATCGTTGGTAAAAACGGGTCTGGAGGCTTTGCTGCGGGTGATGGTGCTCTGGGCTTTGGTGGGGGGGGTGGCGGTATGGGTGGCGGTATTTTTATCCGCAGTGGTAGGCTGCAACTGCGTAACGTCACGTTTCAAGAGAATATGGCGATCGCGGGGGAAGGAGAGCGATCGGGCGAAGGCAAAGGAGGGGCGATCTTTATGGTCACAAAAGATTTGGTCAATCTAGCGGTTAGCCCTGAAGCACCCCTCGTTACTTCTCTTCAGGATTTACCGCATTTTGCTCGCAACTTTGCTTCCCATGCTGCCAATAGCTTGAACGACAATGCGGATCTATACGGCGCGATCGCGATCGAGGCGAGTAGATAAAGTTCGAGACCTACCATCTCAGCTTCATGAGAATATCTAATAAAATCCTGAATACCTTAGCAATGTGCCAATTATTTTCGCAATAAAAGCAAATTTTTGTGTCTTTTGTATCTAAACGTACAGAAAAAATATAAATTAAGGATAATAGAAATTAATTTTTTAAAGAGAAAGCCATGACTACAACCCATCGCTCCGATACGCGAATAATCGCAAAACATAAGACCAGTATGCTAACTTCTCTCGAACGCCGCCTAGAAGTTGCTAGAGCAATTCGCAACTTACAGCTAGTTGAGCTGTTAGAAGATGAAAGACAAGAGATTTTTGCAGAAGAGATGCAAACTGAAATTTTGAGATCGCCCTTTTCTCAATGGCAATCTGGCTTGACCAAAGTTTGGGATGGACTGATGCAAATTTTTGCACCGAAGTCAGAACTGCAAATTAAGCAGATTTCCGATCGCAGTGGCAATATCTGGTGGTATGCCTTCAACCCTCAAACGGGTCAAAGTGTTTATTGCGATACAGAAGATGAAATGCGTTTGTGGATCGAGACCAACTGATAGAGGGCTTAAGCAGTTTGAACCTGTGGGACTTGCCTCAGGACGAGAAGCGAGTTTGAAGTTCCATGTTAGGCTAAAGTAGCCGTCTCTAGGGTTTGCTCGGTTTCGCCATGATCCTTTAATAGCTCTGCAATCTTTTTGCGAATTAAGAGTCCGGGCTTATCGGTAAACATATGCTGTTCGCGATTGGGAACGAGGGGAACATCGTAGTCCGTCGTTTCTAGAATTCGTTTGTCCTCAAGGGTAACGGCGCGATCGAAGGCGATCGCATCGCGGCTAGGTGTATCCTTCTCTGTGTCGTTGCGCACGCAGAACTGCACCATCTGCGAAGTGCCATCATCAATCGGGGTCATCGTATTGACGACAATATGTACCAGTCCATTGGAATAGGCAATGCGTAATTTGACTGTGAAAGGCATAAACCACAACATATCCAACGTGCGATAGGTCTGTACGGAATCCATTTTTAGGTTTTGTTGTTGCAGTTCGGGATTGACCACACCCAAAACACCATGAGCGTGCAGACCTTCTTTCGTTTCGGTAATTTCTAATAAATCGGGCGTGGGATGGTCTTCACTACCAAAGGTGGTGGTATGCACAAAGGTGGGATGGGCTAGATCGAGTTCGTTTTCCATCACACGCAAACCCGCGCATTTCCAAGGCTCGTAGAACTCGTGAATTAAGCGATAGTCAGTCTCAAAGGCTTCCGCAATTTTAGGGATGTCGGCGATCGGTTCTTCCAAGCATACCCAAACATAGCCATAGGCTTCTGTGCAACGATAGGCATCGATATGCGAAGTTGCGGGGATACCCACACCCTTTAACTGGGGAACGTGCACGCAACTACCCGTGCTGTCAAATTGCCAGCCGTGATAGGGACAAGCGATCGCACCATTCACGACTTTGCCTAGCGACAATTGGGCGGAACGATGACAGCAGCGATCTTTGGCAGCAGCGGGTTTTCCCTCGGCATCGAGCCACAGCACGAGTTTTTGCCCCAGCAGCGTAAAGGGTTTGGGTCCCTCGGCTAGATCGGCTGTGGGAATTACGGGATACCAAAACTTACGAAATACGGGTTGCCTTGTCACTAACATAGGAAAAAACTCTCCAACTTCAATCTAATTACAATAAAAAATTTCAGGAACCATTTGATCGCAGGGAAATAAGAAGTAGGTAAGCAAAAGAAAACTGTAAATGCTTAGTCTAGATCCCCGACTTTTTTTATGACCAACAAAGTCGATTGGCGGTTGCAAAGAAAAAGTCGAGGATCTAAATCTCTAATGGAATGGACCCGCCAAAATCACTTTAGCGAGGGCATCGATCACATCCTTCTCATCCTCTTCTTTTAGGCTTTCGTACCAAAATTGTGTCACCTGCGGATCTTTGCCATAAATGGTGTCTGCGCGTTTGCGAGCTTTCAAAACTAGAGAATTTGTGCGTTCTTTGCGATCGCTTTCATAACGCTTCAGGGCATCTGCCACACCCAGATTGGTCGTAATCAAATAGCGACAGAGAATTTCGGCATCTTCCATTGCCTGACAGCCCCCCTGTCCGAGGGTGGGCGTAGAAGCATGGGCAGAGTCACCCAGCAACACAACGCGATCGCGCACGATTTGTTTCAAAGGATCGAGATCGCTAATTTCGAGTCGATTGGTTTCGAGCGGATTCAGCCGCTCGATCAGATTCTGTATGGGGGTAGCCCAGCCTGCAAACAGTTGTGCCAATTCGGCTCGGCGATCGCAGGGCTCCACCACCGTACCCTTGGGCATGGGCGCACCAAAAAAGAAATAGAAGCGATCGCCTCCGATGGGCATCATGGAGGCGCGTTTGCCTTCCCCCACGTAAATCCCCCAAACATCTTTGGGAGAAATATCGGGACTAGCTTCGACCAAACCGTTCCAGTTCACATAATCGGCATAGCGTGGCTCTACCTCCCCTCCATTTACATAGGTACGTAAAAGGGAATGAATACCATCGGCAGCAACAATCAAATCTGCGGTAGTGCGATGGCCATCTTCAAATAGAGCGGTAATGCTCTCCGTATTCGCTTCTACTCCGATACATTTAGACTGGAGCCGCACGTTTTCTTCGCCAAAAGCATTGAGCAAAATTCGTTGCAAGTCGGTGCGCGAAACGGGATAGGGTCGCTGTCCAACGCGATCGATCAGAGGATTTAAATCAATGTGACTGAGGAGTTCGTTGGTATGGCTGCGATATTCCATGCGATCCATGCGTCCGCCAATCGATGCGAGCGCATCGCCAAGACCCAACCAATTCATCACTTTCACGCCGTTTGACCATAGCGAAATCCCCGCCCCTGCGGGTCTTAATTCGCTGGCTTTGTCGTAGATTTCGACAGCATATCCCATGCGGCGCAGTGCAATTCCCGCCGTTAAGCCGCCTATACCCGCACCAACGATCGCGACCTTGAGATTGTACATGGACTCATTTGTATACTGTATACAGAATACATACCAAGACTATATCAATGATTCTGTACTGGTAGCTACAATTATTTCTGGTATTTTGATTACTGTATACGGTATACAGCAAAGAACTCTATGTCAGGTAAGCTTACAACCCATGTTTTAGACACAGTTCGTGGCCGCCCTGCTGCCGAGATCGCGATCGAATTATGGGCGATCGATCCTGCCACCAATCTCTCTACACCGATCAAAAGTGCGATCACTAATGCGGATGGACGTGCCCCCTTGCTCGCTGATGGCAATCTAAAAATTGGTTGGTATGAATTAATTTTTGAGATCGGCTCCTATTTTTCGGAATTTTACGAACCCGATACCTTAGCGTTTCTCGATCGCGTTCCGATTCGGTTTGGGGTTGCCAATTCTGACGCCCATTACCACGTTCCTCTCCTGATTTCCCCTTGGTCTTACAGCACCTATCGCGGCAGCTAGTTTATTTTCGCTTTCCCACACTATGTCCTACACCCTGACACAACTCAACCAGATGGATCGAGCGGTATTTACCGATGCTTTAGGAGCAGTGTTTGAAGATACCCCGGCGATCGCGGAACGAACCTGGGATAAACGCCCGTTCCAAAGCATCTCGGAATTGCATGCAGCCACGATCGATGTTGTAGATACCCTGAGCCCATTCGAAAAAATGGCACTGATCTGCGCCCACCCCAGCCTAGGCGATCGCGTCAAAATGGCAGAAGCCTCTGTCCTCGAACAATCGAGCTTGGGTTTAAATCGGTTGTCTCAAGATGAATACAATCTCTTTCAGGCACTTAACAGAGCCTATCTCGAGAGGTTCGGCTTCCCTTTTATCATCGCAGTCAGGAACCATTCCAAAGCTAGCATTCTGGAAGCTTTTGAACAGCGCTTGCAAAACTCTGCTGAAACCGAGAAAGATCGAGCGCTCAAAGAGATTGCCCAAATCGCTTGGTTTCGACTCCAAGATTTGATTCCTCTTAATCCTCCTTAAAGAAGAGAATTAATTCTCCCCCCTTCTGTAAGGGGGCTGGGGGGGATCGAGACCCTAAAGCAAAGACAGGCAAGACTATTGGGAACACTTTAATTCCCCATCTATCCCTAATTCAATTTCACATAACTTTGTTATCTATTCCTGATTTCCAATGGTCAATGACTTCTATCCCAGAGATTTAATCGGCTACGGTCGTCGTCCTCCCCATCCCCAATGGCCGCACCAAGCCCGTATCGCCCTTCAATTTGTGATCAACTACGAAGAAGGTGGTGAAACCTGTATTCTTCATGGTGACAGCGCTTCCGAAACTTTCCTGTCTGAAATTATTGGTGCGGAATCTCTTAAGGGAATGCGCCACATGAATATGGAGTCAATGTACGAATATGGCAGTCGCGCAGGATTTTGGCGATTGCATCGCCTGTTTACCCAGCGGCAGATTCCCGTTACAGTCTATGGAGTCGCCATGGCACTGGCACGTAATCCCGAAGCCGTTGCTGCCATGCTGGAAGCGGATTGGGAAATTGCCAGCCATGGATACCGCTGGATTGACTATAAATATTTACCCGAAACCCTAGAACGCGAACACTTTCAGAAAGCGATCGCCATTCATACCCAAGTCACAGGCAGTCGTCCCCTCGGTTGGTATACAGGACGTACCAGTGCCAATTCTCGTAAGTTTGTGATGGAAGAAGGTGGCTTTCTCTATGATGCCGATAGCTATGCCGACGATTTACCCTATTGGGTTCACGATCGGGTGCAGGAATCCAGTAAACCCCACCTCGTCATTCCCTACACGCTCGACAACAACGATATGCGCTTTGCTACAGCACAGGGATTTAACAGCGGCGATCAGTTTTTTGCCTACCTGCGCGATGCGTTTGACGTTCTCTATGCCGAGGGAGAAACCGCTCCCAAAATGATGAGTGTGGGATTGCACTGTCGCCTCGTTGGCAGACCAGGTCGTGCTGCCGCTTTAGCCCGTTTTCTCGATTACGTGCAAAACCACGAACAAGTCTGGCTCTGTCGTCGCATTGACATTGCCCACCACTGGCACGCAAATCACAAGCCTGTGTAAGCTCAAATCTTCTATGGAGAAGAGATATGCTCAATTACAATGCTTAGAAATCGCCATCTTTTTTCTTCTTTTTCTTTTTTCCCTTCTTGCCTGAGCTAACTGAGCCAAAACCCTTGCCAGCAGGTCGTCGAAGAGCAGAGATTTGCCCGATGACAGCAATTACATCGCGATCGATGTCTTGCTTTCGCTGCTCTCGTATCAATTTAATATAATCTGGCTCTTTAGCAATCAGCTCCTCTGGCGAAAAATCAGACTCTTTTTTCAGCCCGAACTTCACCTGAGCCGCAGGCCAAGATCCAGTCAAAAACTCATCAATCTCGCAGTTTTCAAATACCTCCGCCAGTAATGCGGCTTCTTCTACAACTTCCAACTGAATCAGCTTATCGACCAACGTTGTATTGAGAGTGCCATCGTCTTGGTTTCGATAATTTCGCAATTGCTCGACGATAGCTTGCACGCAAGCTTCACGACACTCTGGATGTGCCTGTGCAATCGATTCCAACCCATTTGCTGCCGTCGTTTGCACCCATCGGTCTTGAGTGACTCCTGACATAAGTTTTACCAATGGCGCGATCGCGATCGCACCCACCTCTCGACTGAGACCATATATCTCCTCATGCAAAAAATCGTCATCGGGGAACTTCTGCAACAGTTCTAGATAAAGAGTCAAGGCGGCTTCTGGATCGAGCTGAGCCAATGCCCGTAATGCATGAATAAAGTAATCTATTGACTCACAGTCCAGTGGCTCTTCATCACAGCTCAATCGGATCAGATCGGGTATATCTGCTTTAGTCAGCCCGAACTCTGTTGGGTAATCAATCCACCGATCGTTCCAAGCGGTAGGCTCCTTGATGAACAAAAGCTGTGCTACTGGGTTTTCGTAGGTATGAGAATTTGTCATGGGTTAGAGTATGAATGGGGTGAGGGGTGAGAGTTTAGGACATAGATTAGGTCTGCTCTTGCAACTTTCCCTTTTTAGGGATATCAATCACGATTATATAATTATTCTCTCGCAGATTTGTCGTTCTGAAGCGCTGTTATGAATGGGAAATCTGCATGAGCGATCGATTTTTGTTCTTCATAACCGAGGAGTGTAATCCGATCGCTTATAAAATCATAGCGAATCGATTTATGCTCAAATTCTGCCCATGCCAGCTTGAAATTTTGTTCGCCTAGATCGCGGGAAGCCACGGTTACATGGGGAACAAAAGCACGAGTTTTCGCCTGTAGATCGACCAGATTCATCGTTGTTTCAAGATGTTTGGCGAGAGCGGTCTGCATTGTCAGGAGTTCTGGAGACTTGACCGCCACATAAATCACACTAGGCGCAAAGGCAGAAAATCCAGATAGCGTGATGGGAACGGAATAGCGGCTAGAAGCGAATTCTTCTAGATGTTTCGTTAAGGTCGAGACATCTTCAGTCGAACCATCTAGTGGAAATTCAAAGGGAGGTTGTAAGGTGATATGAGGTGGCGAATTAAGGGCAGCTCGACTTTGGAAGCGATCGCGAAAATCTTGCCTAATCCGATCGATCCCAGCTTCGATAGGCTCAGGCAGAAGTAGAGCAATAAAGAATCGCTGTTTTGATGCTTCAGATTTAGGAACATCAGACATAAGGAATTCTCAGCTAGGCTTTACGAGCCAATGGTTTGCTTGGGCGAATAGCGGGTGCAGGGAGTAAATTCGCAAAGGCTGGATCGCGATCGCCCAGCGTTTCATAAAAGAAGAAAGAAAAACCTTGAAAATTGCGATCGCGGGTTGCCTTAACCTGACTTTCAATCAATTCCATCGCCACATTTTGAACGCGTAAACCCGCTAAAACCCCAATTCCGACAGGAATCTTTTTGCGAACCTCTCGTAATTCAGGACTTTCTAACTCATTCACAAATTCAGCCAATTTGGAACGATAGACCTGTACGATCAGTTCGTTGATAAATCCCAGATCGACCCAGCGATACCAATCTTGGAGATAGTGTTGGTAAGAGAAGGCTCTAGGATTAGGAGAGAGAGAAATCAGGCAATTAGGTTTGGTGGTTTTGATCGAGGCGAATATCTTCACCATTAGATTCGTGACGAAATGAGAACGCCAGCGCGTCCATTCTGGATCGTTGATATCTTCGGGGGGGCGTTTGCCTTTGTGTTCTTTTTGATAGAGTGCGATCGTGTAGTCATCGTAGCCAAGCTCAGCAGGCATCCCAAAATGATCGTCAATTTGAATGCCATCCACATTATATTTGGTGACAACTTCCATAATTAGATCGACGAGTAGTTTTTGCACTTCAGGTCGTAAAGGATTGAGCCAAACAAAACGATGTTGACCGCGATCGCCATAAACAAACACCTTGGAGCCATCCTTGCGACTAGTCAACCATTCGGGATGCAGCCTTGTGAGTTCGGCTCTCTCTTCAGACATTAAGCCAAACTCAAACCAAGGAATTACGGCTAGTTTCTGCTCGTGACCCAGTTCGATCGCTTCTGCTAACATATCTCGCCCCTGCAATTCTGGAATCGGAGAGACTGCTTTGCCATAGGTATTCTCAGCTACCACACTAGGATAGAGGGTATATCCCTCGTGCCAAACCGTGGGATAAATTGTATTGAAATTGAGGCGTTTTAGGCGTTGAACTGCCTGACTGAGTTTATCCCGCGAAAATAGAACATCACTATCCACATTGGTCAGCCATACCCCTCTTAGTTCCGACGCGGATTTGGCTACTGGGGCTGGAGGTTGTGCCGCCGCCAAAAAGAAGGAATTAAAAAAGGGAAGGTTTGTCATAAGCGCGATCGCTAAGCCCAAACAGAGCGAAACAAGCGATCGTAAAGGTCTCTGCCAAGTTTTTGTGTGAAATTTTTTCATCGTGATTAAGCCTAGCAAACCCTGAATTGACGAATTTCAGAGTTCTCCTTATTTCTATAAAGATCTGAGTTAGCACTTTACCTCGAAGGGTGTCGTCATGCAAGATTTGTGTGCCTGCAACAAAAAACGAAAATCACGATATAGATGCGATCGTAAATGAGTTTCAATTAATTTGTAGCGCAGGCATCTTGCCTGCACGAACCCAAAAACTACACTTACGTTCACAAACGATATAGATGCGATCGCCAATGCCTGTAAACAAGGATAATTAAATTTATTTGTTGGCTTATGGACAATCTTGTTAAACTCTTAACCCTTGCCTTGCTGAGCCAAACAGGCGAACAGGCAAGTTTAAATCCGAGACTGCGACAAAATCATAACCTGCACCAACTTCCCGACCAAGTGCAGCGTTTTGTCAATGTGCTTCAGCTTGGAACCTACGTGCGTCCTCATCGTCACCTTCGAGGAGAAGGTAACAATGGGTTTGAATTATTTGCCGTGCTTCAGGGGGAACTCGGATTGCTAGTTTTGGATGAGACTGGGCAAGTGCAGCGTTATTTTCGCGTGGGAGGCGATCCATGGGGATTGGAATTGGCAGAGGGTGTATATCATACACTGGTGGCACTTCAGCCTAATACGGCGATTCTAGAAATCAAGGAAGGCCCCTATAAACCAACCTCAGATAAGGATTTCCTCCCAAACTTTCCTCTAGAGGGCACGAAGGAAGCATCAGAACTCGTACAACTTTGGGTAAAGTACTTTTTGTAAGACTCTTTGAACTTTGCCTTATGTTTTGCGTCTAAACGCTTTTGCAGTAGGCTCGAAATTTTGTTCGTGAGGAAATTGCTATATTGGAAGACTGGGGATATTTTTGCCTGACATTGCGTCATGAAATCGCCAATCGAACCAGTTGTTACTCACATGAGTTTTATCAATGTTGGGGCGCTAATTATGAAAAAAACACTTTTGCTCAGTTTTATTTTGCTAATCGCTGCTTGCGGTAGTGATGTACCATCGCCAAATTCTTCTCAAGGTCAAACTTCATCCCCTATTGCACTGACGCCATCGACAATACCAACGACTGCGTCAACAGGTATATCTACAACACAGCCTAATGTGGATATTCAATCGGCAAAGGTAACCGAAATTTTAGATGGGCAGCAGGTATTTATTCGCGATCGCCAAGCAGCCGTTGATGATATAGCTAAATTGCAAGAGCAAGTCCGAACGGGCGAGTCCCGTGCTGAACTGCTGTTTAACAATGAAGCGATCGCGCGCCTCAGTAAAAACTCGATTTTAACTGTTGGGCAATGTGGTGCGCAGCTCCAGAGGGGCAGCGTCTTGATCAATGGAGCCGTCTCAGCATGTACATCCTCGATGGTCGCAGCCGTGCGCGGTACAACCTACTTACTGGAAGTTGACGAACAAGGAAACGATCAGATTCAAGTGTTAGAAGGTGAAATAGAAGTTACGCGCAGAGACGAACCCAAAGCACAGCCCCAAGTAGTCAAAGGTGGAGAAAGATTTCGTGTCTTTAGGCAACAGAAAAGGGTAGAACTTCAAAAAATTTCACAGTCAGAATATGAAACTTTGTTGAACAGTCCTTTAGTGAAAGGGCACAAACGAGAGTTACCTGGTCGAGAAAAAGTTAGAACCAAGTTTCAACAACTTTTCCCTAACGCCAAACCAGTTCTAGAAAGACGCAATGATTTGAGAGGCGACGCGAAAAAATCCGAGCAAAAAGAAGACAAAAAAGACAGAGGTAAATCAGAGATTCGAGGGCGAAACAACGAACGTGTTGACGAGTTAAACTCTAATTCTTTAGAGCGCAAAAAAGAAGATGCTGAGAAATTTAACCAGCGAGATAAGTATCGCGATCGAGGAGAAGACCGACCTCAAAAAGCAGGAGAAACTCGTGAAAACGAACCTCGAGGCAAACGATAGTTTTGAAAACTTCTGCCTGTTACATTATAGTAGGTAGACAGCTTTCAGTTTTTGATTGCCGATAAACGAGCGACTGAATACTAAACAGCCGTAAAATTATGCAGCAATTTCTTCAACTTCTTGATTTGCCTCAACATAGGCGACAAAACTATCGAAACTTTCAAAGATGGCAAAGGCGCGATCGCTTTTTGAGATCTCTAAGATTAATTTGATAGAAGCATGGAGAGAGCATAGGGACAAGTTGCTACCATGCGATCTTAGAATTCTGCGTGCTTCTAAAAGTGCTGCAAGACCATTACTATCAAGAAAATCAACTTCCTGCATATCTACAGTTAGCAAGGGCATTTTTTGGGTATTCACCATGGCATTCACAGAAGCCCATGATTCAATCTTTCTAAGTAGCTCAACACCTTCCGCTTTATTGAATTTGCTGCAACTAAGTCTTATGGCAAAGGCTTGGCTATCAGTAAATACTCTACGAAAAGTTGCGCTGTCAAGTCCTGATACGATTTTCATCTTGCCTCACATAAAAAGAACGTAATTGTGGCTTTCTTGTTTTCCTAACATTCATTTCCAATCTGTGAATGTCAGAGGTATTAAGCGTTTTAGGAACTAGCGACAAAACTTAGGAAGGAATCCAGACTGGATAGAACTTTAAGGGTAGTTCTAAGCCATCTAGATTCCATTCACCTATTATTCACTTAAAAAAAAAATATACAACTACCAACAGGTATAAAAAGTTAGTGAAAGGTTGTATGAAAAGTTATACAAAAGTTAGTTTCTTAATTCGTGCTGCATTAGCTCTAAGTTGAAGCTAGGTTTTGTTTGTGTAGCTGTAGCACTACTAAGTGCTGCAATTTATAGCGCAATCCTAACACCATTTTCAAAATAACAGCGATGTAGTTATTTTGAAAATTCGGCGCGTAACGGGGAACTCAAATTCGGAGCTGATGCAAATTCATGTGAAATTGAGATCGACAATCCATGAGAGATTTTTTTCTCCCTAGAATACAAGGGGCAATTCACGAATTGCCCCTTGTATTCTTACAAATTAAATAGGATTGCTATATTCGCTAAACTGCAACATTAGATTCTTCGATCCCAGATCACATTTTGCAAAATGGCATTTTGCATCATGGCACCTTGAAAGACTGCATCCTGAAGATATGCTCTACTCAAGTCTGCTCCTCTTAAATCTGCATCTCTTAAATCTGCATTTCTCAGATCGGCACCCTTTAAATTCGCTCTACGTAGGTTTGCCCTATGTAGATCGGCACCTTTAAGATCGGCGGAACTCAGATCGGCTCCACTTAAATTTGCACGGCACAATTTAGCAGACTTAAGATTGGTCTTGCAGAGTCTAGCTCTACTAAAATTAACCTTATGTAAGTCCTTTGCGCTCAGATCTGCCCCCGACAGATCGACATCAGAAAATTCTACCCTACCTGCTCTATACAGTTGTAAGAGTTCACTGGCATCCATTGGTTTGCCCTAAACAGATTAGACGATCGCTTTAAAATTTATCTAAATTTGGAAAAATTCAGAAATTGAATAACGATCTCGTTTTTAATTTTCAAACATATCGAGATCCATTGCAGCCGAGCCACCTCGTTCTAACTCCACTAACATTTTCCCCAACTGTCTCCAGACAAAGTAAGCACTGCCCAAGGTTAAAGGAACTGCTACTGAATAGGCTAAGCCAGAAGGAAACCCGAAAATTTCTAACCCTGAGGATAGAAACACACCCACACATAGAGTGATGCCTATGTAAGGGATTTGTATGCTGCTTCCCTTTAGCTGGAGAAGAGTTCGCGAGGTTCTACGAGTTGCCCATTCTTGTACTAGTTCCCTTAAAGTGCTCTCAAATGCTCTACCACAGGCTAAACCTGCAATTAGAGAAAGGATGAATAACAGATAAGGAGGATCGGAAGGAAAATAGTAACCAGTAGCGGATGGCATTTTGAATTTTATTGTGGATTTAAGTTTTCGGTAATCAGTCAATCAGCTTAAAAATGACTGTGAAACCCATCCTACAGTATAGGCTTTAATATTGTCTTTAGATTTAGGCTCCGATATTGAATTTTTTAAGGGCATGTATGCCAACTTAATACCATTTTCAAAAATTGATGCAACGCATCTTTTTGAAAAGACCGCGCTCTGCGCGGCATCCAAAACCCGATCTGTCGCAAATATTTAGGGAATTGGGATTACACAATAAAAAAGGGGGCATTGCCCCTTTAAAAATGAAATTTTTAGCATTTGTAAAAAAAACGCGAAGCGAGGAACTCAACTTTTGACCTATTGCCAATTTAATTGAGTGAGGTATTACATGTACTGAGAAGATTTTACTGGTCTGGATTCGATCTGTAGTTTGCCCGCATTTGCTCTAATTTCGCCCGTTGTTCATCCGTGAGGATAGACTGGATTTGCTGGTAAGAATTTTGTCGAATCGCTTGAATTTGCTGTCTTTGCGCGTTGGTGAGATTGATTGACTTCATGATATCTCTAGGATTTTGTCCCGACTGCTTTGCTTGCTGAATCTGGGCTCGTTGTTCGTTAGTAAGAACGGCTTCTAGTTTTTGGCGAGTGTCTTGTCTAATCGTTCGTATCTGTTGTTTTTGGGCATCTGTGAGATTGAGATCTCTGATTTTGTCGCCATCTTGCTTGAGTTTGCTAGGAGTACTTGCGCTTGTTTGAGATAACTCTGCATCTGGCAAAGATGTTGAGGCGATCGCTGGGAGCGTTGTACTAAGACTAATTGCACCTAATGCAATCGCGATCCCACAAGCAGATAGATAACGAGTCCAAGTTTGAGCCATGAGTGTTTCCCCATACATCTTGCAATTATTTTCTATTTAGACTGAACGGGTTAAAAAAAGGTTCAAAGAAAAAGTGATTACATTAATTTCAGCTTTTGCACGATCGAAGTATTTAAACGTGAGCTTGAGCGAATTTCTCAAATAATTCACTTATATGTCACAGCTCTATGAAACTATCGATTTTTTAATAAGGATGATAGACCGCATTTTCTGTAGTGCAATCGAAGAGATATAACTTGTTGAGATCGAACTGCCAGTATGTCTTAGCCCCAAGGGTTAAATCGAGGGTAAACATCAAGTCAGCCGATAACCTTGCCCTCAGACATTGCCCCTGAATGTCAAGAATTACGATGGTTTCAGCACCTAGAGCCTCTACAAGTTGGACGATCCCACACAGATGAGCGCGATCGGGGCTGCAAGGCTTTAAGTCTTCGGGTCGAATACCTAGAATGTAAGACTGGTTTAGTTCTAAATTCCGAGTTAAATCTCGATCGAAAGGAACTGGTTGGCTTAAATGCTCCCCTTGCAAATAGCAATCCGCATCTAGGGCAACAGGCAAAAAATTCATCGGTGGTGAACCCATAAACCCGGCAACAAAGAGATTGGCGGGTTTGCGATAGAGATTGAGTGGCGTATCGACCTGTTGAATTTTTCCACCATTCAACACCGTAATCCGACTGCCCATTGTCATTGCTTCGGTTTGGTCGTGGGTAACGTAAATTGTGGTGGTTTGCAATTGTTGTTGCAGTTGCACGATTTGCGCCCTCGTCTCGCTGCGTAATTGGGCATCTAGATTCGACAGGGGCTCATCCATCAGAAATGCTTGAGGATTGCGGGCGATCGCTCTGCCTAGAGCCACTCTTTGCTTTTGCCCACCCGATAATTCCTTAGGCTTGCGGTCGAGTAATTTGTCAATTTGCAAAGATGCCGCCACTTGTTGTACTCGCTGCGCGATCGCTTGACGCTGCTTGTGCCCCATTGAGGAGAATATTCCCGAGCGCTGAGATTGTTGGCGGCGCAAACCAAAGGCGATATTTTCATATACGCTCATGTGGGGATAGAGCGCGTAGCTCTGAAACACCATGGCAATATCTCTCGCCTTGGGCGGCAAATGATTAATTTGCGTATCCCCCAGATAAATTGATCCCTCTGTCACCGTTTCTAATCCCGCAATCAATCGTAAAAGCGTACTTTTGCCACAGCCAGAAGGCCCAACCAGCACCATAAATTCTCGATCTTCCACCGTCAGATCGATATCATGTAGAACTACGTTCTGATCGAATACTTTGGACACGGCGCATAGACGGACAGGAGCCATGACGATCCTATTAACTTAACGTTTGTTTCCGCCCTCAGAATAGCGGAATTTTGTATCCTAGGGCTATATTCATTGAAACTTGCCAATGACACCAAATACTCAAACCTCAAATAACGGAAATCTTCACGACCTCGGTCAACCCACTCTAGGCAAGTTTTACGGTATCGGTGTTGGTCCAGGCGATCCCGAACTTCTAACGATTAAAGGCTTTCGGATTTTGCGAGAAGTCGATGCGATCGCTTTTCCCGCAGGACGAGATGGTAAGCAGGGGATGGCTGAAGCGATCGCTGCCAAATTTATGCAGCCCCACCAACAACAAATTCCCCTATCGCTCCCTTTTGTCCAAGATAATTCGGTTTTGCGCGTGGCATGGCAAACCGCAGTGATTAACCTCTTACCCTATCTGCGACAGGGCAAGAGCCTCGCATTTATCGCCGAAGGCGATGTCAGCTTCTACAGCAGTTTTACGTATATGATGCTGGGTTTAAAGGCTAAATGCCCCGATCTAGAGATTGAGATCGTCCCTGGCATCAGTTCGCCCTTGGCAGCGGCGGCAGTAGTGGGCATTCCCCTAACTATTTGGTCAGATAAACTAGCGGTCTTGCCTGCATTAAACAGCATTTTAGATCTAGAAAACGCCTTGGATTGGGCAGAAGTAATCGTTCTGATGAAAATTAGCAATACCTACGCGCAGATTTGGGAAGTGCTGCGATCGCGAGATTTGCTCAACCACAGTCATGTCGTCGCCTGGGCGACCTTAACAAAACAGAGAATTTGGTCAAACCTTGCTGATTACCCCCATTTAGTGCCGCCCTATGCATCGCTGTTAATTGTGAGTCGCTCCGAATCCATGACTGGTTTAGAAGATTAAGCCGCAAATCCCAAGTCTTTAAATGCCAAGATTTTGATAAGCTTAATATTCAGAAATAAAATTTAATAATGTTATGGCAAACATCAAGTTCGTGAACGAGGACAAAGAAGTTATTGCGATGGATGGCGTAAACTTACGACTCAAAGCAATGGAACACAATGTCGATATCTATAAGCTCATGGGCAAGCTCACTAACTGTGGTGGTTACGGTCAATGTGGCACATGCATTGTTGAGATCTCAGAAGGCATAGAAAATCTGTCCCCTCGTACAGACTTCGAGCAAAAAAAACTCAAGCGCAAACCCGACACCTATCGGCTTGCTTGCCAAACCATGGTCAATGGTGATGTCTCTGTTAAGACGCGCCCATAGAGATTACGAGCAATTCCTGTATGTAAGCTCGAATAATATGTGTTAAAAATTGATTAAATTAGTATTCATCGCGAATAGCTGCTTGCGAAAAGCTAGTAGCTTATTCAACCGAATCCTAGGTTAAATTAAGATCTATAAGCCCATCACTATTTAATTAAGCGACTGAGTGAACCCCCTATGGCGCGTGACTATTATGAAATCCTTGGCGTCGAACGCAATGCGGACAAAGAGGATATCAAGCGAGCATATCGACGTTTGGCACGCAAATATCACCCCGATGTAAACAAAGAGTCAGGTGCGGATGAACGTTTCAAAGAAATTAACCGTGCCTACGAAGTCCTCTCTGAGCCAGAAACTCGCGCTCGGTACGATCGCTTTGGCGAGGCAGGCGCTTCAGGGGGCGTGCCAGATATGGGCGATATGGGCGGCTTTGCCGATATCTTTGAGAGCTTCTTTAGCGGTTTTTCCACAGCGGGGCAACAACCCCGTCGCCGCAGCGGCCCCATGCGTGGCGAAGACCTGCGCTTCGATCAAAAATTAGAATTTCGCGAAGCGATTTTTGGTGGCGAAAAGCAGATCAAAATTACCCACCTAGAAACCTGTGCGGTCTGTAGCGGTTCGGGTGCAAAACCCGGAACGAGACCGCGTACCTGCGGTACTTGTAATGGTGCAGGACAAGTCCGCCGCGCCACCCGCACCCCCTTTGGTAGTTTCACTCAAGTGTCAACCTGTCCGACCTGTAATGGTACGGGGCAAGTGATTGAAGATAAGTGCGAGCCTTGTAGCGGGTTAGGGCTGACACAGGTTAACAAAAAGCTGAAAATCACGATTCCTGCGGGTGTCGATAGCGGTACGCGGTTGCGCGTCTCAGGCGAAGGCGATGCTGGGCAAAAGGGCGGCCCTGCGGGAGATCTCTATGTTTATCTGTTTGTCCAATCTGACACAGAGTTTGAGCGTGAAGGCATTAATATTCTTTCGGAAATTAAGGTCAGCTACTTGCAGGCAATTTTGGGCGACAAGATCGCTGTAAATACGGTTGATGGCAAGAAGCCGCTCACAATTCCTGCTGGGACTCAGCCAGATACAGTACTGACGCTAGAGGGGTTAGGCGTACCGAAACTGGGCAATCCCGTAGCGCGTGGCGATCATCTGATCAAAATTAAGGTCGATATTCCCACTAAAGTTAGTGGCGAAGAAAAAGAAGCCCTAGAGAAACTGCTCGAAAAGCTGAAAGGCGGAGCCTCAAAAGGTGGCATTGAAGGCTTTTTAGGTGGGATCTTTCATCATCGGTAAGCGTTTATGCCCAACCCTGTAGATTTGCGCGGTGTGCCATGCCCTCTCAGCTTTGTGCGGGCTAAGTTGCAGCTTGAAAAAATTACCTCAGGCGAAACCCTAGAGGTTTGGCTCGATCGCGGCGAACCGATCGAGCAGGTTCCCAATAGCCTGATCGTTGATGGGCACATTGTCAAAAACATTGAAGAACGGGACAATTTCTTTGCTTTGACCGTACAAAAAGCGTGACGACGAACCAGATAGAAAACTTGACGGGCACTGTTTTAGCAGTGCAAGCAAACTTTTATCGCGTCAGTTTAGATCGCGTCAATCTCTATGCCCTAGCTGCAATTCATGGCATAGAGGACAGTTCGATCGCTACCAAAGAACTACTCTGTACCCGCAGAGCCAGACTCAAAAAAATTGGGCAGCAAATTTGTGTTGGCGATCGCGTCGTGATTCAAGAGCCAGATTGGCAGGGAAATCGCGGTGCGATCGCGGAGGTAGCCCCACGCCACAATTTGCTAGATCGTCCTCCGATCGCCAATGTCGATCGGGTGCTCTTGGTGTTTGCCCTTGCCGATCCTGAGATCGAGCTACTCCAACTCAGTCGTTTTTTGGTGAATATCGAAGCCAGCGATCTCGATATTGTCTTGTGTTTGAATAAATGCGATTTAGTCACCGAAGCTGAACGACAAACTTGGTGCGATCGCATGCAAAACTGGGGCTATGCCCCAATCGCAATCAGTACTTACACGGGTGAAGGCATCGCGCAACTCAAACAACATCTCAGTACGGGCGTTACCGTGGCGGCAGGCCCTTCGGGTGTGGGCAAATCTAGCCTGATCAATTTTTTAATTCCAGAACTAAAGCTGAGGGTGGGTGAAGTCTCGCAACGGCTTGGGCACGGTCGGCATACCACTCGCCATGTCGAACTTTTTCCCCTCGACGATCGAGCAACGGGATATTTGGCGGATACTCCCGGTTTTTTGCAGCCCGCACTTCCTAAAACACCGATGGAGTTAGCCTACTGTTTTCCTGAAGCACGTCAGAGGCTAGCGTCGGGTACTTGTCAATTTAACGACTGCTTGCACCGTGACGAACCCAACTGTGTCGTCCAAGGTGATTGGGAACGCTATGCCCACTACTCTCTATTTTTGGATGATGTGGAAGCGTACTATTCTAAAGCGAGAGATACGACGAAAACGGAATCCACTCTAAAAACGAAGTCTGGAACGGGCGGACAAGTTCAACACGAACCTCGCCTAGTCACCAAAAAACACCGCAGAACCTCGCGCCGCACCGATCTTCAAAAACTAGATTTTGATATTGAGAACGATAATTTGAATGACGATTTTGGTAGTGATTTGGGTGATCGGGAATAGCTCCCAAACTCAGCAACGTCAGACCAAACCGAACTCAGCACTAGCAACTTGCAAACTCTGCTGCATTTAATTGTTGACCTCTTGCGATGTAGTCTCTTGCACCAATGGTATTTGTGAGGTTAACCAATCTTTCACATTAGCAATATAACTAGTCCACTCTTGAGTAGAACTAAGTAGGTCAATTATTTTTGATAATCCAACATCTCTATTCCAATCAAGTCTTTTTATTATATCGTCTACATACCTATGGCTGTTATCAACAGCTACAATATGCCTTGCCACTCCAATTATTTCATTACACTCGTTATCATCATTGTTTTCTAAACCAATAATAATACTGTGAATGTACTTTTCAGGTTTAGTATTTTCTGGAAGATTTAAACATTTTATTTTCTGAAGGCTAGACTCTCGAAGTGAGTTTGCGCGTTCATCATTTCCAGTTAAAACAGCCTTTAATCGTTCTTTTTGTTCTTCTAGAGTTCTATAGACATCTCCATCCAACACAAAAATAGTATTATCACAGCTTTCACCACGTAGACGTAACCCAGCTAGAACTGTAAAACAATTCATAGCAGCACCGAATCTTTGTACAGATAGATGCCTAGAAATACCTAATTGACCTGCTATCTTCTTAATGATTGCTACAGCAAGATCATCTTCAACAAAAACTTCAATTAACCTCGGTTGAGACCCTGTTAAGCGATTTATTGCATCTGGTTTTGTTTCATTGAAGCAAAGAGTTTTTTCTGATGTACCAAAAACATGTCTTATGTTAATAAAATCAGACAACTCAAGAATTGATTCTCTATGCGTCGTAAATACTACTTGAAGATTTTGGCTTTGTGCCCTTTCAGATACCACTTTAATCAAATTCTTCATCGCTGAATCATGTAATAGAAGATCCAACTCATCTATTAGGATGAGACTATACTTATCAGCTCTAAATATTTTTTCTAGCAATAAAAATATCTTTTGTTCGCCAGCACTCATACTCAATGCAGAGTATCTTATTCCATTGGCTTCAACACCAATAAACTTTCTCCCATTACCAGGGTCATGAATGTTATAGGCAGTATATTGCCTATTAAGACAATATGAAGCCTTCTCTAGTATTGTATTTATAATACTTTCACTTACATTACTAGTTGAGTAGTTAATTTTTACATTTCGTTTTTCTGATTCGATAAGTGGTACACAACTGTCCACACCAAAATAATATATATTTCTTGTAGGTCGTCTTTTATATATTGGTTTCCATCGATCACTACTCTTCCCATAAAGCTGTTCTACATTTTCGAATGTTTGAGATGAATTTCGATAAGTATGAACTATTTTTAACTCACTACCTTCCCATAATGCATCAGGGCTTGGTAGGAAAAAATTACTAAATTTATAGTCTTGTTGTTCTTCATATGGTGGCTTAAAACAACAGGCTAGAGCGTGAAGAATAGTTGACTTCCCATAACCGTTTGGGCCAAGAATACCAGTTATATTTTTACTCTCAAATGAAATGCAAAGATCCTTGACATTCTTGAGCTTTGTTATCTCTAGCTTATGCAAGCGTTGTTGAGAAATCTGCATACATTTTTCTGTGGTGTTTTTCAGCCTGACTGAAGAAAGATCTCAAGCTTTCCTATTCTAGGCTACCTAAGATGTTTTTGTGAGCCTTGCGCCGCTATATTTTGATATTGAGAATGATGATTTTGGTGGTGATTTTTGGGTGACTTTGGCGATAACGGTAAAGTTGAGTCGCCTAGGTGTCTGTCGACCAACTTACTCTCAAGCATAGGATTTTGGGCTGATTTCAAACTGCAATTGTGAACGGTAGAAACAAACATCAAACTCCATAAAAAAGTTGACCTGTCCTAAAATGAGCGGCACATTTAGAGCTTGTGTCCATGCAAATACCAGTTGCACAGGCTTAAATCGATCCAAAACAGCCTGAACAAGCACAACACGAGCTTCATACTGAGCCAAATTTCCTGTTAAATTGAGAGCTGTTGTTTGGCGTTCCCATTCGTAACCAAGCTCAATTCCTATCGAATATGGAAGTACATTTACACTGGCTCCAGTATCGAGTAAACCAGATGCTGCAACAGAATTTTGCTCATAAACGAGAGTGAAAGGTAGATGCGGACGAAACCCAGCTTCGCCTAATGCGGCATCACCAGATACGAACGAATATCGTTTAGCATTACGCATGGTCTTGAGACTTGGCATCGTTCAGCACTTTTAACATCGTATCTGCTGCCTCAAAAGCATCATAGGGAGACCACACTGGATAAGCTTGGTCGGGTTTAATTAGATCCGTTTCTTGTTGGGCTAGTTCTGAGATTAAAATCTGCACGATATAGAATTTATCTAAACGGCTAAGATCTTTTAACATCGAGACTAGTTCTGCTGCAACCATAAAAAGCACTCCAGTTCAGTGAGCTTTACTCCCCTATTATAATTGCACTATCAGCCTGCCAGAGAAATAATAGATAATGTATGCTGTGTATATATTTCAGCTTTTGAAGGTAAAGGCTTAAAGATTACTTTTGAGTAGTTGGCTCAAACACATTGTTAGGCTGCGGATTGATAAGCAATACTTTACTTCTATTGAACGTTTTCCATTGGTCAAGATAAGAGATAAATATGGCAAGATGCTAAAGCGACCAGAACTATCAGTCCGTTCTGTAAATAAAAAGCGAAAGCCGTCAAGCATTTGATATTTGTGCTGTCACTAAGAGATCTGATAAGGCTTGAACCGCTTGGCGATCGGCTTGAGGCGACCATACAACCGCATCGGTAAGCGCTAGTTGTTCTATAAGTGTGTTTTCATGATGAGCGGCGTGGGTAGAATCTAGGCTACATCCTTCCTCTTTTGCTACTGCAAGCAAAAGAAAGTGAATAAGTCTAAGCTTATCTTGATGCGTTAGTTGACTGACACTTGGCAGGAGTTCGATAAGAGACATATTAAACATATGGTTGTGCTATCTAATTTGAATCATAGCATCTTCCTAAACCTAGCCATATCAAGCCACGATTGTTGAAGGATAGCATCGCATACATCATGACTGGCTTAGCTTTGACTGCTGAAGAGCTTCCATCAAAACCGCACCAGCCCCAAAGCTATCGTATGGAGTTGGCAAATCATAGGTTTTGAAAGGTTCCAAAGGTGAAATATTCTCAGCCGTATCCAAATCCTCAGCCAGAATTCGAATCAGCTTAAGTTTTTCCGTTGCAGAGAGCAGTCGTACCGATGGTAGTACTTCAGCTAATGTCATGTCATGTGCCTCTTTTCAAAAGTTCACACTTACAGCTTACTCGATTAGCATTACGCATGATCTTAAGGCTTGGTATCGTACAGCACGCCTCAAAAGCATTGTAGGGAGACAGCTCTGGTCGACGTGTATAAGCCGAACCGTGAATCAGAGAGGACTGTTACAATGTTTGTGTCCAATTAAGTTGAGAGCCAAGATGCTCTGAAGGAGGATGACCCATGTTAGATCTATTGCTGACGATCCATTAGTTCAAGCTCAACTAGACCAGATTCAACAATTACAGTCCGATCGCACCTACCGCGAAGCCAGCCAATCTTTTTACGTTGAAGGCGTGCGTAACTTTATTTGGGCGATCGACAATCAGTTACAGATTTCCAAAATTGTTTATAGCGAGAAATTACTCACCGCGCCGATTGTCAGAAAGTTAGTACGAAAGTCTCGTCGCGATGGGATTCCCTGTCTATCTATCACCCCAGAACAATTTCGTCACATTTCGCGGACAGAGAGGGCTTCTGGTGTCGGGGCGATTGTACGGCAACCGTGGGAACAGTTGTCAGAGATTTCTCCCAGAACGGGTCTCTGCTGGGTAGTGTTGGATACCGTGCGATCGCCTGGAAACTTAGGAACCTTGATCCGCACTTCAGAGGCATTTGGAGGCGCAGGGTTTATTTTATTGGGCGATCGCATCGATCCATTCGATCCAGATGTCGTGCGATCGTCGATGGGCGCAGTTTTTAGGCAACAGTTTGTCCAAAGTCGTCTTGCGACACTGCAAACTTGCTTTAGTTTGGACTAATCGGCAGCAAGGCAAGAGCAACAGAAAGGCACGAGAAAATAGAGCAAGAAATTGCAAAGGCTAAGTCAAGCTCAAACATGAAAAGAGAATTAGAAGCTAAATGGCAATTGACACAGAT